>NZ_JBXAPA010000007.1:0-167247 GCF_058803545.1 Agrococcus sp. GW821-FHT14H11
ATGCCCTCAGAGTTTCGCGGGCATTCCTACGTGAGGCACCGCAAACCTGTCGCGGGCACTTCACGTGAGTCTCGTCGACGACTGGACGCTCGAGCGCGGCTGGGATAACATCTCGGAGGCCTTCCGGATCCTCGACGACGGCGCGGTGCCGAACAGCGTCGTGCCGGGCAATCACGACTTCGACATCGCCACCGGCGACATGGGCCCGTACAACGCGCACTTCCCGCCGTCGCGCTACGCCGAGGGCTCGTGGAGCACGGAGACCACCCGCTACGGCGGCTACCTGGGGCAGGACCAGTTCGGGCCGGACCCCATCGACCGCGGCAACGCCGACAGCTACGCGCTCTTCACCGCCGGCGGCGTCGACTTCCTGGTGCTCAACCTCGAGTGGGAGGCGCCGGGCTACGCGCTCGACTGGGCCGACCGCGTGCTCGACGCGCACCCCGACCGCACGGTCATCATGGCGACCCACAGCTTCCTGAGCATCACGGGGACCCATCGCACGACGCCCCAGCGCCCGGGCGGGACCGCACCCGCGGCGATGTGGCAGGACTTCGTCGCGCAGCACTGCCAGATCCGCCTGGTCCTCTCCGGCCACGAGCACGACGGCGACCTCGGCGAGGCGAGCCGCACCGACGAGAACGTCTGCGGCCAGCCGGTGCACCAGATCCTGACCGACTACCAGGCCCGGGCCAACGGCGGCAACGGGTGGCTGCGGTACTACTCGTTCGAGCCGACGGAGGGCACGCTGACCGCGACCACCTACTCGCCGGTGCTCGGGCAGTACGAGACCGACGCCGACTCGTCCTTCACCCTCCCGTTCGACCTGACGTCGCGGGAGCCGGCCCCGTTCGAGCCGATCGGCACCGTGCGGATCGACGCGGGCGAGGTCGCCTCCGTGGAGTGGCCCGACCTCGCGCTGGGCACCGAGCACGAGTGGCGAGCGGTCGTCTCCGACGGGGCGTCGACCACGACGTCCTCGACGTGGACGCTGCGCACCCCCGCCGCCAACGCCCCGCCGACGGCATCGATCGCCGTCGAGTCCGACGGCCTCGCGGTGACGGCGAGCGCGAGCGGCTCGAGCGACGCCGACGGCACCATCGCGTCCTACGCCTGGCAGCTCGGCGACGGCAGCACCGCCACAGGCGAGACCGTGACCCACACGTACGCCGGCACCGGCGTCTACCCGATCACCCTCACCGTGACCGACGACGAGGGCGCGAGCGGCGAGGCCGTCCGGAGCGTCACCGTGCTCGACCCCGCAGAGCGCGTGCTCGCCCTCGACGGCTTCGGCCGCACGGTCGCCAACGCCTGGGGGTCGGCGGATGTCGGCGGCGCCTGGACCCTGCGCGGCCCGAGCAGCAGGTTCTCGGTCTCCGGCGGCGCAGGCCGCATGACCGTCCCGCCCTCGATGAGCCAGACCGTCTACGCCGACCTCAACGCCGTCTCGAGCGCGAGCACCCGCATCGACGCGCTGTTCAGCGTGGGGTCGCGCGTGGATGCGCAATACGTCTCCCTCGTCGGGCGCCGCATCGGCTCAGCCAACTACATCGCGAGGCTGCGCCTGCAGGCCGACGGCGGCGTGCGCCTCTACCTGCTGCAGGACGGCGCGACCGCGATCGCGCCGATGCTGCAGGTGCCCATCACGATCGCGCCGGGCCAGCAGTACGCCCTCAGCATGGAGGTGACGGGCACCTCGCCGACGACCGTGCGTGCGAAGCTGTGGCCCGTCGGCCAGGCGGAGCCCGGCTGGATGCGCTCCGGCACGAACAGCCTCGCCGCACTGCAAGGCCCCGGCGCGGTGAGCGTGTTCACCTACGTGCCGAACAACCCAGGCGGCGGCAGCGTCGCCTTCGACCGGATCACGGTCACCGATCCGGCGGGAGGCGCGCCGAGCCCGAACGCTGCGCCGACCGCCTCGTTCTCGGTCGCCGCCTCCGGCCTGACGGTGACCGCGAACGGCGCCGGCTCCTCCGACTCGGACGGGTCCATCGCCGCGTACGAGTGGGACTTCGGCGCGGGCTTCGCCGCCGGCGGCTCGACGGCGTCCCACGTCTACGCGGCGGCGGGCGAGCACACCGTGCGCCTGCGCGTCACCGACGACGACGGCGCGACCGCCGTGGCGGAGCGGAGCGTGACGGTCGTCGCGCCCGCGACCGACGTGCTCGCGGACGACGCCTTCACCCGCACGGTCGCCAACGCATGGGGGTCGGCGGATGTCGGCGGCCCCTGGACCCTGCGGGGCACGGCGAGCAGGTTCTCGGTCTCCGGCGGGGCCGGCCGCATGACCATCCCGCCCGCCACGACCCAGACGGTCTTCGCCGACCTCAACGGCGTCTCGAGCGCGAGCACCCGCATCGACGCGGTCTTCTCCGTCGGCTCGCTGGTCGAGGCGCAGTACGTCTCGCTCGTCGGGCGCCGCATCGGCTCGGCGAACTACATCGCGAGGCTGCGGCTGCAGGCCGACGGCGGCGTGCGCCTCTACCTGCTGCAGGACGGCGCGACCGCGATGGCGCCGATGCTGCAGGTGCCCATCACGATCGCGCCGGGCCAGCAGTACGCCTTCAGCATGGAGGTGACGGGCACCTCGCCCACCACCGTGCGCGCCAAGCTGTGGCCCGTCGGCCAGGCAGAGCCCGGCTGGATGCGCTCCGGCACGAACAGCCTCGCCGCCCTGCAGGGCCCCGGCGCGGTGAGCGTGTTCACCTACGTGCCGAACAACCCAGGCGGCGGCAGCGTCGCCTTCGACCGCATCACCGTCACCGAGCCCTGAGACGACGCCGCTACCCCAGTGCTGCCTCGAGCTCGGCGAGCGCGGCGCGGACCGCATCCGCCCCCGCGGACGCCAGCCGTCCCTCGCGCTCGAGCTCGTCGACCCGCCGCCCCAGCTCGTCGATCTGCTGGGCGATGTCGTCCGTCCTGCCCTCGCTCAGGCGATCCTCGAGCTCGTCGACCCGGTCCCGCAGGTCGCCTCGCGTCTGGCCGGGCCGTTCCTCGTATTCGGCGTCCTGGATGGCCTGCCGGAGGGCCTCGAGCGCGGGGGCGGCGCCGGCGGTCTCCGGCTCCGCGGGCTGCGGCTCGGCCGGATTCGGGGCGGCCGTCTCGACGGGAGCGGTCTCGGCAGGGGGCTCGACGGGGGCGGTGTCGGCCGCATCCGGCGTGGCGGGCTCGGATGCCGCAGCGGAGGCCGCAGGGTCCGTCGCGGCGGGCGAGCGCTCGCCGTCGCGCGCGAGCATCGAGCCGATGACCACGGCCGCGACGATGAGCGCGACGAGGGACCCTGCCACCGCGAGCCAGCGCCTGCGAGCATGGCCGAGCGTGGACGGCGGCTCGAGCGCGGCCGGCCCCGCGGGCGGCAGCAGCATCGTGGTCGCAGCGGCGGCCCCGCGGGCGGGGGCGCGCTCGCCGTCCCTCGCGGCCGGCAGCGGCAGCGTGCGGTCGGCAGCAGCCGTGCGCAGCGCCGCGATGCGGTCGCGCACCTCGGCAGCGGACGCCGGCCGCCGCTCGGGCTCCTTGGCCAGCAGCTCCGACACCAGCGCGGCCACGGCCTCCGGCACCTCCGTCCGGCGCTCCCGCACTCCCGGCGGCGGGGCGTCCCGGTGCTGCTGCAGGAGCGCGAGCGGCTGCTCGGCGGCGAAGGGCGGCGCGCCGGTGAGCAGGGCCGTCAGCACGCAGCCGAGCGCGTAGAGGTCGCTCGCCGGGGAGGCGGGCTCCCCCTGCGCCTGCTCGGGCGAGATGTAGGCGGCGCTGCCGACGACGGTCGAGGCCGCCGTGAGCTCGGAGGCCGACTCCGTGAGCAGCACGATGCCGAAGTCGAGCACCTGCAGGCGCCCGCGGTCGTCGAACATCAGGTTGGCCGGCTTGATGTCGCGGTGCACGATGCCCGCGGCGTGCATGGCCGCGAGCGCCGAGGCGGCCTGCTCGGCGAGCGCGAGCGCCTCGTCGACGGGCAGCGGGGCCCGGTCGCGGATGACGGCGTCGAGGGCGGGCCCGGGCAGGAGCTGCATGACCAGGTAGGCGATCGAGCCCTCGCTGCCGGAGTCGAAGACCGTCACGACGTGGTCGTGCGCGAGCGCCGCGGCCGCCCGCGCCTCTCGTTGGAAGCGCTCCTCGGCCGCCGGGTCCTGCGCCATCCGCAGGTCGGCCACCTTGACGGCGACCTGGCGCTCGAGCACGCGGTCGAAGCCGAGCCACACCTGCCCCATCCCGCCGTGGCCGAGCGGCTGCTGCAGCTCGTAGCGCGCTGCGAGCACGGTGCCGGGGATCATGCCGGCCATCCTCCCGCACCGACCGCCCGAGACGCTCCATGCGCGCGCTCAGTCGACGAAGACCGCCCGCGCGGTCGACGTCACGTCGAGGCGGATGCTCTCCGGCAGGAAGAGGGAGACCACCGGCGGTCGCCACGCGCTCGAGACCGTGACGGAGGCGCTGCGCGCATCGGCGCTCGCGCCGTCGACGCGCACGTCGTCGAGCCCGGCGGCAGCGCGCGACGCCCATGCCGCGGCCGCCTCGTCGACGGCCGCGTCGGCGAGCTCGGGCGCGGCGGCGGTGCCGTCGAAGCGCACCTGCTCGAGCGCGAACGCCTCGGCCGCCGCGAGCGCCGCGCCGTCGGCGACGGTGAAGAGCCGGCGCCGCTCGATCAGCATGCTGGTCGCCGCCGTCACCGCGAGGATGAGCGCGAGCGCGAGCGCCGCGAACCCCATGGTGAGCACGAGCGTCGAGCCGTCGTCCTCGCGCGCGAGGCGCCGCAGCACGCGCCTCACGGCGCACCGCCGAACGCCGAGACCGGCTGCGACGCGAGCGCCGAGACCGGGACGCCCATTCCGACGTCGAGCGCGAGCACGGGCGGCGCGAGCGGCAGCGGCACCGTCGCGTCGACCTGCACGGTGACGGTGCCGCGCGGCGTCTGGCAGTCGCCCGCCGCCGGCGCGCACGTGATCGCGACCTCGGCGGCCGCGGGCTCGACCCCGGCGTCGGCGAGCGCGACGCGGATCGCGCGGTCGGCGGCGGCGAGCCCCTCGTCGTGCCCGTCCGCCGCGGCGATGACGCGCGCCGCGTGCCGCGCCGCGCCCTCGATGCCGAGCACGGCGTGCTGGATCTGCCCGAGCGAGAGCGCCAGGTAGACGAGCGGCACGAGCAGCAGCACACCTACCGTCAGGAACTCGAGCGAGGCGCTGCCGGCGTCGTCTCCGAGCGCGCGCCGCAGCTCAGCCCAGCGACTCGAGCGGCGCATGGCCGCGCACCTCCAGCCCGACCGGCCCGACGAGCCCGATCACCGGCAGCGGCGCCGCGACCCGGATCTCGATCGTCTCGAGCCCTGCGACGACCGCCGTCCCCGCCGACACCTGCTCCGCGTAGGCGGGCCCGACGGCGGTCGTGATCAGCTCGCGCGTGCGCGCGATGCCGGCCGACGCATCCGACCCGACCAGCGACGCGTGCCGCGCCCCCTCCGCGGCCGCGTCGGCGAGCGTCGCGCGCACGTGCAGCGCGAGCGAGAGCTGCACGACCGAGAGCACGAGCAGCACGAGCAGCCCTGCGACCATCGTGAACTCCGCGACCGCCGAGCCCCGCTCGTCGGCCAGGCGCATCAGAAGCTCGTGACCCTCGCGATGGCCTGCTCGAACACGCCTGACAGGGCGGGCCCGGCGACCGTCCAGATGACGATGACGAGCCCCGCCGTCATGAGCGTGACGAGCACCCAGCCGGGCACGTCGCCGCGCTCCTCGTCGCGCATCCTCCCGACGAGGCGGGCGAAGCGACAGCTGATCGTGGACATGGTCTCCTCCTTCAGAATCCGACCTGCAGCACATGGATGCCCGGCCACATCGCGAACGCCACCGTGGTCGGCAGCAGCCCGAACACGAGCGGCACGAGCATCGAGATCTCCTTGCGGCCCGCCGCCTCGAGCAGGTCGCGCTTCGCGGCGTCGCGCGCGTCGAGCGCCTGCGCCTGCAGCGTCTGGGCGAGCGGCGTGCCGCGCTCGATGGCGCCGCGCATCTGCTCGACGCTGCGCGTGACGCCGGGGTGCCCGAGCTCGTCGGCGAGCGCCGCGAGCGCGCTCGAGAGGCTCTCCCCCGCCGCCGACCGCGCCACGACGCCCGCGAGCTCGCTCCCGAGCGCGCTGCGGCCCGCGGCGCCGACCCGGCGCAGCGCGTCCTGCAGGCCCTCCCCCGCGGCGAGGCTCAGCGACAGGAACTCGAGGATCGACGGCAGCTCGCTCGAGATGCGCGCGAGCCGCCGCTTCGCGCGTCGCTGGAGCAGCCAGTCGACGGTGGCGGCGCCGATCGCGGCGCCGAGCAGCGCGAGCCCCGCGGGCAGCGCGAGCTGCCCCTGCTGCACCGCGGCCACCACCCCGAGCGCCGCGCCGACGGCGGCTCCGAGCACGGTCCAGCGCAGCTGGCGGCCGCGGAAGTCGCTCACCGTCTCGCTCGCCGCCGCCTGGCGAAGCCGCAGGCGGATGCCGTCGGGCGCGCCGAGCACCGCGTGCACGAGCGGCGCCAGCCGATCGCCGACCGGCGACGCGACCACGCCCAGCACGCGCGCCGGGTCCACCCGCCTGCGTGCGAGCAGGTCGCGCGCGCCCGGCGAGACGTCGAGCACGTACGGCGCGACCCGGTGCAGCAGCAGCGGTCGGCGCAGGATCGGCACGAGGCTCACGAGCATCCACAGCCCGAGCCCGAGGCCGGCGCCGAGGATCAGGCTCCACCCGACCGATGCGGTCACGCGAACCACCGCGCCTCGGTCGGCAGCGCGCCGATGCGCAGCATCACGCGGTACGCGATGAACGTCACGACCGCGCCGCCGCCGATGAGCGCGAGGCCGCCGGGCGCGTTGTACGCCTGCGCCGCCTCGGGACGGGTCGAGAGGATGAGCAGCACGATCCACGGCGCGGCGACCCCCAGCCGCGCCGCGCTGACGATCCATGTCTGCCTCGCCTCCAGCTCGCCGCGAGTGGCGAGATCGACGCGCAGGTAGGCGGCGAGCTCGCGCAGCACCGTCGTCACCTCCGTGCCGCCGACCTCGCGCGCCATGCGCAGCGTCTCGAGGATGCGGTCGGCGACCGGATCGGCCAGGCGGTCCTTCAGGCGGTCGAGGGCGTAGGCGAACGAGCCGGTCGCGCGGTGATCGGCCGCGTAGGCGGTGAAGGCCGCTCGCGTGATCTCCGGACCGGCGTGCGCGAGCTGCGCCACCGCATCCGGCAGCGCCCGCCCGCTCCGCACGGCGGAGACCAGGTGGTCGACGACGTCGGGCCAGACCGACGCCTGCGCTCGGCGGCGCCGCTTGGCGCGCCAGCGCACGGCGATCACGGGCCCGGCGGCGCCGGCGGCGAACGCGGCGGCCGCGACGGCGACCACCGGTGCGAGGGCGAGCGCGACGCCCGCGGCGAGGACGCCGGCCAGCACCGACACCGCCGCGAGCGCGACCGGCGGGACGCCTTCGAGGCCCGCGTGCGTGAGGCGGTCGAGCAGTCGGCGGCGCGGCTGCGGATCCGGCGTGCGGGCGCTTCGCGGCCACAGCCACGGGCTGACGGCGAGCACGATGCCGAGGCCGAGGAGGCAGCCGAGCAGCCACGTCATGCGCGGCTCCCGAGCAGCGCGACGGGGTCGATGCCGACCGCGGCGAACTTCGCCGTCCTCGCCGGATGCGACCCGGTCGGCTCGAGCAGCCCGTCGCGCACGGCGAACAGCACGGACGCCTCGATGACGCCAGCGGTGACCTGCCCGGTGGGCGCGAGGATCTCGACGACGCGGCGGTTGCCGCGGGCGTCGATCGCGAGGTGCACCACGAGGTCGACGCACTGCGCGACGGTGGGCACGACGAACCCGGCGTCGATGTTGCGCCCCGCGAGCAGCGGCAGGGTCGTGAGCTTCGTGAGCGCGTCACGCGCGGAGTTGGCATGGATCGAGCACATGCCGGAGACGCCGCAGTTGAGCGCCACGAGCAGGTCGAGCGCCTCGGCCTCGCGCACCTCGCCGACGACGAGCCTGTCGGGGCGCATCCGCAGGCTCTCCTTCACCAGCCGCCGCAGCGAGATCTCGCCCGTGCCCTCGAGCGACGGCTGCCGGCACTGGAGCCCCACGATGTCGTCGACGGGCGGATCGAGCTCGAACGTCTCCTCGACCGTCACCACCCGCTCGCCCGGCCGCACGGCGGCGAGCAGGGCGTTCAGCATGGTGGTCTTGCCGGCGTGCGTCGGCCCGGAGACGAGGATGTTGCAGCCGGCGACGACCGCGCTGCGCAGGAACGCGGCCGCCTGCTGGCTGAGCGCGCCGCGCTCGACGAGCGCCGAGAGCGCGGCGAGCCGCCGGGCGAACTTGCGGATGTTGATCGACATCGCGCCGCGGGCGACGTCGCCGGATGCGACGTGGAGGCGGGAGCCGTCGGGCAGCGACGCGTCGACGAAGGGCGACGAGAGGTCGACGCGGCGGCCGGTCGTCGAGAGCATCCGCTCGACGAGGTCGCGCACCTCGGTCTCGGTGAGCCGGATCGGCAACTGCTCGCTGACGCCGCCGCGCGCGCAGAAGACGCGGGAGCCGTGGTTCACCCACAGCTCTTCGACCTCAGGGTCGTCGAGGTAGGGCTGCAGCGGCCCGTAGCCCGAGACCGCCGCGAGCACGTCGCGCTCGGCCTGCCGCTCGTCGGACAGCAGCGGCACGCTGCCGCCGAGCGAGCGCTCGGCGTAGGAGCGCACCGCGTCGCGCACGTAGCGCTCGGCGAGGTCGCCCGAGCGGGCCAGGTCGACGCCGTCGCGGCGCACCCTCGCCCGCACGGTGGCGGTGATCTCGGCGACGGCCTGGCGCATGCGAGCCAGTGAACCGCGAGCGCGTCAGGCCTCGCGGAAGTTGTCCACAGCCGCCTCAGCCGCCGTCAGCCCACCGCAGCACCCGCAGCGCCTCGAGCGTGATCCAGCGGCTCGGCTCCCCGACCGGCCCGTGGTCGACGACCCGGTCGCCGCCGTGCACGACGTCGAGCGGCCAGCGGCCGTCGTCCCGCCGCTTCGAGCGCACGAGCTCGATCGCCTCGGCCATGCGCTCGTCGGGGCGGGCGCCGGCGGCGCGGAAGTGCTCGAGCGCCCGCAGCGCGTCGTACTCGTGGCGCGGCGGGAAGGCGAAGCGCAGGTAGCCCTCGTCGACGATCTCGCCGGTCGAGCGCCGTCGCAGCAGCGAGCGCTCGAGCAGGTAGGCCTCGCCGCTCGCCCGCGCCTCGGGCACGCGCGGGTCGTCGCTCACGCGCTCGAACGCCGCGAGCGCCTCGAGCACCGCGATCGTCGTGTCGAACGACGAGCGCACCGAGCCGCGCTCCTGCTCGCAGTTCCAGCCGCCGTCCTCCATGCGCTCGCCGAGCAGCCGCTCGACGATCGGCGTCGCGTCCTCGCCGTAGTAGACGGCGTTCGTCACGAGCGCGCCGTTGATGCACGGCTCGACCTCGCCCTCGAAGAACGGCTCGTCGTCGTACTCCCAGCGCGTGACGCGCTTGACGTCGGCGATCGCCTCCCGCACCGCCGCATCCGCCGGGTCGACGCCCAGCAGCCGCAGCTCGGTGAGCACGTGGGCGGTGGACGTCCACGGCTGGCCGGGCAGCGTCGGCTCGGCCTTCGGGAAGTGCGCGCCGCCGGCCCACTGCCCGTCGGTCCCGCGGGCGGCGAGCAGCGCCGCGCCGTGGCCCTCGTGCGCGACCCTCGCGCGCTCGCGTGCCACGGCATCCGGATCCTCGTCGAGCAGGTCGGCCATGACCTGCCAGCGGATCGAGGGATCGCCCTGCAGCAGCCAGTCGATGACCTCCATCAGCCCAAGAAGGCGATGAGGGCCCGGTTGAACTCGTCGGCGTGGCTCACGTTGCAGCCGTGCGGTGCGCCGGAGATGACGTGCAGCTCGCTGTGCTCGATCGTCTCGTGCGTGCGCCGGCCGGAGCCCTCGAACGGCACCGTCTGGTCGCCGTCGCCGTGCAGCACGAGCACCGGCACGGTGATCGTGCCGAGGTCGTCGCGGAAGTCGGTGGTCGCCCACGCGTCCATCGCCCCGAGCGCCGCCGGCTGGTGCGACTGCAGCGAGAGCCGGATGCCCTCGTGGCGCTGCGCCTCGCTCACCTGCAGGCCCTCCTCGGTCGAGAAGAAGCCGGTCGTGAACTCGTCGAAGAACGCTTCCCGGTCGGCCTCGAGCCCGGCGCGGAGCGAGCGGTAGGCCTCTTCGGTGAGCGGGCCCTCCGGGTTGTCGTCGGCGTGCAGCAGGTACGGCGGCACCGCTGCCGCGAACACCACCGAGCGCACGCGCTCCTCGCCGTAGGTCGAGACGTAGCGCGCGACCTCGCCGCCTCCCATCGAGAAGCCGACGAGCGCGACGTCGCGCAGGTCGAGCTCGGTGAGCACCCAGTCGAGGTCGGCCGCGAGCGTGTCGTAGTCGTAGCCCTCGTCGGGCTTGTCGCTGCGGCCGAAGCCGCGGCGGTCGTAGGCGACGACGCGGTGGCCGGCGGCGGTGAGCGCCGCGGTCTGCGCCGCCCACGCCTCGGCCGAGAGCGGCCAGCCGTGCAGCAGCACGACGGGGCGGCCGTCGCCGCCGGAGTCCTCGATGTGCAGGCGGATGTCGGTCATGGTCGCGCTCCTATCGGTACTCGGGGTTCTGGAACCCGAAGCGCTCGCCGCGCTCCCAGGCGTTGCGGTCGTTGCCCTCGGTCGGGATGCCGCCGCGCAGCATGCGCGCGAGGTGCAGCAGGTTCCACGTCATGATCGTGATGTTGCGCTGCGTGAAGTCGTTGTCGGCGCCCGCGTGCGAGCCGTCGTCGAGCTCGTCGCCGTAGGAGGGGCCGGGGCCTGCCTCGCCCACCCAGCCCGCGTCGGCCTGCGGCGGGATGGTGCAGCCGAGGTGCTGCAGGGCGTAGAGCACCTCGCGCGCGACGTGCTTCATGCCGTCCTCGTTGCCGCCGACGAGGCATCCGCCGACCTTGCCGTAGTAGATCGACTGCCCGTGCTCGTTGAGCTCGCCCGACTCGGCGTAGAGGCGCTCGACCACGCGGCGCGTGGCGCTCGAGGCGTCGCCGAGCCAGATGGGGGTGGCGAGCACGAGGATGTCGGCCGCGAGCACGCGCTCCCAGATGGCGGGCCAGGCGTCCTCGGCGGCGCCGTGCTCGGTCATGTCGGGCTGCACGCCCGGGGCGATCGCGTGGTCGACGGCGCGCACGACCTCGACCTCGACGCCCTGCTCGCGCAGGATGCGCGCGCTCGCCTCGATGAGCAGGTCGGTGTGGCTCTCGCCCGGGGACGGGGTGAGGCTGCCGTTGAAGTAGACGGCCTTGAGGGTCTCGGTCATGCCCTCCACGCTGGCACGGAGCGGCTGGGAGCGCCATGGCAGTTCGGCGCTCCCGGCCGCGTCGGCTCACATGGCGCCGGTGTACCCGCCGTCGACGTGCAGCGTCGTCCCCGTGACGTAGGAGGAGGCGTCGCTGGCCAGCCACAGGCTCGCCTGCGCGATCTCGGCCGGCTGCGCGAAGCGGTGCAGCGCCGAGAGCTGCTTCGGGTACTCCTGCGGGTCGAGGCCGAACTGCTCGATGGCGCCGCGCAGCATCGGCGTGTCGACCGCGCCGGGGGCGACCGAGTTCACGCGGATCCCGTGCGGGCCGTTCTCGACCGCGGCGGTCTTCGTGAGCGCGTTCACGCCGTGCTTGGCGGCGTTGTAGGCGACCGTCATCGGCTGCACGCGGAAGCCCGACGTCGACGAGATGTTGACGATCGAGCCGCCGTCGCCCTGCGCGAGCATCTGGCGCAGCTCGTACTTGAGCGTCAGCGCGGTGCCCTTCAGGTCCACCGACATGAGGCGGTCCCAGTAGGCCTCGTCGATCTCGGAGACCAGGCCCTGGTCGGGCGTGAGCGCCGCGTTGTTCACCGCGACGTCGAGCCGGCCGTAGCGCGCGACGGTCGTCGCGACCATCGCCTCGACCTGCTCGCCCTTCGAGATGTCGACCTGCACGAAGAGCGCATCGCCGCCCTTCGCGCGGATGTCGGCGGCGACCTCCTCACCCTTCTCCACGTTGAAGTCGGCGACGACCACCTTCGCGCCGGCCTCGGCGAACAGCCGCGCCGTCGCCTCGCCCATGCCCATGGCGGCGCCGGTCACGATCGCGACCTTGTCCTGCAGCACCGGGAACGTCATCTTCGGATCCTCTCCCTCACGGGCGGCGCTCGTCGTCGCCCTCCATGAGGGGCAACATCCCGTGTACGGGGTTATTCCGAGTTTGAACGTTACGGCTCGAGTGCGTCGCGGGCCGCGATGAGCGCCGCGAGCCTCGCCGCGAACCGCGCCGGCGCATCCGCCTCGCGCTCGAGGAAGCCCCGCCCGGTCTTCGCGCCGAGGTCGCCGCGCTCGGCCCGGTCCCGCAGCATCGCGGGGGCGGCGGATGCGTCGCCGAGGGTCGGCAGGATGCCGTCGGCCACGCTCGTCCAGACGT
The DNA here is from genome assembly GCF_058803545.1 of Agrococcus sp. GW821-FHT14H11. NCBI lineage: Bacteria > Bacillati > Actinomycetota > Actinomycetes > Micrococcales > Microbacteriaceae > Agrococcus > Agrococcus sp. GW821-FHT14H11. The sequence continues at coordinate 12,439 of NZ_JBXAPA010000007.1, forward strand.
CGAGGCCGCCGAGGTCCATGATCTCGAACGGGCCCGCGAGCGCCCAGCGCGGCCCGAGCCCGGCGGTCACCACGCGGTCGACCTGCTCGGGGCTCGCGACGCCCCGCTCGACGAGGTGCATCGCCTCGCGGTAGAGCGCCGCCTGCAGGCGGTTGGCGATGAAGCCCTCGACCTGGTGCGCGAGCGGCACGGCCGTCTTGCCCGCCGCGGTGAGCAGCGCCACCATCCGCTCGACGGTCTCCGGCGGCGTCGCGGGCCCCGGCACCACCTCGACGAGCGGCACCGTGTCGGCGGGGTTGAAGAAGTGCGCGATCACGAGGCGCGACGGGTCGCGCATGCCGGCCGCGAGCGCGTCGGCCCCGATCGACGAGGTGTTCGAGGCGATGACCGCGTCGGCGTTCGCCGCCTCGACCTCGGCGAGCAGCGCGCGCTTCAGCTCGAGCCGCTCGGGCGCGGCCTCGAGCACGAGCGTCGCGCCCTCGACCGCCGAGGCGACCGAGGCGTGGGCGGAAGCGCCGGCCGAGTCGGCTGCGCGGGCGGCGGCGGCCGGGTCGACGTCGAAGACCCGCACCTCGTGGCCGGCGCGCGCGAGCACCCGCGCGATGCCGGCGCCCATGACGCCGGCGCCGAGCACCGCGACGACCTCGCTCATCGGCCGCTCCCCCGCTCGATCCGGGCGCCGAGCCCGAAGCCGGCGATGAGCCGCGACGGCACGAGCGGCAGCAGCGGCGCCGCGAGCCGGTAGCGCCAGTCGCTCACGACGACGCCGCGCCGCCGACGCAGGGCCGTGAGCCCCTCGCGCACGACGGTCGGCGCATCCGCCCACCCGGCTCGCGGCACGGTGTCGGCCGCGACGCCCATCCGCTCGTGGAACTCCGTCGCGACGAAGCCGGGCAGGAGCGCCGTGACGGTCACGCCGTCGCGGCGATAGCGGGCGTCGAGCGCGCGCGACAGGGCGATCACCTGGGCCTTCGCCGCCGCGTACGAGCCGCTCGGCAGGCGGCCGGCGAGGCTCGCGACGTTGAGGATGCCGCCGCGGCCGCGCTCGCGCATGCCGGGCAGCGCCGCGTGCGCGAGCCGCAGCGGCACCCACGTGAGCAGCTCGTGCATGGCGCGCTCGTCGGCGATGGCGGATGCGTGGAAGGGCTCGGCGACGGCGTGCCCGGCGTTGTTGACGAGCACGTCGACCGGCTGCGCGGCGTCCTGCAGGCGCGCGGCGACCCGCTCGAGCCCGGCCTCGTCCGTGAGGTCGGCGGGCAGCACCTCGACGTCGGCCGCGCCGAGCGCGGGCAGCTCGGCCGCGAGCTCGCGCAGGCGGTCGGCGCTGCGCGCGACGAGCACGAGCGCGAAGCCGTCGGCGGCGAGCTGGCGCGCGAACTCCGCGCCGAGCCCGGCCGAGGCGCCGGTCACGAGGGCGCGCATCTGCATGGCACAACCTTGGCAGAGCCGGAGCGTCGGGACCTGCGCGAAAAGGTACGCTGATCACACCCACGCGGGAGTGGTGGAATTGGCAGACACGCAGGATTTAGGTTCCTGTGCCCACGTGGCGTGGGGGTTCGAGTCCCCTCTCCCGCACGGCGACCGCCCATCGCGCGAAGGAGCGTCCGTGCCCCACCTGCCAGCCGAGTTCCTCATCGACATCGAGGGGCTGATCTCGGGCGCCGGCGTCTGGGCGCTGCTGCTCGTGTGCGCCATCGTGTTCGTCGAGACGGGGCTGCTCGTCGGCTTCCTGCTGCCGGGCGACACGCTGCTCGTGATCGCCGGCGTGCTCTCCTACACCGGCGTCATCCCGCAGCCCATCTGGCTCGTCATGCTCTGCATCTGGGCGTGCGCGGTCGCGGGCGACCAGCTGGGCTACTTCATCGGGCACAAGGCCGGGCCGCCCATCTTCCAGCGCAAGTCGTCGGGGCTCTTCTCGCATCGCACGATCGAGCGCACCAACCGCTTCTTCCTGAAGTACGGCGCGGCGGCGGTCATCATCGCCCGGTTCATCGGGATCGTCCGCACGTTCATGCCGGTCGCGGCGGGCGTCGGGCGCATGCCGTGGCCGCTGTTCTTCCGGCTCGACGTGCTCGGCGGCCTGCTCTGGGGCGCGGGGCTGCCGCTGCTCGGCTGGGGCGTCGCGCACATCCCGGGCGTCGCCGACCTCGTCACCGAGTACATCGACCTCGTGCTGCTCGGCGTCGTCGCGATCGCCATCTGCTTCATCGTCTGGCACGCGATCCAGTCGCGGCGCGAGGTCGAGCGCGAGATCCGCGACGGCAGCGCGACGGGCGCCGTCGAGACGCTCGACCTCTCGGGCACCGGCCAGCAGCCGGGCATCGAGCGCTGATCGCCCCCTGCCCGTCGGGTCAGCCGGCGGGTCAGGCGGCGAGCCAGATCGCCTGCGCCACGTCGGGCCCGACGTCGATCGTCGTCGAGCCGCTGCGCACCTGGATCGAGCCCGAGTAGGGCTTCTGGCCGAGCACCGTCAGCCGCGCGTCGAGCGCGACCCCGGCCCCGGCGAGGAACCGCAGCATGGCCGGGTCGGCGTCCGAGATGCGCACCACCGCGCCCGCGTGGCCGACCTCCGCATCGGCGAGCAGCACCGCATCCGGTCGCCGCACCGTGCCGTCGGCGGCCGGGATCGGATCGCCGTGCGGGTCGCGCTCCGGGTCGCCGAGCGAGCGGGCGATCGAGTCGAGCAGCCGGTCGCTCAGCGCGTGCTCGAGGATCTCGGCCTCGTCGTGCACCTCGTCCCAGTCGTAGCCGTGCCGCTCGACGAGCCACGTCTCGACGACCCGGTGGCGGCGCACCTGCCGCACCGCGAGCGCGCGCCCGTCGTCGGTGAGCTCGACCGCGCCGTACGGGCGGTGGCGCACGAGGCCCGCGGCGGCGAGCTTCTTCACCATCTCGGTCACGGTGGAGTTCGCCAGGCCCAGGCGGGATGCCAGCTGCGAGGGGGTGATGGGCTCGGGCTGCCACTCGGTGTGGTGGTAGATCGCCTTGACGTAGTCCTCAGCCGCCGTCGACTGCATGACGCCTCGCTCTCGCCCACCGGATGACGAGCCCCCGGCGGGGCCCGAACAGCAACGCTAGCCCGAACGCGAGCCCCTGCGTCAGCACCACCGCGCCGCCGGGCGAGATGTCCATCCAGAAGGCCGCGATGAGCCCCACCATCGACGCGGCGACGGTGATGCCGACCGACCACGCGAGCAGCGCGTCCCACCGCACGGCGATGAGCGACGCGGTCGCGCCGGGGATGACGAGCATCGCGACGACGAGGATGATGCCGACCGCCTGCAGCGCGGTGACGACGGTGAGCGCGAGCGCGCCGAGCAGCACCGCGTGCAGCAGGCGCGGCCGCAGGCCGATCGCGTGGGCGTGGCCCGGGTCGAAGGCGACGAGGGTCAGGTCGCGGCGCAGCACGACGAGCGTCGCGCAGACGATGGCGCCGACGACGAGCACCTGGGCGATGTCGGCGTCCGAGACGCCGAGCACGTTGCCGAAGAGGATGTGCTGCAGGTCGGTCTGAGCGGGCGTCACCGACACGATCACCAGCCCGAGCGCGAACAGCGTCGTGAACACGACGCCGATCGCCGCATCCGCCTTGATCCTCGACGCCGCCCGCACGCCGCCGATGAGCGCGACCGCCCCGATGCCGAACACGGCGGCGCCGATGGCGAACGGCAGCCCCAGGATGTACGCGAGCGCGACGCCCGGCAGCACCGAGTGCGAGACCGCATCGCCCATGAGCGACCACCCCATCTGCACGAGCCACGTCGACAGCAGCGCGCAGGCGACGGCGGCGACGAGCGTCACGAGGATCGCCCGCAGCATGAAGTCGTAGGCGAAGGGCGCGAGCAGCGCGTCGACGAGCCCCGGATCCATCACCGCTCCTCCCTCGTGCCGGCGCCGAAGGCCGCGGCGATGCGCTCGGGCGTGAGCGTCTCGGCGGGCGGCCCGTGGTGCAGCAGCCGCCCGCGCAGCAGCAGCACCGAGTCGGCGAGCTCGGCCACCCCCGAGAGGTCGTGGTGCACGATCACCACGGTGCGGCCCTGGGCGCGGATGCCGCGCAGCACCTCGGTGATCTGCGCCTCGCTCGTGCGGTCGACCCCCGCGAACGGCTCGTCGAGCAGCAGCAGCTCGGCGTCCTGCGCGATCGCGCGGGCGACGAAGGCGCGCTTGCGCTGCCCGCCCGAGAGCTCGCCGATCTGCCGGTCGGCGAGGTCGGCGATGCCGAGCAGCGCGAGGGCCTCGTCGACGGCCGCGCGGTCGGCGGCGCGCGGGATGCGCAGCAGCCCCATCCGCCCGTAGCGGCCGGTCGTGACGACGTCGCGCACCGTCACCGGGAAGTCCCAGTCGACCGTCTCGGCCTGCGGCACCGAGGCGACGAGGCCGGCGCGGCGCGCCTCGGCGGGGGTGCGCCCGAGGATGCGCACGGTGCCCTCGTGCGGCACCCGCTCGAGCACGGCCGCGAGCATCGACGACTTGCCGGAGCCGTTGACCCCGACGAGCCCGGTGATCTCGCCGGTGCGGATGCGCGCGGTCACGTCGGCGAGCGCGCGCACGTCGCCGTAGCGGACGCCGAGGTGCTCGGCGACGATGGCGTCGGTCATGCTCCCAGCCCCTCCAGGATGATGTCGATGTCGTGCGCGATGAGCGCGAGGTAGGTGGGCGCCGGCCCGTCGGGCTCCGAGAGCGAGTCGACGTGCAGCCCGCCGTCGAAGCGCACGCCGGCGTTCCGCGCGATCTGCTGCTGGGTGCCCGGATGCGTCGTGGACTCGCAGAAGACGGTCGGCACGCGCGTCTCGGCGACGACGCCCGCGACCGCCGCGATCGACTGCGGCGTGCCCTGCCCGCCGGCGTTCACGGGCCACAGGCTCGCCTCGGCGAGGCCCGCGTCGCGGGCGAGGTAGCTGAAGGCGCCCTCGCACGTGACGAGCACGCGATGCTGCTCGGGCAGCCGCGCGACGCCCTCGCGGAGCCGCTCGCCCTCAGCCTCGAGCGCGGCCGTCACGGCTGCGGCGCGCGCGTCGATCGTGTCGCGCTCGGCGGGCACGAGGTCGCCGATCGCGACGCGCAGCGCCTCGACGTAGCGCGCGCCCTCGGCGGGCGAGACCCAGGCGTGGGCGTTGGGATTGCCCGCGTAGTGGCCGGTCTCGATCGGGATCGGGTCGACGACGTCGCTCAGCACGACGTGCGGCGCATCCGCGCGCTCGACCAGGATCAGCAGCCAGTCGTCGATGCCCATGCCGTTGGTGACGACGAGGTCGGCGCCCTCGGTACGCACGAGGTCGCCGGGCGTCGGCTCGTAGTCGTGCACCTCGACGCCGACGCGGGTGAGCGACTCGACCCGGGCGGCGTCGCCCGCGAGCTCGCGCGCGATGTCGGCGATCACCGTGAAGGTCGCGAGCACGAGCGGCCGGCCGTCGTCCTCGACCGCGGGCGGCGCGGGCGCGGCGCAGCCCGTCAGCGCGGCGACGACGCACGCGACGGCCACGGCGATCCTTCGCCGTCCCGCACGCTGTGATTTCGGCACACCGAAATCATGCCACAGCGTCAGCGCCCGAGCACGCGCTCCGCGAGCGCCGTGAACGCGAGCCGCCGGTGGCTGCGCGCGTCCTTCTCCTCCGGGGTCAGCTCGGCCGCCGCCCGACCGTCGGCGTCGTGCGGCACGAACACCGGGTCGTACCCGAACCCGCCCTCGCCGCGCGGCGCATCCGCGATCTCGCCCCGCCAGTCGGCCCGCACCGCGAGCTCGCCGTCGGCGTCGACCCACGCCGCGGCGCAGACGAACTGCGCCCCGCGGTCGGCGGTCCCAGCGAGGTTCTGCAGCAGCAGCTCCAGGTTGTCGCGGTCGTCGCGCGTGCCGGCGTAGCGGGCCGAGTGGATGCCGGGCGCGCCGTCGAGCGCGTCGACCTCGATGCCCGAGTCGTCGGCGAGCGCGGGCAGCCCGGTGCGCTCGTGCGCGGCGCGCGCCTTGATGAGCGCGTTCGCCTCGAACGTCTCGCCATCCTCCACGGGCTCCGGGCCGCTGTCGGGCACGAGCTCGACGCCGGGCAGCAGCGGCGCGAGGATGCGCTGCAGCTCCTCCACCTTGTGCGGGTTGCGCGTCGCGACGACCACCTGCAGGCCCCCGCCGACGACGTCGATGCCGGTCGCTCCCAGGTCGGTCATGCGCCGAGCGCCTCTCGCTGCAGCTCGGTCAGGCGCGCCGTGCCGGCGAGCGCCAGGTCGAGCATCCCGTCGAGCTCCGCGCGGTCGAAGGGCGCGCCCTCGGCGGTGCCCTGCACCTCGATGAGCAGGCCCCGGCCGGTCGCGACGACGTTCATGTCGGTGCCGGCGCGCACGTCCTCGACGTAGGCGAGGTCGAGCATCGGCTCGCCATCGATCATCCCCACCGACACGGCGGCGACGGAGTCGACCAGCGGCGTCGCGCTCTTGGGCACGCGCCCCTCGGCCTGCGCCCAGCGGATCGCGTCCGCGAGCGCCACGTAGGCGCCCGTGATCGCGGCGGTGCGGGTGCCGCCGTCGGCCTGCAGCACGTCGCAGTCGACCGCGATCGAGAGCTCGCCGAGCGCCCGCATGTCGACGCCGGCCCGCAGGGAGCGGCCGATGAGGCGCGAGATCTCGTGCGTGCGGCCGCCGACCTTGCCGCGCACGCTCTCGCGATCCATCCGCTCGTTCGTCGAGCGCGGCAGCATCGCGTACTCCGCCGTCACCCAGCCCTTGCCCTTGCCCGCCATCCAGCGGGGCACCGTGGGCATGACGGATGCGGTGCACAGCACCTTCGTGGCGCCGAAGGAGATGAGGGCGCTGCCCTCGGCCTGCTGGCTCCAGCCCCGCTCGATCGTCACGTCGCGCAGCTCGTCGAGCTGCCTGCCGTCCTTGCGTGCCATGCCTGGTCCTCTCAGTCGGTGCGGCCGGGGAGCTGGATGACCCCGGTCTGCGTGAACTCCACGTGCGTCACCTCGGGCCCGAGGAACCGGCGCGCGAGCCGCAGGAACGGCTCCTGCGCAGCGGTCGTCGCCTCGAACGCGTAGGCGGGCGCGGCGTGCTCGGGCGCGAGCATGCGCCGGTCGCTCAGGATGCGGTAGACGTCGGCGGCGGTCTCCTCCGCGCTCGACACGAGCCGCACGCCGGGGCCGGCGACGTAGCCGATCGCGCCGGCGAGCAGCGGGTAGTGCGTGCAGCCGAGCACGAGGGTGTCGAGCTCCTCGGCCAGCAGCGGCTCGAGGTACTCGTGCGCGGCGGCGAGCACCTCGTCGCCGGTGGTGACGCCCGCCTCGACGAACTCGACGAAGCGCGGCGCGGCGCCGGCCGCGACGTGCGGCACGCCGGCCTCGGCGAACGCGCGCTGGTAGGCGCCCGAGCCGATCGTGCCCGCGGTGCCGATGACGCCGATCCGCCCGGAGCGGCTCTGGCGCACGGCCGCCCGCACGGCCGGGTCGATGACCTCGACGACCGGGATGCCCATCCCCTGCTCGTAGCGCTCGCGCGCGACGTCGAGGGTCGCCGCGGATGCGGTGTTGCAGGCGATGACGAGCATCTTCACGCCCTGCGCGACGAGCGTGTCGAGCACGTCGAGCGCGAGGCGTCGCACCTCCGACTGCGCGCGCGGGCCGTAGGGGCCGTTGGCGGTGTCACCGATGTACGTGATCGACTCGGCGGGCAGCTGGTCGATGATCGCGCGCGCCACGGTGAGCCCGCCGACGCCGCTGTCGAAGACTCCGATCGGCCGCTGCACGTCGGCAAGCCTAGCCGCGGGGCGAGGGCACAGACTCGCCGAGGGGTCGGCCGGTATTGTCAGCACCCCGCGACCGGGAGGAGCCCCCGCGTGATCGAGTTCGCAGCCGTGCGCAAGGAGTACCCCGACGGCACGGTCGCCGTCGAGGACTTCAGCCTGGTCGTCCCCTCGCACGCCGTCGTCGTGCTCGTCGGCTCCTCCGGCTGCGGCAAGACGACCCTGCTGCGCATGGTGAACCGCATGGTCGATCCCACGAGCGGCACGGTCTCCATCGACGGCGACGACGTGCGCGCGATGGACAAGGTGCAGCTGCGCCGCTCGATCGGCTACGTGCTCCAGGCGGGCGGCCTGCTCCCCCACCGCACCGTCGCAGACAACGTCGCCACGGTGCCGGTGCTCGAGGGCGCGAACCGTCGCGAGGCGCGCCGCGCCGCGCTCGGCCTGCTCGAGCGCGTCGGCCTCGATCCGGCGCTCGGCGACCGCTACCCGCTGCAGCTCTCGGGCGGCCAGCAGCAGCGCGTCGGCGTCGCCCGCGCCCTCGCCGCCGATCCGAACATCCTGCTCATGGACGAGCCCTTCGGCGCCGTCGACCCCATCGTGCGCGACCAGCTGCAGGAGGAGATGCGCACGCTGCAGCGCGAGCTCGGCAAGACGATCCTCTTCGTCACGCACGACATCGACGAGGCCTTCGCGCTCGGCGACGAGGTGCTCGTGCTGCGCAAGGGCGCCGAGATCGCGCAGCGCGGCACGCCCGCCGATATCCTCGCCCACCCCGCGGACGAGTTCGTCTCGCGCTTCGTGGGCGCGGGCACCGCGCGTCGCACGCTCTCGGTGCGCGAGGTCGACGGCCGCCGGATCGTCGTCGACGGCGACGACCGCCCCACCGGCGTGCTGGCGGAGTAGGCCCAGCCCATGAACTGGCTGAGCCAGAACCTGCACATCGTGTGGTCGCTGCTGCTCGACCACCTGTGGCTCTCGATCGTGCCCATCGTGCTCGCGCTCGTCATCTCGATCCCGCTCGGCTGGCTCGCCGCCCGCTATCCGCGCGCCCGCACCGCGCTGCTGACCGGCACCGGCCTCCTCTACGCGATCCCCTCGCTGGCACTGTTCATCATGATCCCCGCGATCGTGGGCCTCTCGGCGCGCTCCCCCTGGGTCGCGATCATCGGCCTCACGCTCTACGGCTGCGCATTGATGGTGCGCGGAGCCGCCGACGCCTTCGGATCGGTCTCGCGCGAGACGATGCTCGCCGCCGACGCCCTCGGCCACTCCCCCTGGGCGCGGTTCTGGGCGGTCGAGCTGCCGCTCTCCGGCCCGGTGCTCGTCTCGTCGCTGCGGGTGATGGCGGTCTCGACCGTCAGCCTCGTCACGATCGGCGCCGTGATCGGCATCTCGAGCCTCGGCACGCTGTTCACCGACGGCTTCCAGCGCGGCATCGACGCCTCGATCATCACGGGCATCGTGCTCACGGTCCTGGTCGCCTTCGCGATCGACGCGGTCGTGCTGCTGCTCGGCAGGCTCGCGATGCCCTGGCAGGCGGCGGTGCGCGCATGAACCTGTTCGCCGAGGCTCTCGCCCACCTCTTCGACCCCGCCAGCTGGCAGGGCACGAACTCGCTCGGCCTGCGCATCCTCGAGCACCTCGGCTTCTCGGGCGCCGTGCTGCTCGCCGCGGCCGCCATCGGCATCCCCGCCGGCGTCCTCATCGGCCACACCGGCAGGGGTCGCGGGCTCGTCGTGGCGCTGACGAGCGGTGCGCGGGCGATCCCCACCCTGGGGCTGCTCACGATCTTCGGCCTCGCCCTCGGCATCGGGCTCGAGGCCCCCTTCCTCGCCCTGCTCGTGCTCGCGCTGCCGCCCGTGCTGGCCGGGGCGTACGCCGGCGTCGAGGCCGTCGACCGGCAGGTCGTGGGCGCGGCGCGCGCGATCGGCATGACCGAGCGCGAGATCGTGCAGCGCGTCGAGCTGCCGCTCGCGGCGCCGGTGCTCATCGGCGGCGTGCGCTCGGCGGCCCTCCAGGTCATCTCGACCGCGACCCTCGCCGCGTACGTCTCGAACACGGGCCTCGGCAGGCCGATCTTCCAGGGCGTCAAGGCGGGCGACTACGAGGTCATGCTGGCCGGCGCCCTGCTCGTGGCGCTGCTCTCGCTCGTCGTCGAGCTCGTCTTCCAGGCGATCCAATCCGCGGCCGGCCGTCGTGCCGAACCGCACACCGTCCCCGCGCGGGCGTCCGCCCGCGCTCCAGAGAGGAGCACCGCATGACCAGCATCCCCCGCAAGGCGGGCGCCGCCCTCGCCGCGATCGCAGCGACGGGCCTCGTGCTCACCGGCTGCGCCAACGCCGACCCGCTCGAGGAGGGCTCCGCGGAACCCACGACGAGCGGCGACGCGACGAGCCTCGTCGTCGGCTCGCAGGACTACTACTCGAACGAGATCATCGCCGAGCTCTACGCCCAGGCGCTCGAGGCGGGCGGCTACACGATCGAGCGCGACCTGCGCATCGGCCAGCGCGAGGTCTACCTGCCCGAGATCGAGTCGGGCGCGATCGACGTCTTCCCCGAGTACACGGGCCCGCTGCTGCAGGTGTGGGCCGAGGAGCCCACGGAGCGCCTCAGCGAGGACGTCTACGCCGCCCTCACCGAGGCCGCGCCCGAGGGCATCACGGTGCTCGACCAGGCGCCCGCGACCGACCAGGACTCCTACGTCGTCACGCGCGAGTTCGCCGAGGAGCACGACCTCACGACGATCGCCGACCTGGCGAACGTCGACGAGCCGCTCACGATGGGCGCCAACTCCGAGGCCGAGACCCGCCCGAACGGACCGCAGGGCCTCGCCGACACCTACGGCATCGAGGTCGGCTTCACGCCGATCGAGGACAGCGGCGGCCCGCTCACGATCCGCGCGCTGCAGGACGGCGACGTCCAGCTCGCGATCGTCTACACCGGCGACCCGTCGATCGCCGCGAACGACCTCGTCGTGCTCGAGGACCCCGAGGGCCTGTTCCTCGCCTCGAACGTCGTGCCGGTCGTGAGCGACCGCGTCGACGAGGAGGCGCAGGGCATCATCGACGAGGTGAGCGCAGCGCTGACCTCGGAGGAGCTCCTCGCCCTCAACGGCCGCTCGGTCGACGAGCAGGCGCCGGCCGCCGACATCGCCGCCGCCTGGCTCGAGGAGCAGGGCCTGCTCGGCTGAGCCTCCGCGACGACCCGGGAAGGGCGCTCACCCTCGCGGTGGGCGCCCTTCCCGTACCATCCGGTGCATCGGGATGCCGCCCCACGTCGGGCCCGTCGACACCCGCTCGTCGAGGTGCCGGAAGCCGCGGCGCTCGTAGAAGCGGCCCGCGCGCTCGTTGCCGTCGATGAGCCACAGGTACAGCGCGCGGTCGTCGACGACCGCGTCGAAGAGCGCGGCGCCGACCGCGGTGCCGTGCATCTCGGCGGCCACGTAGAGCCGGTCGAGCTCTCGCTCGGCGGGCGGCGGCACGAGCCCGAGCTCGACCTCCCAGCGGGCGGGCGCGGCGCTCGTCGCCGCGAGCCCCACGATGCGGTCGCCCTGCCACGCGATGCGGCGCACGGCGTCGCCCGGCTCCGCGAAGGCGCGCGCGAGCCCGACGACGTTCGCCTGCGCGAGCCCGCGCACCCCGAAGTCGTCGGGCAGCCTGCCCGCGTACGTGCGCTCCTGCTCCCGCACGAGGAAGGCGGCCCAGGCGGGCGCGTCGGCGGGCGTCGGCTCGCGCAGCGCGACGCCGTCGGGCAGGGGGCGGATGGTTCGGGGCACCGAGCCACGCTACCGGGCGTCGTCGAGGCGGTCGCCCCAGGCCGCCGTCGTAGGCTGGCGCTCGTGACCGACACCGCGCTCATGACCGACCGCTACGAGCTGACGATGATCGATGCCGCGATGCGCTCCGGCACCGCGTTCCGGCCCTCCGTCTTCGAGGCCTTCGCCCGCCGCCTGCCGGGCGCCCGCCGCTACGGCGTGGTCGCCGGCACCGGCCGCTTCCTCGACCGGGTCGCGGAGTTCCGCTTCGGCGACGCGGAGCTGCGCTTCCTCCGCGACCACCGCATCGTCTCGGCGGAGCTGCTCGACTGGCTCGCCGACTACCGCTTCTCGGGCGACATCCGCGGCTACGCGGAGGGCGAGCTCTACTTCCCCGGCTCCCCGATCCTGGTGGTCGAGGGCACCTTCGCCGAGGCGGTCGTGCTCGAGACCGTGGCGCTCTCGGTGCTCAACTACGACTCGGCCGTGGCGAACGCCGCGACGCGCATGACGCGCGCCGCGAAGGGGCGGCCGGTCGCCGAGATGGGCTCGCGCCGCGCGAGCGAGGAGTCGGCCGTGGCGGCCGCCCGCGCCGCGTACATCGCCGGCTTCGACGCCACCAGCAACCTCGCCGCGGGCGCCCGCTGGGGCATCCCCACCATGGGCACGGCGGCGCACTCCTTCACGCTGCTGCACGACTCCGAGGCCGAGGCCTTCCAGGCGCAGATCGACGTGCTCGGCGTCGGCACGACGCTGCTCGTCGACACGTACGACATCGAGCAGGGCATCCGCACGGCGATCGAGGTCGCCGGCACCGGCCTCGGCGGCATCCGCCTCGACTCGGGCGACCTCGCCGAGGTGGCCGCCGATGCCCGCGCGCTGCTCGACTCGCTCGGCGCGACCGGCACGCGCATCACCGTCACGAGCGACCTCGACGAGTACGCGATCGCGGGCCTGCAGGCGAGCCCGGTGGATGCGTACGGCGTGGGCACGAGCGTCGTCACCGGCTCGGGCGCGCCCGCCGCCGGCATGGTCTACAAGCTCGTCGCGCGCCAGGGCGACGACGGCGCCTGGGTGGGCGTCGGCAAGCGGAGCGAGGACAAGGCGTCGCACCCGGGCGAGAAGGTGGCCGTGCGCCGCCTCGAGGGCGGCGTCGCCGTCGAGGAGGCGGTGCTCGTCACCGACCACCGCGCGACGCTCGACCCGGCGGCCGCCGGCGGCCGCGCGCTGCAGGTGCCGCTCGTGGCGGGCGGGGAGATCGACGACCGCTGGCTCGGCCACGGGGGCGTCGAGCTGGCGCGCGAGCGCCACGCCGCGTCGGTCGAGGAGCTGCCGGTCGAGGCGCACCGCCTCGCCCGCGGCGAGCCCGCCATCCCGACGGTGTTCCGCTGAGGCCCGTGTTCCGCTGAGGCGTCCGGCGCGCGGCTACTCCTCGCGCAGGCGCTCGTAGATCTCCTTGCAGCTCGGGCAGATCGGGAACTTCTCCGGGTCGCGGCCCGGCGTCCACTTCTTGCCGCAGAGCGCCCGCACCGGCTTGCCCGAGAGCGCCGACTGCAGGATCTTCTCCTTCTTGACGTAGTGGGAGAAGCGATCGTGGTCGCCGTCCTCCACCGACTCCTCGTTGAGGAGCTTCTCGAGCTCGCGGTCGAGCACGTCGGTGCTCCCGCCGGAGCCGACGCTGCCGGGGCCAGGGCTGTCCGGTCCGAACGTGTCAGTCATGGGTCCATGATCCCACGCTCAGCCCGTTCCCGGCTCTCCTGGGCCATGCTTCTGGGGTACGCCGGGCACGGCTCGGCACCGACCGGCAGGGGGACGCCATGCGAGAGATCGACCGCGACGAGGACCTGGGCTGGATGGTCAGGACGCTCGAGGGCATCCTGGGCGTGCAGCGGCCGCTCGTCGTCAACCACCTGCGAGCGCTGCGTCGCCGCAACCCGCAGATGACCCCCGCCGAGATGCTCGGCCGGCTCGAGCGGCAGTACCTCGCCGCCGTCTCCACCGGCGGCGCCGCGGTCGGCGCGAGCGCGGTCGCGCCGGGCATCGGCACGGTCGCCTCGCTCGGGCTCACGATGGCCGAGACGATCGGCTTCCTCGAGGCGAGCGCCTTCTACGCGCAGGCGGTCGCCGAGGTGCACGGCATCGTCGTCGAGGACGAGGAGCGCGCGAAGGCGCTCGTGATGGGCATCATGCTCGGCAACGGCGGCACGGCGCTCGTGAAGCGGGCGACCGAGCGCGCCCTCGGCCGCGGCGCGGCCGGCAACGCGTTCTGGGGCGAGCTCATCACCTCGCGCCTGCCGAGCGGCTCGATGGGGCAGGTCGTCGACTTCCTGCGCCGCGCCTTCTTGCGGCGCATGGCGCGCAACACCGGCGCGTCGATGCTCGGCCGCGCGATGCCGTTCGGCATCGGCGCGGTGGTGGGCGGCGTCGGCAACAACATCCTCGGCCGGCAGATCGTGAAGGCCGCGAAGGAGGCCTTCGGGCCCGCGCCGGTCTCGTTCGACGCCAACCTGACCCCCGTCATCAAGGAGGTGCGGCCCAACCTCGGCCAGCGCATCCGCGAGGCGCGCGACATCGAGCGCGAGGGCCTCGCCGGGGGCCTGCGCCGGCTGCGCGAGCGGCGTGCGCAGGAGCCGCAGCACGAGCCGGGCCTCGGCCCGGACGAGGAGGTCGGCGGCGACGTCACCGAGCTGCGACGCGGCGACGGCGCGTCGCAGATGCAGGATGCACCCGGCGACGCGCCGTCGGACGAGAGCCGCGCGGGCTAGAGCCCGCCCAGCGTCACCTCGGCCTCGGCCTCCTGGCCGTCGCGCTGGTAGGCGATCGTCACGGTCGCGCCGGCGGCATGGGCGCGCACCTGCGCGGTCGCGTCGATCGCGTTCGTCACCGGGGCGCCGTCGACGGCGGTGATCACGTCGCCCGGCTGCAGCCCGGCCGCCTCGGCGGCGCCGCCCTCCGACAGCTCACGGATCTGCGCGCCGACCGTGCCGACGGAGGCGTCGGTCACGTCGCTGACGGTCGCCCCGAGCAGGCCGTGCGTCGCCTCGCCCGAGCCGATGAGCTCCTCGACGACGCGCTGCACGAGGCTCGACTCGATCGCGAAGCCGATGCCGATCGAGCCGGCCGACTCGCCCTGGCCCATGCTGGCGATCGCGACGTTGACGCCGACGAGCTGCCCGGAGGCGTTCAGCAGCGCGCCGCCCGAGTTGCCCGGGTTGATCGACGCATCCGTCTGCACCACGGGGATCGAGATGGCCTCCTGCGCGGCCTGCGCGCCGTTCTCCTGCCAGAACCCGAACGGCGACTGCTCGGACTGCTGCTCGTCGCCCTCGGGGGCCGCGCTGCCGGCGATGCGCAGGCCGCGGTCGACGGCGGAGACGATGCCGTCGGTGACCGAGTTCGACAGGCCGAGCGGCGCGCCGATCGCGATCGCCGTGTCGCCGACGCGCACGTCGTCGCTCGAGGCGAAGGTCACGACCGGCAGGTCGGCGTCGACCTTGATCACGGCGAGGTCGACGACGGGGTCGGTGCCGACGATCTCGGCGGCGAGCAGCCGGCCGTCGCTCGTCTCGACGGTGATGGATGCGTCGGCCGCCTGGCCGTCGAGCGTCACGACGTGGTTGTTGGTCACGATGTAGCCGCCGGCCGCGACGGCCACGCCCGAGCCCTCGCCCGAGCCCGCTTGGGACGACGCCTGCACGGTGACGACGGAGGGGCCCGCGGCGGCCGCGACGTCGGCGATCGTCTGCGGGTCGGCGACCGTCTCGCCCGTCGTGCCGGCGTCCTGCGTCGCCGACTGCGACTGCGCCTGCGGCTGCAGCGTGCCGGCGAGCGCGCCGCCGCCGAAGCCGGCCGCGCCGCCGAGCAGCGCCGCCGCGACGACCGAGGTGACGACGAGGCCGGTGCGCCGGCGCGGAGCGGCCGGCGCCGGGTGCGGCTGCGCCTGCGGGACCGGCTGGAACGGCCGGGTCGCGGCCCAGGGGTCGGGCCGGTCGGCCTGCGGCGCGGCAGCGGCCGGGGTGCCGACGGGGGCGCCGGCGGGGACGGATGCGGTCGGGTGCTGCCAGCGCCAGTCGCCCTGGGGCGGCTGCGCGGGCTGCGGTCCCATGGGGTTCGGGACGCGGTCGTGCGGGTTGCTCATGGCTTCGAGCATCGCACCGGAGTCCATGCGATTCCCATGCGGTCCCGATGTCGATCCACCGGAAGGGATGCCGGAACGGGTAGCGTCGGAGCATGGAGCAGGCACCCTGGAAGCGGACGGCGGCGGGCGCGGGCCTGCTCGGGGCGGACGGCCGGCTGGCCCCCACGATCTTCGCCGAGATGACGGCGCTCGCGACCAGGACCGGGGCGCTGAACCTCGGCCAGGGCTTCCCCGACGAGGACGGCCCGCGCGCCGTGCTCGACGCCGCGAAGCACGCGATCGACCACGGCCGCAACCAGTACGGTCCCGGCCGCGGGGCGCCCGAGCTCATCGACGCGATCATCGAGCACCAGCGGCGCTTCTACGGCATCGGGCTCGGCCGCGGCGACGTGCTCGTCACCGCGGGCGCGACCGAGGCGCTCGCCGCGACGATGCTCGCGTACCTCTCCCCCGGCGACGAGGTGATCGTCTTCGAGCCGTACTACGACGCCTACGCGGCGGTGGCGGCGCTCGCCGGCGCCGTGCTCGTGCCGGTCCCGCTCGCCGCGCCCGACTTCCAGCCCGACCCCGACCGCCTGCAGCGCGCGACGAGCCCGCGCACCCGCATGATCATCGTCAACTCGCCCCACAACCCGACGGGCGCGGTGTTCAGCGAGGAGGCGATGCGGCACATCGTGCGGGTCGCCGAGCGACGCGACGCGATCATCGTCACCGACGAGGTCTACGAGCACCTCGTGTACGACGAGCGGCACGTGCCCGTGGCGGCATTCGAGGCCGCGCGCGAGCGCCTCGTCTCGATCTCGTCGGCGGGCAAGACCTTCTCGATCACGGGCTGGAAGGTCGGCTGGATCATGTCGACGCCCGAGCGCATCGCGCAGATCGGCGCGGTGAAGCAGTACCTGACGTTCGTCAACGCGTCGCCGCTGCAGCCGGCCGTCGCGGTGGGCCTCCGCCTCGCCGACGAGCACTACGACACGATCGTGCAGACCTTCGCGCGCAAGCGCGACATCCTCGCGCGCGGCCTCCGGAAGGCCGGCTTCGCCGTGCACGACGCGATGGCGGGCTACTTCCTGCTCGCCGACGCCGCACCGCTCGGCATCGACGACGCCGCGGCGCTCGCGCGGCGGATGCCCGAGCTCGTCGGCGTGGTCGGCGTGCCGCTGTCGGCGCTCGCGCGCCCGTCGCGGCGCGACCTGCGCTCGACGATGCGCTTCGCCTTCTGCAAGTCGGACGACACGCTCCACCGGGCGGCATCGCAGCTCGCGGACCTGAAGGACGCGGTGCTCGAGCCCGCGCGCTGAGCCCTCAGGCGACGCGGTAGCGCCGGTTCGCGAGCGACGGGTTCCGCGCGCGGGTCGCCGCCGTCACGGCCGGGTCGATCGGCGCGACGGCGATGCCCTCGCCGTCGCCGAGCGCGGCGAGCGCGACGCCCATCGGGTCGACGATCGCCGAGCAGCCGACGCCGAGCGGCGGGGCCTGGTCGGCGGCGACGACGTGCACGGTCGACTCGATCGCGCGCGCCGTCACGAGCGTCGTCCAGTGGCGCTCCTTCTGCGGCCCGCGCACCCACTCCGCGGGCACGACGATCACGTCGGCCCCCGCATCCACGAGCCTGCGCGTCGCCTCCGGGAAGCGCAGGTCGTAGCAGGTCTCGATGCCGATGCGCGTGCCGAGCGCCTCGACGACGGGCGCCTGCGCGACGTCGCCGGCCGTGAGCCAGTCGGACTCGCGGGTGCCGAACGCGTCGTAGAGGTGCACCTTGCGGTACGCCTCCCGGATGCCGTCGGCGTCGACCGCGACGACCGTGTTCGCGACGCCGCCCTCGATCCGCTCGAGCATGCCGGCGATCACGAGCGCGCCGTGCGCCGCCGCGCGCTCGCGCAGCATCGCGGTGAAGGGCCCCTCGAGCGGCTCGGCGGCGGCGGGAGCGGTGGCGGCGAGGTCGGCGGAGCAGTGCTGCGAGTACTCGGGCAGCACGATGAGCCGCGCCCCGCGCTCGGCCGCGCGGTCGATCCACGCCGCGGCCGCCGCGCGGTTGGCCTCGACGTCCTCGGTCGGCGCCCACTGCACGGCGGCGGCCAGCAGCGGCGGCTCGGATGCTCTCGGGTCGCTCACGCCCCCAGCCTACGCAGGCGCGGTGGCGCGCTCAGGGCCGGGATGCGAGGATCGCGGGGACGAAGGGAGCAGGATGCTCGTCGCATTCTCCATCGCCCCGGCCACCGCGGGCCCCGACGGCTCCGTGCATGACGCGGTCGCCGCGGCCGTGCGCGTCGTCCGCGAGAGCGGGCTGCCGAACCGCACCGACGCGATGTTCACGACGCTCGAGGGCGAGTGGGACGAGGTGTTCGACGTCGTGCGGCGCGCCACCGACGCCGTCCTCGCCGTGAGCCCGCGCGCATCCCTCGTCCTGAAGGCCGACATCCGACCGGGATGGACCGGAGAGCTCGACGGCAAGGTCGTCAGGCTCGAGCACGCCCTGGAGGGGGACGCATGAGGAGTGAGCTGTTCGCCGAGGCGAACCAGGAGGCCCAGTCGACCGATCGGTGGGTCAAGCAGTCGAGCAAGATGCTGCGGGTCAACGTGTCGAACGGCGGCGACGTGCTCGCCGCGAAGGGCGCGATGGTCGCCTACCAGGGCCAGATCGAGTTCCAGCACGAGGGCGCGGGCGCCGCGCGCATGCTGAAGAAGCTGGTCACCGGCGAGGGCGCCCCGCTCATGCGGATGCGCGGCCAGGGCGAGGTGTTCCTCGCCAGGGATGCGGCGAACGTGTTCACGGTGCTGCTCGAGAACGAGGGGCTGTCGGTGAGCGGCAAGAACCTGCTCGCCTTCGACCCGAACCTGCAGTGGGACATCAAGATGCTCCGCAGCGGCAACATCATGGCCGGCGGGCTCTTCAACCTCGAGCTCGGCGGGCACGGCACCGTGGGCGTCTCGTGCGAGGGGCAGCCGCTGCTGCTCGACTGCTCGCGCCAGCCCACGTTCGTCGACCCGAACGCGGCGGTCTGCTGGTCGTCGAACCTCAGCCCGAGCGTCGTGAGCAGCATGAACATGCGCTCGATGCTGCGCGGCGGCACGGGCGAGGCCTTCCAGCTGGCCTTCCACGGCCCGGGCTTCGTCGTCGTGCAGCCGAGCGAGGGCCGGCAGCAGCCGTCGGGCTCGAACGGCGGCGGCGGGGGCGGCGGCATCGGCGGCCTGTTCGAGTAGCGCGCTCAACACCTGCCGACGGCCGCCCACGCCACGGCGCGCACCTCGAAGGGCGCTGCCGGCAGCAGGGCTCGGCAGCGCGCCGCGAGGCGCTGCCGCGCCGCGGGGTCGAGGCCCGCGACGTGGTCGCCCGCGGGGCCCACGCCCAGCTCGAACGGCGCCCACCAGTCGTCGAACGAGGCGAACGCCACGGTGACGGCGATCGGCACCTCGCGCGGGCGTGCGATGTCGGCGTCGGCGAGGATGCGCGCGAGGTCGCCCTCGCGCGATCCGGGCTGCGCCGCCTCCGAGGGCGGCGGCCCCGCTGCCACGTGGAGCGACGCCACCGCCTCCCAGAAGACGCCGAGCGGCCCCGCCGCGTGATCCCACACGCAGCACGCGACGGTGCCGCCGGGACGCGTCACGCGCACCATCTCCCGCACGCCCTGCACCGGGTCGCGCATGAAGTGCACGACGAGCTGCGCGAGCGCCGCGTCGAACGCGCCGTCCGCGAAGGGCAGCGCCTCGGCCGCCGCCTCGAGCACCTCGACGCCCGGGTGCCGTGCGCGCGCCGCGGCCACGAACGGCGGCGACGGGTCGATGGCCGCGACGTCGGCGCCGCGGCGCAGCAGCTCCGCCGTGAGCGCGCCCGGTCCGCAGCCGACGTCGAGCACGCGCGTGCGGCGGGGAGCGTCGGCGGGCACCGCGGCGAGATCCGCGAACGCCGCGGCGAGCGGCTCCGAGAACCTGCCCATGAACCGGTCGTACGACTCGGCCGAGACCGCGAACCCCATGCGCTGAGGCTACGCCCGGACATGCAGAAGAGGCGCCCTCTCGGGCGCCTCTTCTCGTGCCGCAGTTCGCGGACTTCGTTGCGGGGACAGGATTTGAACCTGCGACCTCCGGGTTATGAGCCCGGCGAGCTACCGAGCTGCTCCACCCCGCGGCACGAGAAGAGACGTTACCAGGGATGTCGCCGCTCGGCAACTCGGCTACGGCGCGGGCGACTCCGTGGGCGCCGGCTCGGCGGGAGCGGACTCCTCCGGCAGCGGCTCGCCCTCGATCTGCGCCGAGAGCTCGACGGCCTGCTGCAACGCCGCCGTGAGTCGCTGGTCGGCCTCCGCGGCCGCGACGAGGTCGTTCTCGGCGTAGGCCGCCTGGCGCTCCTGGAGCGCCGCGCCGGCCTCCTGCAGCACCGCGTCGAGCTGCGCCTGCAGGTCGGTCGAGGGCTCCTCGCCCGGCTCGGCCGGCTCCTCCCCCGGCGCCGTCGGGTCGACGTCGGAGTCGCCCGCCTCGGCGCCCGAGTCGCCGCCGAAGAGCGAGTCGAGCGCCTCGTCGAGGGTGTCCTCGAAGGCGATGTCGTCGCCGAACGCCACCAGGATCTTCCGCAGCACCGGGTACGAGGTGGCACCCGTCGACTGCAGGTAGACCGGCTGCACGTAGAGCAGGCCTCCACCGACCGGCAGCGTCAGCAGGTTGCCGTTCAGCACGTCGGACGCGCCCTGCCGCAGCAGGTTGAGCTCCCGCGAGACCTCGTCGTCGGTGTCGAAGGTGTTCTGCACCTGGCCGGGCCCCGGGATCGATCTGTCCTTGGGGAGCATCTGGAGCGTGAGCCTGCCGTAGTCCTCGGAGACCTCCCCATCCGTCGAGCCAGCATCGGCGTTCACGGAGAGGTAGCCGTAGAGGATCTCGCGGCCGTCGCGCGGGATGAACGTCGAGTAGAGCGTGAACGCCGGATCCTGCCCGTCGACCGACATCGTCAGGTAGTAGGGCGGCTGCGGCGGCGCGGGCACCTGCGAGTTCGACCACGTCGGGTCGGCGGGCGTCGACCACTGGTCGTCGCCCGAGAAGAACGTCGCCGGGTTCGTCACGTGGTAGTCGCCGAGGATGTTGCGCTGCAGCTTGAACATGTCGGCCGGGTAGCGCACGTGGCTCATGAGGTCGCCCGACATCTCGCTGATCGGCCGGATCGTGCCGGGGTAGATCTGCTGCCACGCCTGCAGCACCGGGTCCTCGGTGTCCCACGCGTACAGCGTGACCGAGCCGTCGTACGCATCCACCACGGCCTTCACCGAGTTGCGCATGTAGTTGATGATGTCGCCGGGCACGAGCGACGGGTTCGCGTTCGTGGTGTCGGCGATCGTCTGCGAGAACGACCGGTGCGACGAGTACGGGTAGCTCGACGAGGTCGTCATGCCGTCGACGATCCACACGAGCCGCTCGTCGACGACCGCCGGGTAGGTGTCGGAGTCGAGCGTCAGGTACGGCGCGACGGCCGCGACGCGGTCGCGGGGGTGGCGGTCGTAGAGGATCTGCGACTCGGAGGTGACGGCGTCGGAGAGGATGATCTGCTCGGACTGGAACTTCAGCGCGTACGCGAGCCGGTTGATGACGCTGTCGAGCCGCGGGCCGCCGTCGCCCGAGAAGGTCGTCGTCGCGTTGCCGCTGCCCTCCTCGGTCGAGCGCGGGTAGTCGAGCTCGAGGTCGGGCGAGCCCTCGGGGCCGCCGACGATCGAGTAGTCGGGGGTCGACTCGCCGAAGTACACGCGCGGCTCGAACTCGCCGAGCGCGCCGTCGGTCGGGATGCCGCCCTGCAGGAAGACGGGCTGGCCCTCCTGGCCGCGCTGGTTGCCGTACGCCGCGACGGCGCCGTAGCCGTGCGTGTAGACGATGTGGCGGTTGTACCAGCTGTCCTCGTCGAGCCCCGAGAGGTCGAGCTCGCGCAGCGCGATCACGGTGTCCTGGATCTCGCCGTCGATCTCGTAGCGGTCGACGTCGAGCTGCTCGGCGAAGCCGTAGTACTGGCGGTACTCCTGCAGGTTGGCGAAGGCGTCGGAGACGAGCGCGGGGTCGATGATGCGGATGTTCGCCGTCGTCTCGGCGTCGGCGCGGAGCGCGCCGGGCTCGGCGTCGGTGCGCGCGTCGGAGTCGGTCTCGACCATGTCGTCGACGTCCCACGCTGCACGGGTCGCGTCGATGTTGCGCTGGATGTACTCGGCCTCGAGCGTGCGCGCGCTCGGGTCGACCTGGAAGCGCTGCACGATCGCCGGGTAGGCGACGCCGACGACGAGCGACGCGGCGATGAGCAGGGCCGTGCCGACGACGGCGATGCGCCAGCGGCCGATCACGGCGGTGACGATGAAGAAGACGCCGACGAGCGCGGCGATGCCGGCGAGGATCTGCGCGCCGGGGATGGTGGCGTTGACCTCGGTGTAGCCCGCGCCGGTGGCGAGGAAGCCCTGCGAGGTCTGCGCGAGCGCCGCGTACTGGCCGAGCCAGATCGAAGCGCCGAGCGCGAGCATGTAGAGCGCGCCGATGACGGCGAGCTGGATGCGCGCCGACCGGGAGACGCGCACCTCGCGGCCCGTGACGCGGATGGCGCCGTAGAGGTAGGCCGTGGCGAGCGAGGCGACGGCCGAGATGAACAGCACCGCGAGCGCGAAGCCGAGCACCTGCTGGTAGAAGGGCAGCTCGAAGACGTAGAAGCCGATGTCGAGGCCGAACTGCGGGTCGACCTCGCCGAAGGGCTTCCTGTTGAGCCACAGCTGCGCCGTCTCCCACTGCGAGGCCGACGCGAGCCCCGAGAAGAGGCCCAGCGCGACCGGCGCCGTCCACATGCCGACCTTCCGCAGCGGCTCGACGAGCTCCTGGTAGCGGTCGAGCTGCGAGTTGAGCTGCGCGTAGACGGGGCGCGAGCGGTAGGCGATCTGCACGCTGAGGGCGACCGGCACGGCCATCGCGACGAAGCCGATGAGGAACATCACGAGCATCGACAGCCAGCGCGTCTGGAGCACCTGGATGAAGCCGAGCTGGTCGAACCAGAGGATGTCGGCGTAGAAGCCCGAGAACATCACGAAGGCGCCGATGATGGCACCCACGATCAGCACCGTCACCAGGAGCGGCGAAGGGCCCCTCCTGCCCGTCGTCGAGGCGGTCGGTCGTTCGGCGTTGGCGGACACGTCGTGGAGCTCCAAGCTGTGGTGCGGGCGGTGCCGCCCATCGTATCCGCCGAGCCTATGAGGCCGGTGCGGCTCCGCAGACCGGCAGCCCCGAGGTGTCGGCGTTCATCGCCACCGCCTCGACGGCGGCGATCGCGTCGTCGAGCGTCTCGACGGCGTACACGGTGAGCCCCTCCGGCACGTGCCCGACGACCTCGCCGCAGTTGTCCGCCGGCGCCAGGAAGTGCGTCGCGCCCGCGTCGACCGCGCCGTGCATCTTCTGCACGATGCCGCCGATGCCGCCCACGTCGCCGAGCGCCGAGATGGTGCCCGTGCCCGCCCACTGCGTGCCCGCGGTGAGCGCGCCCGGCGTCAGCTCGTCGACGATGCCGAGCGCGAACATCATGCCGGCGCTCGGCCCGCCCACGTTGGGCAGCTGGATGTCGACCTCGAAGGGGAACTCGAACTCGTTGGCCGGGTAGATGCCCACGAGCCGCTGGTCGCCCTCCACGAGCGGCGTCACCTCGACCGTCAGCGGCTCGCCGTCGCGCTCGATCTCGAACGACGTCGCGCCGTCCACGGCGGCGATCGACTCGCGGATCGACCACACGTCGTAGGCGGTGTCGCCGTTGACCCGCAGGATGCGGTCGTCCTCGCGCAGGACGCCCTCGGCGGGCGAGCCGTCGATGACGCCCGCGACGCGCACGTCGCTGTCGACCGGGTAGCCCTCGTGCAGCAGCGCGGCCGCGATCGCGGCTGCCTGCGAGTTCTGCATCTCGATGCGGCCGGCCTCGTTCGAGTCCTGCACCGACACGTCGGGCGGGAACGCCGCGTCCATCGGGATGATCGAGTCGGAGGGGTCGAGGTACGCCTCGGCGACGTCGACCCACGTCAGCGGCCGCTCGGGGTTGCCGAAGAGCGAGACGGTGAGCAGCCGCAGCTCGCCCTCCGTGGGGTAGGTCTCGACGCCCTCGATGGAGATGAGCGGTCCCGCATCCGTCTCGCCCAGGGTGTCGAACGTCGGCCCCGGCACCTCGACCACGTAGGGCGACGGCACGAACGCGAGCGCGAGCGAGGCGGCGCCGGCGGCCGCGAGGCCGACCCAGCCGATGCGCCGCAGGCGCCTCGGGCGGATGTCGGGGAAGCGCGGACGCGCGTGCTGTTCGCGGACGGCGGAGGGCGTCAGGGGCGCGATCCCGGCGGGTTCAGACATGACGGGGCTAGCGTAGTCGCATGCCTGAGGACTCCGACGACCGCCGCCCTGAGGACGAGCTGCGAGAGATGCTGCAGCGCTTCCTCTCGGGCGAGGGGCCCATCGACCCCACCCGCCTCGCGGGCGCGGCGGGCATGCCCGCCGACCCCGCGCAGCTGCAGGCGCTCATGGCGCAGCTGCAGGCGGCGCTCTCGCGCACGGAGGACGGCATCGACTGGTCGGCCGCCACGCGGCAGGCGTCCGCCGCCGTGCAGCGCGACCCCGGCTCCGTCACGAGCGCCGAGCGCGACGCCGTGCGCCAGGCCGCCGACCTCGCCGCCCTGTGGCTCGGCGAGACGACCGACATCGGCGTGGCCGCGACCGAGCTGCAGCTGCTCTCGCGCCAGCAGTGGGTCGACGCCACGATGCCCGTCTGGCAGGAGATGAGCGAGCCGGTCGCCAACAGCATCGCGAGCGCCCTCACGCGCGCCATGCAGGAGCACGCGCCGGAGGAGGCGCAGGAGATGCTCGCGGGCGCCGAGCGCATCCTGCGCAACGTGGGCGGCACGATGTTCGCGATGCAGCTGGGCACGGTCGTGGGCCAGCTCGCGCGCGAGACCGTCGCGGGCGGCGACTTCGGCTTCCCGCTGCTCGAGGGGCACGGCGCGCTGCTCCCGGTGAACCTGCGCACCGCCGCGGAGGGGCTCGAGATCCCCGAGGACCAGGTGCGCATCTGGATGGCGGTGCGCGAGCTCGCCCACGCGCGCCTGTTCCACCACGCGCGCTGGCTGCGGCTGCACGTGCTCTCCTCCGTGCGCGAGTACGCCGAGGGCATCCGCATCGACGTCGACCGCCTCGAGGAGCTCGCCGAGACCTTCGACCCCACCAACCCCGAGGAGCTGCGGCAGGCGCTGCAGAGCGGCGCGCTCATCCCGCCGAAGACCGACGAGCAGGTCGAGACGCTCGCGCGGCTCGAGACGACGATCGCGCTCATCGAGGGCTGGGTCGACGCCGTCACGGAGTCGGCGACGCAGCGGCTGCCGCGGCGCGACGCGATCGCCGAGACCGTGCGGCGCCGCCGCGCCTCGGGCGGCCCGGCCGAGAAGGCGTTCGGCACGCTCGTCGGCCTCGAGATCCGCCCGCGCAGGCTGCGCGAGGCCGCGGCGTTCTGGCGCGCGGTGACGGATGCGGTGGGCCCGCAGGTGCGCGACTCGCTCTGGGACCAGCCCGACCTCATGGCCGGCTCGGCCGACATCGACGACCCCTCGCGCGTGATCGCCCGCCTGCAGGGCGCGGGCGAGCTCGACGAGATGGACCTCGCGCTGCAGGAGCTGCTCGACGACGCCGAGCGCGGCGCGGCGGAGCCGGCGGCGGGGTCCGAGCCGGCCGACGGCGAAGGGCCCGCTGCCGAGGAGGCCGGCGCCGACGAGGCCAGCGTCGACGAGCCAGCTGCCGACGAGGCCAGCGCCGACGAGCCCGAGCCCGACGACGACGCGGACGGCGGGCCGACCCGGGCCTGAGCCGGGGCGCCGCCGCGCCTGTGGAGAGCCGCCGACGCGATCGCGGCTGCTGGCGCACCATGCCGCCATGCTCCGACTCGATCCGCACCTCGCCGTCTTCCGCACCTCCCCCGACCGGATCGCGATCGGCGCGCAGCAGCCGGTCGTCGAGCTCGACGCCGACGAGCCGACGCTGCGCGGCGTCGCCCTGCTGACGCGGGGCGTCGTGCGCCGCGAGCTCGAGCAGCTGCTCGGCGACGAGCCGGCCGGGGCGCTGCTCGAGCGGCTCGCGCCCGCGCTCGTCGAGACCGCGCCGCGCCTGCCCGCCCGCGTGCGCGGGCGCATCCGGCTCGCCCTCGACGTGCACCGCGCGGTGCGCGCCGCGGGGCACCCGGCCGCCGACGACGGGCTCGTGATCCCGGTCGCCGCGTGGCGCCTGCCGCCGCGCGAGCAGGAGCGGCTGCTCGACGCCGGCGTCGCGCACCTGCCCGTCGTCGTCGGCGACGCCTGGGTGCAGGTCGGCCCCTACGTGCCGGGCGGCGCCGGCTGCTCGGCGTGCGCGCCGGTCGACGATGCGCTCGTGCCGGGCCACCTCGTGCCCGTGCCGAGCCCGAGCGCCGCCGCGCAGACCGTCGTGACGGTGCTGGATGCGCTGCGGCGGCTCGAGGCGGACGGCCTGCCGGCGGGGTGGGGCGCCCGGATCGCGCAGCGCGACGGCGCGGTCAGCGCGCTGCGCCGCCCGCGGCCGCGGGCCTGCCCGCACGCAGCTCGGCGAGGAACCGGGATGGCTGCCTGACGGCGTGCCCCGAGTGCTGCGCCCACGTCAGCGACAGGCTGCGCTGCGCGCGGGTGATGGCGACGTAGAGGAGCCGGCGCTCCTCGTCGATCTCGGCGAGCGTCGTCGCGTGCGAGATCGGCAGGAGCCCCTCGGCGAGGCCGCACACGTGCACGTGCTGCCACTCGAGGCCCTTCGCCGCGTGGATCGTGGCGATCGTGACGGCCGCGACCGTCGGCTCGTGCTCGGTCTGGGCCCGGCGCTGCAGGTCGGCGGCGAACGCGGGCAGGTCGGTGCCGCCCGCCTCCTCCGCGAGCGTGACGAGCGCGTGCAGCGCATCCCACTGCGAGCGCTCCTCGCCGTGCGTGGCGGGCGGCTCCGCCCGGTAGCCGAGCCCCATCACGATGTCGGTGACCGCCTGGAAGACCGGCCGGCCGTCGGCAGGGGCGCTCCGCAGCATCATGACGGCGCGCTTGATGACGGGCAGCTCGAAGAAGCGCACCGAGCCGCGCACCGTCGACGACAGGCCGACGCCGGCGAGCGCCTGCTCGATGAGGCCCGACTGCGCGTGGAAGCGCGTGAGCACGGCGATGCTGCCGGGGTCGGCGCCCGCGTCGACCTGCGCGCGGCATGCGGCCGCGATCGCCGCCGCCTCGGCGGTGTCGTTGCCGTGCACCGCGACCGCGGGCTCGAGTCCGTGCTCCCCCGACGCGGCGGTGAGCGTGAGCGCGTCGCGGCCGCGCATCAGCCGGTTGGCGCAGCCGACGATCGCGGCCGTGGAGCGGTAGGAGCGCTCGAGCCGCACCACCTCGGCGTCGGGGTTGTCGTGCACGAAGCGCGACAGGCTCGCCGGGTCGGCGCCGGCGAACGAGTAGATGGTCTGGCTCGGGTCGCCGACGACGCAGACGTCGCGGCGGTCGCCGAGCCACGCGGCGAGCAGCTGCTGCTGCATGGGCGAGACGTCCTGGTACTCGTCGACGGTGAAGTGCCGGTAGCGCGAGCGCACCTCGTCGGCGACGACGGGCTCGCGCTCGAGCATGCCGGTGGTCGCGAGCAGCACGTCCTCGAAGTCGATCTGCCGGCGCTCGTCCTTCACGCGCTCGTACGCCATGTGCAGGTCGATCATCGTCTCGGCGTCGACGCCCGTCGGCATGGGGCGGATGCGCGCCTGCAACCCGTAGTCCTCCATCGTCATCGCCTGCGACTTGCGCCACTCGATCTCGCCCGCGGCGTCGCGCAGCTGCGCCGTCGGCAGCCGCAGCCGCAGCTGCGCGGCGGCGTCGGCGAGCAGCTTCGCCTTCTGCGGCAGCAGCTGCGGCATGCGCGAGCCGGTGATGCGCGGCCAGAAGTGCGACAGCTGCGCGAGCGCGGCGGCGTGGAAGGTGCGCGCCTGCACGCCGCCGGCGCCGAGGCGCGCGAGGCGCGTGCGCATCTCGCCCGCGGCGCGGCTCGTGAAGGTGAGCGCGAGCGAGGCGTGCTCGACCTGGTCGCCGGTCGCGACCGCGTAGGCGATGCGGTGCGTGATCGCGCGCGTCTTGCCCGTGCCGGCGCCGGCGAGGATCGCGACGGGGCCGCCGAGGGTGGTCGCCGCCAGCCGCTGCTGCTCGTCGAGACCGGCGAGGATGCGGTCGGCGTCGGGCTTCGCGCCCGCGGTCACCGCGCCGAGCCCGGCTGCCGGGCGAGCCACGCGTCGAGGATCCAGGAGGCGATGGAGGTGCGGCCGGGCAGCTGCACCGCGCCCGCGCGCAGCTCGTCGCGGGCGAACCACCGCACGTCGAGGATCTCGACGCCGTCGGGCACGATCGTGCTCGGATCGGGCGCGACGCACTCGAAGCCGATCATGAGGCTGCGCGGGAACGGCCACGGCTGCGAGCCGAGGTAGCGGGGCCGCTCGACGCGCAGGCCCGTCTCCTCGAGCACCTCGCGCACGACCGCGGCCTCGAGCGACTCGCCCGGATCGACGAAGCCGGCGATGAGCGAGTACCGCCCCTCGGGCCACGCCGCGTTGTGGCCGAGCAGGATGCGCTCGTCGGCGGGGTCGTGGATCGCCACGATCACCGCGGGGTCGGTGCGCGGGAAGTGCGCACCGCCGCCGGCGTCGCGCCGGACCCAGCCCGACTCCTCGAACGCCGCGGCGCTGCCGTCGACCGGGCTGTGGTGGCTCTCGCGCTGCCAGACGCCGAGCGCGACCGCCTGCACGAGCACGCCGGCGTCGGCGTCGTCGAGGTCGGCCCCGACCTCGCGCAGCGACCGCCACTCGGCGCCCTCGACCTCGAACGGCTCGGCGACGAGCAGGCTCAGCACCACCCCGCCCGGCGTGCCGTCCGGGAGCGGGCGCAGCCTGCCGAGCCAGCTGGGCGGCACGTGCGGCTCGACGCGCACCACGGCATCCGGCAGCTCGTGGTGGGCGAGGCGCACGAGCCGGCCGTCGCGCACCGGCGCGCGATCGCCGGCGATCACGACGATCCGCGTCGAGGGGTCCTCGAGCGCGCGATCGACCGCGTCGTCCGCGATGCGGGTCGCGTGGTCGCGATCGAGGCCCGATCGGGCGAGCGGGGGAACCTCCACGTCACCTCCGTCGCGTGGCGCGTCCGCCTCGGGTCGAGGTCGGCCTAGCCTGGCATCCATGAGCACGAACCCCTTCACTCTAGCCGCGCTCGCCACCACCGCCGTCGAGGGCCTGGACGTCGTGGGCGCCTCGGAGGACGGCTCGGACGAGCACCGCTCGGTCGTCGCCGCGCGGCTCGCGGACGGCGAGACCGTCCAGGTCGTGCTCCCCCGCTCCGTGGCGGCGCTGCGCTCCGCCGAGGAGCACGCGGCCGCCCTCGCGGCCCTGACGCTCGCGACCCGCTCGCGCCTGCCGTTCGAGGTGCCGTCGGTGCTCGGCACCGTCGACGCCGGCCGGTCCCGGCTGTTCGTGCTCACGCGGCTCGGCGGCGAGGTCATGCGGCTCGGCGACCTCTCCCCCGCGCGCCCCGGGCTCGCCGCCGCCGTCGGCCAGGCGATCGCCGCGATCCACGAGCTGCCGACGTCGGTCGCCGCCGACGCCGGGCTCCCGCACGAGGGCGCGCCGGCGCTCCGCCAGCAGCTGCTCGACACGTTCGACCGCGCCGCCGCGACCGGTGCGGTGCCCGCGGCGCTGCTCGAGCGCTGGGAGGGCGCGCTCGGCGACGACCGCCTGTGGCAGTTCAAGCCGACGCTCGTGCACGGCGACCTGCAGGCGCCCGCGTTCCGCGTGGAGGGCCCGCGCGTCGTGGGGCTCGACGGCTGGCACGCGCTCTCGGTGGGCGACCCCGCGCGCGATCTCGCGTTCCTGCTCGGCTCGACGGAGTTCGGCAGCGTCGACGAGGCGTTCGACGCGCACGCCGCCGCGCGCGGCATCGGCGATCGGCAGGTGCGGCAGCGCGCGATGCTGCACGCGGAGCTCGACATCGCCCGCTGGCTGCTGCACGGCGTCGCGAAGGGCGACGAGTCGATCGTCGACGACGCGAAGGGCATGCTCGCCGGCCTCGTCGCCCGCGTCGACCGCGATCCGGGCGCCGCGATCGCCCCGCAGCGGCTCGAGACCATGGACCTCACCGGGGTGCAGGAGTACCTCGGCGAGTCGCCCGCCGCCACGGGCGAGGTGCCCGGGGCGCCCGATCGCGCGGACGGCGACCGGCCCTAGCGGGACGGCGCTCAGGCGAGCGCCGAGGCCTCCGCCACCGCCTGCTGCGCCCGCAGCCAGCGGGCCTCGAGCTCGGCGAGCGACTCGATGCGCTCGGGCCGCACGACGCGGTCGTGCTCGACGAAGTACAGCTCCGCGTCGACCTGCTCGGGGTCGAGCCCGGCGTGCGCCGCGTAGGCCGCGCGGTACAGCGCGAGCTGCAGCTGCCTCGCCTCGAGGTCGGCCGCGCCCTTCGGGAGGGCGCCGGTCTTCCAGTCGACGACGGTCGCGCGGTCGCCGTCGCGGTAGACGGCGTCGATCTTGCAGACGACGGTCGTGCCCGCGAGCGGCAGGTGGATCTCGATCTCGGTCTCGGCCGGCGCGCGGTCGCCGTAGGGCGAGGCCGCGAACGTGCGCTTCAGCCGATCGAGGCGCTCGGCGTCGATGCCGACGAGCTCCTCATCGAGGGCCTCGTCGTCGATCGCGTCGCCGAGGCCGACGGCGCTCCCGCGCCGCTCGACCCAGCCGTGGAACAGCGTGCCCAGGCGCGTCGCGGCGAACGGCTGCTGCGGCATGGGGCGTGCGATCTGGCGGGCGACCGCGACGGGGTCGGCCGCCCAGTCCTTGAAGCCGGATGCGGCGATGCGGGTCGGGAGGGTGAGCTCGGTCGCGCCGCGGTCGGCGAGCAGCAGCTCGATCGCCTCGTCCCACGGGGTCGGCGTCGACGCATCCGCCGCCTCGACGCTCGCGGCGGCCGCCTCGACCGCGGCGCGCCGGGCGCCGAGCGGATCGACGGGCCACGCGAGCGAGGGGCTGCGGTCGCCGAGCGGGTTCTCGGCGCCCTTCTCGGGCTGCTCGAGCAGCTCGGCGCGCATGGCGCGGGCCGCGAGCTCGAGCAGGCGCTTGGGCTTCGCGGGCGTGCGCGCCATGCCGTACCACTGCGCGCCGGAGAGCCACAGCGCGCGGCGGGCGCGCGTGACGCCGACGTAGGCGAGCCGGTCCTCCTCGGACTGGTAGTGCTCCCAGAGCTGCCCGAGGAAGCGCTCGCGGGCGAGCGCGTAGTCGTGCTGCGTCGCGTGCCCCTGCCACTCGAGGTGCGGCAGCAGGTCGACGTCGCCGCGCAGCGGGTAGGGCAGCGTCGCGTGCGTGAGCCAGCCGAGCG
Organism: Agrococcus sp. GW821-FHT14H11; assembly: GCF_058803545.1. Classification (NCBI taxonomy): domain Bacteria; kingdom Bacillati; phylum Actinomycetota; class Actinomycetes; order Micrococcales; family Microbacteriaceae; genus Agrococcus; species Agrococcus sp. GW821-FHT14H11. The sequence continues at coordinate 43,455 of NZ_JBXAPA010000007.1, forward strand.
GCTGGTCGTCCTGCTTCGCGGCCGCGAGCCGCGGCAGGGCCACGACGTCCCACTCGAGCCCCTTCGACGCGTGCATGGTGAGCACCTGCACCCAGCCGGGCTCCGGCTCGGGCTCGGGCACATCGGGCCCGCGGCCCGCCTCGAGCACGTCGAGGTAGGTGAGGAAGGCCTCGAGCGAGCCGCGCTCGTCGGCGGCGGCGAACGCCTGCACCTCGCGACCGAACGCGTCGAGCGCGCCGTGGGCGTGGTGGCGCTTCGCCGCCACCTCGATGTCGAGCCGCAGCGCCTGCTCGACGCTGCGCACGAGCTCGGCGAGCGGCATGCCGGCGCGTCGGCGCAGCTCGCGCAGCAGCGACCCGGCCTCGCGCATGCGCGCGATCCCGACCTCGGTCGCGCCGTCGAGGCGCGGGTCGTCGACGAGCGCATCGAGCGCGTCGACGATCGACACGTGGGCCTCCGGCGCGATCGCACCGCGGTCGGCGCTGCGCTGGTCGTCGCTCAGGCCGCGCTTCGCGAGCGCGGCGGCGTGGCGCTGCAGCGCCGCGAGGTCGGCGACGCCGACGCGCCAGCGGCTGCCGGCCAGCAGCCGCACGAGGCTCGAGCCCTCCTCCGGCCGGCCGAGCACGCGGAGCGCGGCGACGAGGTCGACGACCTCCGGCTCGTCGAGCAGCCCGCCGCCGCCGGAACGGAAGACGCGGATGCCCTCGGCACGGAGCGCGCGCGTGAGCTCGACGCCCTGCGAGTGGGAGCGCACGAGCACCGCGCCCGTCACCGGCGAACCCGCGACGCCGGCGCCGTGCGAGCGCAGCCAGGCCGCGAGCTCGCGCGACTCGTCCTCGATCGTCGGCAGGTGGCGCACGGCGACGTCGCCCGGGCCGGCGCCCCGGCGCGGCTCGAGCCGCTTGACCGGCACGCCCGGCTGCTCCGGCAGCTCGCTCGCGACGGCGTGCGCGAGCGCGAGCACGTCCTCGTCGTTGCGCCAGCTCGTCGAGAGCGTGAGGGTGCGCTCGACGCGGAAGCGCTGCGCGAAGAGGGCGAGGGTGCCGGCGCTCGCGCCGCGGAAGCCGTAGATCGCCTGGTTCGGGTCGCCGACGGCCATGACGGGTGAGCCGTCGAAGAGCGCGTGGATGAGCTGCAGCTGCAGCACGGAGGTGTCCTGGAACTCGTCGAGCAGCACGGCGCGGTGGCGCGAGCGCAGCTCGTCGACCGCGCCCGCGTGCGCGCTCACGGCGTCGAGCGCGAGCCGCACCTGGTCGCTGAACTGCACCGCGCCGCGGCGGCGCTTGGCGTCGTCGAACGCGTCGACCAGGTCGGCGAGCGGCTCGAGGCCACCGATGCGCTCCACGTCCTGCGCGATCGCCTTCGCGTGGGCCGCGCGGAAGTCCTTCGGCTCGTCGGCGGTCGGCAGCTCGAGCAGCGCGCGGAAGCGCTCCGGGTAGCGCCCGCGCCGCAGCTCCGCGGTCGAGACGCGGTGGTCGCCGAGCGTTCCGGCGAGCTGCACGACGCGGTCGGCGATCGTCTCGGCGCGGCCGAGCGCCGCGAGCCGCAGGTCGTCGGAGGCGCGCGCGACGCGCAGCGCGAGCAGGAAGGCCGCGGGGTCGGTGAGCACCTCGGACTCGGGGTCGCGGCCGATGAGCAGCGCCCACTCGCGGAACAGCGCGCTCGCGAAGGAGTTGTAGGTCTGCACGACGGGCCTGCGCGTCGCGGCGACCTCCGCGTCGACGAGCCCCGCCTGCGCCAGCGCGCGCAGCTCGGCGTGCAGCCGCTCGCCGAGCTCGCCGGCGGCCTTGCGGGTGAACGTGAGCCCGAGCACCTCGTCGGGCGCGACCGAGCCGTTCGCGACGAGCCACAGCACGCGCTGCGCCATCGTGTGCGTCTTGCCGCTGCCGGCGCCCGCGACGACGAGCGTGGGAGCCTCGGGCGCCTCGATGACCGCGATCTGCTCGTCGGTCGGCAGCTGCGGATCGCGGCCCCGCACGGCAGCGATCGCCTCGGTGATCTCGATGGCGCTGATCACTCGGTGACCTCCGGGATGACGTGGATGGCGCACTGGCCGAAGCTGTAGTCGCCGCTGCAGTGCAGCTCGGGCCGGGCGACGAACGTGGCGCCGCCCATGGTCTCGACCGCCGTCCGCAGGTGCTCGCGGAACGCATCCGCCACCTCGTCGAACGGCTCGGAGTCGACCGTCTTCTCCTTGCGGGCGAGCTTGGGCATGACGAGCCGCGCCGTGGTCTGCGCGCCCGCCTCGATGCCCTCGATGCCGCCGAGCGCGACGGCGAGCTGGTAGGCGCGCAGCTGGAGGTTGCCGAGCCCGGGCACGGTGCTCGGCACCTTCTTGCCCGTCTTCAGGTCGACGATGCGCACCTCGCCCGCCGGCCCGTGCTCGATCCAGTCGATCGCGCCGGAGAGCACCGCGCCGCCGACCTCGACCGAGAAGCGGGCCTCGCGCTCGTCGCGCTCGATCCTCCAGCCGGCGCCGCGCAGCACCTGGAAGTAGCCGGCGAGCGCGCCCGCCATCGGCACGACCTCGTCGCGCTGCTGCGCCGCCTCCCACGTCGAGGGGTGGTCGAGCTCGGCGAAGCGCGCCTCGACGGCCGCCTCGATCGCCGCGGCGTCGGTCGCGTCGACGCGCTCGACCGCGTCGTGCACGATCGTGCCGAGCGCCGCGGCGCGGTTGGAGGTGCCGCCGGCGAGCCGGCCCACCACCCACGAGAGCTCGCACTCGACGAGGCCCTGCAGCGCCGAGGGGCTCACGCGCACCTGCTCGCTCGCGTCGAGCCGCTCGGTCGTCGAGACCGCCAGCAGCCCGGCCCACTCGGCGGGCGAGGCGCCCGGCACGCCCGCATCGGCGAGGCGGCGGAGCGCCGCCGCCGCCCGGTCGGCGTCGGGGCGGCGGTCGACGACCCTCCGCCGCAGGCTCGCGACGAGCGAGCGCAGCGAGTGCCAGCTGTCGTCGGCGCCGGGGACCGGCTCCGGCTCGACCGCGAGCACGAACGGCGACGGCTGCTCGTCCTCGCTCGCGACCGCCGTCAGCAGCACGGCGGCGCGCGCGGTCGAGACCGCTTTCACGAACGTGCGCAGCTCGTCGTGGAGCACCCCCGCACGGGCGTCCTCGGTGGGGTCGCCGTCGAGCCGGTTGGCGCCCAGCAGCGACCCGCGCGGCCGGAGGTTGGGCCACACGCCGTCCTGCAGCCCGGCGACGATCACGGTGTCGAGCTCGCGCCCGACGAACTGGCCGGGGGTGCCGATCGCGACGCGGGCGCCCTCGGCGCGGGCGGCGAGGGAGTCGTCGTCGACGCTCGACGCGAGCCACGCGTCGACGAAGGCGCCGGTGTCGGCGTCGGGCCGCCGCTCGATCAGGCGCGCCACCTGGTCGAAGAGCGCCACGACCGCGTCGAGCCGCCGGTTCGCGAGCGCGCTCTCGACGCCCGAGCCCGCGAGCGCCGCGCGACGCCACGCCTCGGCGACGCCGGCGGCGCTCCACGCGGCCCACAGCACGCGGTCGGCTCCCGCCGGATCGTCGGCCGTCAGCAGCGCCCGCGCGTCGGCGAGCATGCGCGCGAGCCGGCGGGCGCCGGCGGCGCCCTGGCGGGCGGCGGCGAGCCCCTCCAGCTGCTGGTCGTCGCCCGCCGCGGCGGCGACGATCGCATCGCGCACGAGCTCGGCCCCGGCGACGTGCACCTGGCCGCCGGCAGCGACGATGCGGTGCCGCAGCGCGCGCTTCAGCCGGCGCACCGCGAGCGCGTCGAGGCCGAGCAGATCGCTGCGCAGCAGCTGCTCGGCGAGCTGCGCGTCGAGCACTCGGCGGCCGGTGGCGACGGCGAGCACGCTCACGAGCGCCTCGACGACCTCGGCCTCGCGCAGGCGCGTCGGCCCGCCCGACGCGACCGGCACCTCGAGCGCCGACAGCAGCGAGCCGAGCTCGGCGGCGGCTCGGCCGGTGCGCGCGATCACCGCGATCTCGTCGAACCCGACGCCCCGCGCCCGGCGCTCGTGGATCAGCCGCGCGATGCGGCGCGCCTGCTCGTCGAGCGACTGGGCGAGGTGCAGCTCGAGCACGTCGTCGCCCGCCTCGGCGCGCGGCGCGGCCTGCCGGTGCGTGCCCGCCCCTGCGGTGCCGATGCCCTGCACGGACCTCGCGAGGAACGCGCGCACCGTCTCGCCGTGGCGGTGGTCGTGCGCGAGCTCGAGCCGGTGGCCGTGCTCGTGCGCGAACCCGAGCCGCGCGGGCAGGGCCGCGAGCAGCGCGGCGTCGGCGCCGCGGAAGCCGCCCGTCGTCGTGTCGGGGTCGCCGAAGGCGACGACCGCGGCGCCGCGCGCGCGGAGCGCCTCGAGCACGACGACCGCGCCTTCGGTGAGCTCCTGCGCGTCGTCGACGAGCACGAGGCTCGGCAGCGGCACCCGGGTCTCGGCGATCGCGCCGGCCGCGCGGCGCAGCAGCGACGCGGCGGTCACGGCCTCGGCGCCCCGCCGCTCGAGCCGCTGGAGCCGCTCGAGCTCGGCCATGAACTCGGCGGCCGCCGCCCACTCCGGCACCCCGCGCTCGGCCGCGCGCGCAGCGAGCGCCGACGCATCCATGCCGCGCTCCTCGGCCGCCGCCATGAGCTCGCGCAGCTCGGCGCGGAAGCCCGCCTGCTCGCGCACCTCGGCGTGCAGGTGCTCGGGCCAGCGCGGCCCGCGCGCGACGCCCTCGGCCGCGTCGTCGGCGTGGCCGGCGAGCATCGCCGCGATGATGCGGTCCTGCTCGGCGCCCGAGAGCAGCTGCGGCGCGGGCCGCTCGTCGGCCATCGCCGCGGCCGTGAGCAGCGCGTGCGCGAACGACGGCATCGAGCGCGCGAGCGGCCCGGGCGTGACGCGCGCCGTGCGTCGCGCGAGCCGGTCGCGCAGCGCCGTCGCGGCCTGCCGGGAGCCGGCCACCACGAGCAGGCCCGACGGCTCGAGCCCGCCCGCGAGCCGCGCGGCGGCGAGCTCGACGAGCGCGGTGGTCTTGCCGGAGCCGGCGACGCCGAGGACGATGGCGGATGCGCCCTCGGGCAGCGCGAGCACGGCGCGCTGGGACTCGTCGAGGTCGACGCTCGTCTCGAGCAGGCTCTGGCTGGGCATGCGGCCACGGTATCCGCGGCCGCCCACAGGCGGCGCGAGCGCCGCGCGAGGGCGGTGATCGCCCTCGGCGGACACGGCGGGACGGCCGCATCCGATCGCCTATCCTCGGGAGCATGGACATCCGCATCGGCATCAAGGACTCGGCACGCGAGATCGCATTCGACTCGTCGCAGACCGCCCAGGAGGTCGAGTCCGCGGTGCTCGCCGCGCTCGAGGCCGGGCACCTCGCGCTCGACGACGCGAAGGGGCGCCGCTACATCGTGCCGAGCGCGAACATCGCCTACGTCGAGATCGGCAGCGAGTCGACGCGCAAGATCGGCTTCGTCGCCTGATGCCCATCCTGGTCATCGTGCCGATGGTGTTCGGCGCCGCGATCGGGCTCGTGGCCCGCTACCTGCTGCCGGGCCGCGAGTGGGTGGGCCTCTTCCTCAACGTGCTCGCGCCCGCCGCCGCCGCCGGCGTCGTGTGGACGGTCGCCGCGATGCTCGGCGCCGCAGCCGACAACGGCTGGGCCTGGATCGGCAGCCTCGTCGCCGCGCTCGTCGTCGCGGTCGCGCTGCCGAAGGTCCTGCCGCAGCGCCGCGAGCGCGCGGACGCCGCGTACCTCGCAGAGCTCACCGGGGCACGCAAGGCCTGACGCCCACCAACCCGGCCTGAGCCGCGGGGCTCGGCCTCAGGCCGTGAGGCCCAGCTCGTCCATGCGGCGGGTGTGCGACGCGACGATGTCGTTGAACGCGGGCTCGAGCCGCGGCTGGCTCGGCACGGCGCGACCGGAGTCGTCGGGCCCGTTGACCGCGAGGTACATCTGCAGCAGCGCGTCGCCGACGAGCCGGCGGCCCCACACGGCCAGCCGGTCGGAGAGCCGCGGCGTCGCGTGGATCGCGGCCTGGAGGATGCGCACGAGGTGCCCGTGCGCGCTCTCGCCGCGGAGCGCCCGCAGCATGGCGTCCTGGTCGTCCTCGGGCAGCCCCGGCACGATCGCGACGAAGAAGTCCTCGAGCAGGCCGCTGATGACGTGGATCGCGAGCACCTGCTCGTACCAGTCGGCGCCCTCGACCAGGTTCGAGAAGTCCCGCGTGGCATCGGCGAACGGGCGCATCGCCTCCTCGGGCTCGACGCCCTCGCCGTCCAGGATGCGCGCGAACGCCCCCGCGCGCGTCGCGTGGATGCGCACCACGTCGGCGAGCGCCACCTGCGTCTCGAGCGACGGCGCCTGCTCCAGCACGCGGCCGGCCTTCGCCACGAGGTCGAGCTCGAGGCCGAGCGCCTGGCCGACGAACGGCACGAGCGCGGGCCGCACGTCCTGCAGCAGCACGCGGTCGCCGACCACCGGCACGCGGTGATGCCGCAGCAGCTGGCGCGTCACGTCGCGCGGCGTCCTGTCGAACCACTTCACCACAGTCGAGCAGTCTAGGGCCGCGATGCGGCCGCGCCCGCACGCCCCCGGGTACGCTGGTCGGAGTAGACGAACAGGCGGAACCCTCTCTTGACCTTCCAAGACCTCTCCATCGACGCCGACATGGTCCAGGCCCTCGCCGACCGCGGCATCCTCGAGCCCTTCCCGATCCAGACGCAGACGATCCCGCTCGCGCTGTCGGGCCAGGACATCATCGGCCAGGCGAAGACCGGCACCGGCAAGACCTTCGCGTTCGGCCTGCCGCTCGCGCAGCGCCTCGGCGCCGAGCCCGCGGCCGGCGTGCAGGCGCTCATCGTGGTGCCCACGCGCGAGCTCGCCGTGCAGGTGACCGAGGACATGGAGCTCATCACCTCCAACCGTCCGACGACGGTCGTCTCCATCTACGGCGGCAAGGCCTACGAGGGCCAGATCGACCAGCTGAAGGCCGGCGCGCAGATCGTGGTCGGCACCCCCGGCCGCCTCCTCGACCTCGTGCAGCAGCGCATCCTCGACCTCTCCAACGTGAAGGAGATGGTGCTCGACGAGGCCGACAAGATGCTCGACCTCGGGTTCCTCCCAGACGTCGAGAAGATCTTCTCGAAGACCCCCGCGGTGCGGCACACGATGCTGTTCTCGGCCACCATGCCGGGCGCGGTCGTCGCCCTCGCGCGCCGCTTCATGTCGCGGCCGCTGCACATCCGCGCGACCGACGTCGACGAGACCATCGCGCAGGCCAACATCCAGCACGTCGTCTACCGGGCGCACTCGCTCGACAAGGACGAGGTCGTCGCCCGCATCCTGCAGGCCGAGGGCCGCGGCAAGGCCGTCGTCTTCACGCGCACGAAGCGCGCCGCCTCGCGGCTCACCGAGGAGCTCATCGACCGCGGCTTCTCGGCCGCCGCCGTGCACGGCGACATGAGCCAGGAGGCGCGCGAGCGCGCCATGGCGCAGTTCAAGGCCGGCAAGAAGGACGTGCTCATCGCGACCGACGTCGCCGCCCGCGGCATCGACGTCGACGACATCACGCACGTCATCAACCACACGATCCCCGAGGACGAGAAGGCCTACCTGCACCGCGTCGGCCGCACCGGCCGCGCCGGCCGCACCGGCATCGCCGTCACGTTCGTCGACTGGGACGACCTGCACAAGTGGGCGCTCATCGACCGCGCGCTCGAGTTCGGGCGCCCCGAGCCGGTCGAGACCTACTCGTCGAGCCCGCACCTCTACAGCGACCTCAACATCCCGGCCGGGGTCAAGGGCCGCCTGCACGCGACGCCGCCCAACAAGGAGGCCAAGCGCGAGGGCGTCGCGCCCGGCGCGCGCGCCGAGGCGCCCGGCCGCGAGCGCGCCGAGGGCGACCGCCCGCGCCGTCGTCGCGGCGGCCGCGGCCGCTCGGGCGGCGAGGGCCAGCCCAGGACCACGGATGCGGTGCCCGCGCCCGAGGGACGCGGCACGCACGACGGCGGCGGCACCGAGCACCACGACGGCAACGCCGCCCCGGCGCGCCGTCGGCGCCGCCGCAGCCGCTCGGGCTCGGCCACCCCGCCGCCCGCGCAGGCCTGACCGCCCGCCGCGCACCGCGCATCCGCTCGACGGCCGCTCCGCACTCCGCGGGGCGGCCGTCGTCGTGCGCCCCGCCCGCGCCCCGCCTCCCCCGAGTGGCGCCTCCCGCGATCGAGTGGCGCCCCGCGCGATCGAGTGGCGGCTTGTGCGATCGAGTGGCGGCTTGTGCGATCGAGCGGCGACGGCCGGCTGACCTCGCGCTTCCGCCTGTCGATGACCGGAGGCGCCAGTCATTCCCCGGAAGCGCCACTCGATCGCCGGGGGCGCCACTCGATCGCCGGGGGCGCCACTCGATCGCCGCGGGCGCCACTCGATCGCCGGGGGCGCCACTCGATGACCGCAGGCGCCACTGGACCGCCGGGGGCGCCACTCGACCGGTCGCGCTGCGGACGGGGCGCGGACGGGGCGCCGCCGCGCGTGTCAGGCGGGGATGACCGGGGCCCAGCCGGTCGCGCGGCGCACGATCTCGGCGAGCACGGCGGGGTCGGTCGTGTGCTCCCCCAGCCGGTTCGGCTTGCCGTCGCCGTGGTAGTCGCTCGAGCCGGTGACGAGCAGCGACAGCCGCTCGGCGTCGGCGAGCAGCTGTCGCCGGGAGGGCTCGTCGTTGTCGCGGTGCCACACCTCGACGCCGTCGAGGCCGGCTCCGACCAGGTCGCCGAGCGAGCCCATCCGCATCACCGCGCGCCCGCGCGCCGCCGGGTGCGCGAGCACGGCGACGCCGCCCGCGTCCTTGATGATGCCGATCGCCTCCTCGGGCGCCGGCGCGTGGTGCGGCTGGTAGTAGCCGCCCTGCCAGTGCAGGATGCCCTCGAACGCGGCCGACCGGTCGGCGACGATGCCGAGCGTGACGAGCGCGTCGGCGATGTGGGGGCGGCCGATCGTGGCGCCGGGCGCGGAGTGCTCCTCGACGTGCTGCCACGTGAGCGGGTAGTCCTGGCCGATCGCGTGCACCATGCGCTCGGCGCGCTCGACGCGCTCGAGCCGGATGCGCTCGCGCTCGCCGATGAACGCCTCGGCCTCCGGGTCGAGCAGGTAGCCGAGCACGTGCACGCTCGCCGGACCGATCTGCGCCGAGAACTCGACGCCGGGGATGAGCACGATGCCGCTCTCGATCGCCGCGACCGCGGCCTCCGCCCAGCCGGCGACCGTGTCGTGGTCGGTGAGCGCGACGGCACCGAGGCCCGCGGCCGCGGCCGCCCGCACGACGTCGCCCGGCGCATCCGTGCCGTCCGACTCGCGCGAGTGGGCGTGCAGGTCGATGGGGCCGATGCCCTCCCAGTCGTGCTCCACCCTGGAAGACTACGCTCGCCGTGATGCTCGTGATCCTCGGCTGGCTGCTCGCCCTCGTGATCGCCGCGTGCCTCGCGGTCGCCGCGTGGCCGCAGGCGCTCGGGCTCGAGCAGGCGCCGGTCGTGGCGCAGGTGGTGTCGATGCGGGTGGGCGTCATCGGCATCGCGCTCGCGCTCGCGGTGATCGCGCTGTGCTTCGTCGGCTGGCGGCGCGTGCGGCCCTTCGTGCTCGGCGTCGTATCGATGCTGCTCGTGTTCTCGCTCGTCTCGGGCGGCATCCACGCCTCGCGCGGCCTCGACGACGGGCAGGCGCTCGACCGCGCCTCCGACGACCTCATCGTGCTCACCTGGAACACCCTCGGCGACGAGCCCGGCGCCGAGGAGATCGCGCGCGTCATCGACGAGACGGGGGCGGATGCGGTGATGCTGCCCGAGACGACGCTGCCGCTGGGCGTCGAGGTGGCCGAGCTGCTCGGCGCGCGCGGCAACCCGTTCTGGGTGCACACCACCGACTACTCCCCCAGCTACGGCGCGCTCAACACGACGCTGCTCATCTCGGCGGCCCTCGGCGAGTACACGACCGACCTGTCGGTCGGCGGCACGCGCACGCTGCCGACCGTCGTGGCGCGGCCCGACGACGGCGACGGGCCGGTGCTCGTGTCGGCCCACCCGGTCGCGCCGGTGCCGCAGCAGATGCGCAACTGGCGCGCCGACCTCGACTTCGTCGCGGGCCTCTGCGACGGCTCCGACTCGGTCGTGATGGCCGGCGACTTCAACTCGACCCTCGACCACTGGTGGTCGACGCGCACCGACGGCGGCGACCTCGGCACGTGCCGCGACGCCGCGAGCGCCGTGGGCGCGGGCGCGGTCGGCTCGTGGCCGACGTGGGCGCCGCCGTGGCTCGGCGCGCAGATCGACCACGTGGTCGCGACGCCCGACTGGGAGCCGGTCGCCGCGCGCGTGCTGACGGGGCTCGACGACGTCGGCACCGACCACCGGCCGGTGCTCGTGCAGCTGCGCTACCGCGGCTGAGCCGGGGCCGCGGGCGACCCGGCCGGCTCCCCCGTGAGCTCCGCGATCGCCGCGAGCACCGCATCCGCCGCCTCCCGGGTCGCGAGCGGCCGGAAGTGCCCGGCGGCCTCGAGGCGCACGCCGCGCATGCCGTCGGGCACGCGGTTCTGCGGCACGTGCGGGTCGATGCGCGGCAGCACCACGCGGATGCGGGCGTCGGCGCTGCGCTCGGCCGCGAGCGCGGCGAGCATCGCGTTCGACGGGTCGAACTCGCGGATGTAGCCGCCCGGCAGCAGCCTGGCGCGCGACGAGCCGGCGAACGGCGTGGCGAGCGCCACGAGCCCGGCCGGCTGCGCCTGCGCCGCGTCGAGCGCGCGGTCGACGAGCACGCGCTTGCCGATCAGGCCGCCCTTCGAGTGGCCGACGAGCACGATGCGCGCGTGCGGGTGCGCGGCGGCGACGCGATCGACGACCGCCCCGACGACGGGCGCCGACTCGAGCACCGGGCGCAGGTTGCGGCCGAGGTCGGGCACGAAGTGCACCGCGTGCCCGGCGTGCACGAGCCGCTTCGCGAGCGGCTCCATGAAGCGCCACGTCTCGACGACGCCGGGGATGAGCACCGCGTGCACGCGCGCGCCCGGCATCCCCGTCAGCCGCGGCGGCGACGGGTCGAGCGCGGAGCGCACGTGCATGTGCGCCGCGAAGGCGTAGTCGCGCGCCCACACGCGCACCTCCTCGGGCGCGATCGGGTCGATCCCGCTGAGGTCGATCGGTGCCGGCACGCGCATCGGGGCAGTCTAGATCGCGGGCCTGCGAGCCTCCTCGGCGGTGGGATGATGGGGCCCATGAGCGAGTCGACGACGATGCAGGGCACGACCAACCGTTCCACCACGCCGACGGGATCGGCGTTCACCGAGCAGGTGCAGACCGGCTGGGCCGAGCGCGAGGCGACGACGCCCGCGCCGCGCGCATCCGCCGCCCCCGCCGCCGAGCGCCGGGCGCGCATCTCGGCGATGCACCCGGGCATGCGCCTCGTGATCCCCGCGGGCGGGCTCAAGGTGCGCTCGAACGACACCGACTACCCGTTCCGGCCGCACCCCGACTTCACCTACCTCACCGGCTGGGGCTCCGACGCCGAGCCCGATTCGGTGCTCGTGCTCGAGCCCGCGGGCGACGGCCACGAGGCGACCCTCTACTTCCGCGGGCCCGCCGGCCGCGGCACGACCGAGTTCTACGCCAACCCCGCGATCGGCGAGTTCTGGGTCGGCCCGCGCCCGTCGCTCGACCACGTCGCCGCGGAGCTCGGCCTCCGCGTCGCCGACCTCGACGGCCTCGCGGGCGCGCTCGAGGCCGGAGGCGAGGCGGATGCACTGGTCGTCACCGGTGCCGACGCCGCGGTCGAGGCGATGGTCGCGGGCGCGAACCCCGACGGCGACGTGCTCGCCCGCGACCTGTCGGAGCTGCGGCTCGTGAAGGACGCGCACGAGATCGCCGAGGTGCAGGCCGCGGTCGACGCGACCGCGCGCGGCTTCGACGACGTGATCGCCGACCTCGCCGAGGCGACCCGGCACGAGCGCGGCGAGCGCGTCGTGGAGGGCGCCTTCCACCGTCGCGCGCGGCTCGACGGCAACGCGGTCGGCTACGACACGATCGCCGCCTCCGGCCACCACGCCTGCTACCTGCACTGGACGCGCAACGACGGCCGGGTGCGCGAGGGCGACCTCATCCTGCTCGACGCGGGCGTCGAGGTCGACAGCCTCTACACCGCCGACATCACGCGCACGCTGCCCATCTCGGGCGAGTTCACCGAGCTGCAGCGCAAGGTCTACGACGCGGTGCTCGAGGCGGCCGACGCGGCGTTCGCGATCGTGCGGCCGGGCATCGTCTTCAAGGAGGTGCACGCCGCCGCGATGGAGGTCATCGCGCGCCGCACCGCCGAGTGGGGCCTGCTGCCGATCCCGGCCGAGCAGAGCCTCGAGCCCGACCAGCAGCTGCACCGCCGCTGGATGGTGCACGGCACGAGCCACCACCTCGGCCTCGACGTGCACGACTGCGCCGCCGCCCGCCGCGACTTCTACCACGACGGCGTCGTGCGCGAGGGGATGGTCTTCACGATCGAGCCGGGCCTCTACTTCCAGGCCGACGACCTCACCGTGCCGGAGGAGCTGCGCGGCATCGGCGTGCGCATCGAGGACGACATCGTCGTCACAGCCGACGGCGCCCGGAACCTCTCGGGCGCGATCCCCCGCACCGCCGACGAGGTGGAGGCGTGGATGCGTCGGGTGCGCGAGCGCTGACGCTCAGCCCGCGACGAGGGCGATGGCGATCGCGAGCATGACGGCCGCGATGCCGGCGTCGAGGATGCGCCACGCGCGCCGGGTGCGGAGCACGGGTGCGAGCAGGCGCGCGCCGAGGCCGAGCGCCGTGAACCAGACGACCGAGCCCGCGATCGAGCCGGCCAGGAACCACCAGCGGTCGTCGGCGAAGCCGGTCGACACGGAGCCGAGCAGCACCACCGTGTCGAGGTACACGTGCGGGTTGAGCCAGGTGATGGCGAGCGTCGTGCCCGCGACCGACAGCGCCGACGCCGAGCGCCGGGCGAGCGCGGTGCCGGCGGGCGCGCCCGGTGCCGCCTGTCCCTCCCCGACGGGCTCCGGAGCGAGCTCGAGCCGGTCGTCGCCGCGCCACGCGCGGCGCGCGGCGAGCGCCGCGTAGACGAGCAGGAAGAGCGCGCCGCCCCACCGGGCGACCGCCTCGAGCCACGGGATGCCCGAGATCACCGCGCCGAGGCCCGCGACGCCCGCGGTCTCGAGCAGCGCATCCGACACCGCGCAGATCGCGATCACGAGCCCGACGTGCTCGCGGCGCATGCCCTGCCGCAGCACGTGCACGTTCTGCGCACCGATGGCGATGATGAGCCCGAGCGAGGCGCCGAGCCCCGAGGCGAGGGCGATGAGCTGCTGATCCACGTGCTCGAGGCTATGCTCGCCGGCACCTGCAGACCAGCGAAGGATCCTGCAGCATCGGAAGCTGCGCTTCATCTACGATCGAGCCGTGGATCTGCCCCTCGATCAGCTGCGCACGCTCGCGGCGGCCGTCGACGCCGGCACGCTCGACCGAGCCGCCGCGCAGCTCGGCATCACCCCGAGCGCCGTGAGCCAGCGCATCCGCGCCATCGAGCAGCGGGTCGGCCGCGTCGTGCTGCGCCGCACGAAGCCGGTGCGGGCGACCGAGGCCGGCGAGCCGCTCGTGCGCCTCGCGCGGCAGCTGGCACTCCTCGAGCACGACACCCGCGTCGCGCTCGGCGAGGAGGCCGCCGCTCCCCGCATCCCGCTCGCGGTCAACGCCGACTCGCTCATCACGTGGTTCCTGCCGGCGCTCGGCGAGGTCGCCGCCCAGCGCGACGTCACCTTCGACATCCGCCGCGAGGATCAGGAGCGCACCGCGCAGCTGCTCGAGCAGGGCTCGGTCATGGCCGCGGTGACCTCGCAGCGCACGCCCGTCGCGGGCTGCGTCTCGAGCCCGCTCGGCCGGATGCGCTACGTCGCCGTCGCCGAGCGCGCCTTCGCCGAGCGCTGGTTCGCGGACGGGCCGACCCGGGCCGCCCTCGAGCGCGCGCCGATCGTCGACTTCGACCTGCACGACACGCTGCAGGCGGCCTTCGCGCGGCGCCACGGCGCCCGCGCCGAGGCGCCGCGCCACATCATCAGCGCCTCGGCCGAGTACGCCGAGGCGATCCGGATGGGCCTGGGCTGGGGCATGCTGCTGCCGGGCCAGTACGAGGCGGGCGTCGCCGACGGCTCGCTCGTGCAGCTCGCCGACGACGGCATCGAGGTGCCGCTGCACTGGCAGCGCTGGAACCTCGCCTCGCCGCTGCTCGACCTCGTCACCGACGCGGTGCGCGAGGCGGCGCGCAGGTCAGCGGCGCTCGTCTGAGGGCTGCTCGGGCGGGGTCGAGGCGCTCGGCGGCGGCAGCTGCTCGGGCATCGGCGGCGCTGCCGGCTGCTGCGCGGTCGGCGCGGCCTCGGGCTCGTCGGTCGGCGCCGGCGTGCCGCGCTGCCCGATGATGTGCATGGCCTTGCCTGCGGTCTGCTGCGGCGCCATCACGTCGTAGCGGCCCGCGAGCACCTGCTGCACCGAGGCGTAGTCGCGCTTGCGCCGCGTCATCGCGTGCGAGAGCACGCCGAGCAGGATGCCGAAGGCGAGGCCGAGGAGCGGGAACAGCAGCACCGAGCTGATCGCCTCGGGCACGAAGAGCATGTAGACGAGGCCGATGAAGGCGCCGAAGCCGAGGCCCCGCAGCGCGCCCGCGCCGGCGACCTTGCCCCAGGTGAGGCGGCCGGTGATGCGCTCGACGATCTTCAGGTCGTTGCCGACGATGGCGAGGCCCGCGAGGTCGGCGTCGGCGCCCGACACCTTCGCGATCGCCGCCTGCGCCTGCTCGTACGTCTCGAACGACGCCACGACCACGCCGCGCGGCAGCTGCTGGTCTCCGCGCGCTGCTCCCTGGAACATGCTCACCTTCCCAGTCTCCCACGCCCGTCCCGCGCGGCCCGGTCCGGTTCGCTGTCGGCGTCACCGCGCGCGGTACGTTGGACGGCATGAGCGCACCCACCGTCTTCGTCGCGCGCCTCGCCGGCGCGGGCGTCTTCGACCCCGCCGGGGAGCGGATCGGCAAGGTGCGCGATGTGGTGACGGTGCCGCGGCAGGATGCCTCCCCGCGCGTCGTCGGCCTCGTCGTCGAGGACACGAGCCGCCAGAAGGTCTTCCTCTCGATCGGCCGGCTGCTGTCGATCGGCGGCGGGCAGCTCATCGCCTCCGCCATCAGCGACCGCCGCTTCCGCCAGCGCGGCGGCGAGCGCCTGCTGCTCGCCGACGTGCTCGGGCGCCAGGTGCGCCTGCGCGACGGCTCGGGCGCGACGCTCGAGGACCTCTCGATCGCCGAGCGCGGGCCCGGCGAGTGGGAGGTCGACGAGCTCTTCCTGCGCAAGCCGAAGACCGGCCCGTTCGGCAAGGGCCCGACGGCGCTCGCGCGCTGGCACGAGGTGCAGCACGAGCCGGGCGCCGAGCACGACACCGAGCACCTGCTCGCGTCGCTCGAGGAGCTGCCCGCGGCCGACGCCGCGTCGGCGATGCTCGACCTGCCGCAGCAGCGCATGATGGAGGTCGCCGAGGACCTCTCGGACGACCGGCTCGCCGACATCCTCGAGGAGATGCACGAGGATCGGCAGATCCAGATCCTCAACGCGCTCGAGGACGACCGCGCCGCCGACGTGCTCGACCAGATGGAGCCGGACGACGCCGCCGACCTCATCGCGCACATGCCCGCCGACCGCGGCGAGACGCTCCTCGAGCTCATGGACCCCGAGGAGGCGGAGGACGTGCGCATGCTGCTCGCGTTCGGCGCCGACACCGCGGGCGGGCTCATGACGACCGAGCCCATCATCCTCGCCTCCGACGCCACCGTCGCCGAGGCCCTCGCGCTCATCCGCCGCCACGAGGTCGCGCCGGCGCTCGCCGCCGCCATCTGCGTCACGCTGCCGCCGTACGAGGCGCCGACCGGCCGCTTCCTCGGCATGGTGCACTTCCAGCGCCTGCTGCGCTACCCGCCCAACGAGCGCGTCGGCACGCTGCTCGACGACCAGATCGAGCCCGTGCTGTCCTCCACCTCCGCCGCCGAGGTCACGCGCCAGCTCGCCGCCTACAACCTCGTGTCGGTGCCCGTCGTCGACCCGGCCGGGCGGCTCGTGGGCGTCGTGACGATCGACGACGTGCTCGACCACCTGCTGCCCGAGGACTGGCGCGCGCAGGAGGAGGCGCCGCGTGGCTGAGCGCGACGACCGGTTCGCGCGCCCGAAGTCGCGCCGCGGCATCCGCATGCCCGAGTCGAAGGACCGCTTCGGCCGCTTCACCGAGTCGTTCGCGCGCGCGATGGGCACGCCCGCGTTCCTCATCGGGATGACGATCTTCGTCACCTTCTGGCTCGGCTACAACTCGCTCATGCCGCCCGAGGCGCAGTTCGACCCGCAGGATCAGGGCTTCCCGCTGCTGACCCTCGTGCTCAGCCTGCAGGCCTCCTACGCCGCTCCCCTGCTGCTGCTCGCGCAGAACCGGCAGGACGACCGCGACCGCGTGCAGATCGAGCAGGACCGCCTGCGCGCCGAGCGCAACCTCAACGACACCGAGTACCTCGCCCGCGAGGTCGTGGCGCTGCGCATGGCGATGCGCGACATGGCCACCCGCGAGTTCATCCGCGCCGAGCTGAAGTCGTTCGTCGACGACCTCGACGAGCGGCGCGCCCCGCAGTGACGATCGACCCTGCGCTCGCCCGGGCGCTCTCGACGGTCGTCGACCCCGAGATCCGGCGGCCGCTCCTCGAGCTCGACATGATCCCCGAGGCCGTCCTCGACGGCCCGGTCGCGCGCATCCGGCTCGAGCTCACGGTGGCCGCGTGCCCGGCGGCCGATCGGATCCAGGCGGATGTGCGGCAGGCGGCCGCGTCGGTGCCGGGCGTCGAGCGCGTGGAGGTCGAGGTCGGCGTCATGGCGCCCGCCGTGCGGCAGGCCCTCGTCGAGCGGCTGCGCGGCTCGCGCCCGGCGCAGCTGGGCCCCGGCACCCTGACCCGCATCATCGCCGTCGCGAGCGGCAAGGGCGGCGTGGGGAAGTCGACCGTCACGGCCAACCTCGCCGTCGCGCTCGCGGCGCGCGGGCTCTCGGTCGGCGTGATCGACGCCGACGTGCACGGCTACTCGATCCCGGCGCTGCTCGGCACCGACGCCCGGCCCACGCGCGTCGGCGACATGATGATGCCGCCGGAGGCGCACGGCGTGCGGCTCGTGTCGATCGGCATGTTCGTCGACGGCAACCGCTCCGTGTCGTGGCGCGGGCCCATGCTGCACCGCACGCTGCAGCAGTTCCTCGCCGACGTCTGGTGGGGCGACCTCGACGTGCTGCTCATCGACATGCCGCCGGGCACCGGCGACGTGGCGATCTCGCTCGGCCAGCTGCTGCCGCACGCGGAGGTGCTGGTCGTGACGACCCCGCAGCGCGCGGCGGCCGACGTCGCCGAGCGCGCCGCCGAGGTGGCGCGGCAGACCGGGCAGCGGGTGCTGGGCGTCGTCGAGAACATGGCGGGGCTCGCGCAGCCCGACGGCTCGATCCTCGAGCTCTTCGGCGCGGGCGGCGGCGACGAGGCCGCCAGGCGGCTCGGCGTGCCCCTGCTCGCGCGCATCCCGCTGTCGGTCGCGCTGCGCGCCGGCGGCGACGCGGGCGCGCCGGTCGTCGCTGCCGAGCCGACCGACCCGGCGGCCGCCGCGGTCATCGCGCTCGCCGAGGCGCTCCGCGGCACGCGGCCGATCGCCCGCCGCAGCCTGCCGCTCGCCCCCGCGTGAGCCCCGCGCGGGGCTAGGTCGCCTCGTCGTCGAACCGCATAGGGCCCGACGGTCGTGCGGGCAGGCCCGTCACGGTCGCGACCGACGCCTTCGCCGACGCGCTCGCGAAGTCCTCGGGCGGGTCGCGCAGCGCCTCCATCACGATGCGGCGGGGGTCGTACTGCCGCGGATCGAGCTTCTGCCAGTCGACCTCGTCGAACTCCGGCCCCATCTCCTCGCGCATCCGCTCCTTCGCGCCGCCGGCGAGGTCGCGCAGGCCACGCACGAGGGCGCCGAGCTTCTCGGCGAGCGCGGGCAGCCGCTCGGGGCCGATGAGGAAGGCCGCGAGCAGCGCGATGAGCAGCAGCTTGTCGAGGGTGATGCCGGCGAAGGACACCCCTCCAGGGTAGTCGAGCCGCGCGGGTGCGCCTCCGGGCGGCGAGCCGCGGGGCGCCGGATGCGCCGGGATCGGTAGGCTCGCGGGCGGAGGAACCGTGCAGACACCATCGCTCATCGCCAAGTACCTCGACGACCTCGCCGCCGAGGACGAGGTGCTCACCGCAGCACGAGACGCCTCCGGCGAGCTCGGCATCACCGCCGTCGCGCCCAGCGTCGGGGCGCAGCTCGCCGCCGTCGCCGCGGCGACGCAGGCGAACGCCATCCTGGAGGTCGGCACCGGCGCCGGCGTGAGCGGCCTGTGGCTGCTGCGCGGCGCACCGGGCGCGACCCTCACCTCGATCGACACCGAGCTCGACCACCAGCAGCACGCGCGCGCCGCGTTCTCGCAAGCGGGGATCCCGGTCACGCGCGCGCGGCTCATCACCGGCAAGGCGCGCGACCTGCTGCCCCGCATGAACGAGGCGAGCTACGACATCGTCTTCCTCGACGCCGACACCGCCGGCATCCTCGAGTACGTCGAGCACGCCCTCGCGCTCGTGCGCGTGGGCGGCTCGGTGCTCGTCGCCCACGCGCTGCTCGGCGGCCGCGTCGCCGACCCCGCGCAGCGCGACGACAGCGTCGCCGACGTGCGGGCGCTGCTGAAGGAGCTCTCGACGAGCGACGCCGTGCGCGCCGCCGTGTCGCCCGTCGGCGACGGCCTGCTGCAGATCGTGCGGCTCCCCGAGCCCACCCGCTGAGCCTCGCCGCACCGACGGCGAAGGGGCCGATCCGCCAGTGGATCGGCCCCTTCAGCTGTCGGGCTCAGCGGCCTGCCGGTGTCATGCGGAGACGACGACCTCGCCCAGCGCCCTGTGGAGCGCGGCGGCCTCCTCGTCGTTCACGGAGACGACCAGCCGGCCTCCGCCCTCGAGCGGGACGCGGACGACGATGAGCCGGCCCTCCTTGACGGCCTCGAGCGGTCCATCGCCGGTGCGTGGTTTCATGGCGGCCATGCGGCTCCCCCTTCAGTTCTCGTGGCTCTATTGTCTCATGTCCCGCTGACAGTTCCGGCAGGCGCGGCGCATGGCCGTGCGCCCTACGGCACGCTCCAGTCCGGGGCGATGTGGTGCCAGCAGAACCAGATCCACACCGGCTGGAGCGCGATCGACGCGGCGAGCACGAGCGCCCGCGCCCATCCCGGCCGCAGCGCCGCGACGATCGCCGCGGCGGGGAAGATCGGCAGCAGCAGCCGCCACGTCGACGACTGCGGGAACCAGACCGCGGCGAGGTAGACGAGGTACGCGATCGTCCAGAGCCGCCCCTCGAGCGCGACGCCGCGCGCCCAGGGGCCGGCGAGCAGCGCGACCGCCGCCGCGACGATGCCGACGAGCCACACGGGCCACCACGGCCCGAACCACCACTCGAGCCCGATCGGCCACGGCGTGAACGGCACGAGCTCCTGCCGGCCGATGTACGCCGACCGCCAGCTGAGCTCGGTCTCGAGGTAGGAGTCGATGCTGCCGGTGACCACGGTGCACGCGATGAGCCAGCCGAAGCCCCACAGCGCGCTCCACGCCCCGAGCGCCACGAGCATCCACCGCTCCCTCGGTGGGAACGCATCGCGCTCCCGCGCCCATCGCACGAGGAACCACAGCCCGAGCGCGAGCGCGAACGCGAGCCCGCCCGGGCGCGTGAGCGACATGATCGGCACCAGCACCCACAGCCACTCCCACGCGCGCAGCCGCCACGCGAGCAGCGCGCCCGCGAGCAGCAGCAGGAAGAGCGACTCGGCGTAGCCGAGCTGCAGCACGGGCGCGACGGGCGACAGCAGCACGAGCGCGAGCGCGAACCGCTCGCGGCCCGGCGCGATCTCCTGGAGGAGCCGGTAGGCGACGAGCGCGAACGCCGCCGAGGCGGCGACCGACAGCAGCACCGCCGCCGCATCCCACGACAGCCCGAGCGCCATGATCGCGCGCGCGAGCATCGGGTAGACGGGCATGAACGCCCAGGCGTTCTCCCCCACGTGCCCGTCGTCGTCGAGCGGCAGCTCGGCCGGGTAGCCCGACATGGCGACGATGTAGTACCAGTGGGCGTCCCACATGGTCGAGTAGTCGAGCAGCCCCGGGCCCGCGGGCGTCCAGAACGAGCGCCCCTGCACGCCCGCGAAGGCGCCGAGGAACGCCGTGCTCACGAGCCGCGAGACGAGCCAGAGCGCGAGCGGCCACAGCCACCAGCGCTCGGCGAGGCGGGCGCCCCGGTCGGTCAGGCCCGCGAGAGCCACGTGCGGAGGCTCTCCTCGGTCGCGACGATCTGCGCGACCGGCACCGACTCGTCGTCGGCGTGCGCCTTCGTCGGGTCGCCGGGGCCGAAGTTGACGGCCGGGATGCCGAGCGCCGAGAAGCGGGCGACGTCGGTCCAGCCGTACTTCGGCTGCGGCGTCGCGCCGACGGCGTCGATGAACTCCTGCGCGAGCGGCGCGTCGAGGCCGGGGCGGGCGCCCGCTGCCGCGTCGACGACGCGCACGTCGAAGCCCTCGAAGAGGTCGACGACGTGCTCGGTCGCCTCCTGCACCGAGCGCGACGGCGCGAAGCGGTAGTTGACCTGCACGACGCACTCGTCGGGGATGACGTTGCCGGCGACGCCGCCGGAGATCATGACGGCGTTCAGGCCCTCGCGGAACGTCAGCCCCTCGACCTCGATCGACCGCGGCCGGTACGACTGCAGCACCTGCAGCACCTCGGCGGCGTCGTGGATGGCGTTGTGGCCGACCCACGAGCGCGCCGAGTGCGCGCGCACGCCCCGCGTGCGGATCTCGGCGCGGAGCGTGCCGTTGCAGCCGCCCTCGATGTGGCCGTTGGAGGGCTCGCCCAGGATGGCGAAGTCGCCCTCCATGAGCTCGGGATGCGCGGCGGCCAGCAGGCGCAGGCCGTTCCGGTCCTCCCCCACCTCCTCGTGGTCGTACCAGATCCACGTGAGGTCGACGTTCGGCTCGGCGAGCTCGACGGCGAGCTTGAGCTGCACGGCGACGCCCGCCTTCATGTCGACGGTGCCGCGGCCCCACAGGTGCGGCTCCCCGTCGACCTCGACGTCGCGCACCGGCACGTTGCCGTTGATCGGCACGGTGTCGATGTGCCCGGCGATCACGACCCGCCGGTCGCGCCCGAGGTGCGTGCGCGCCACGACGGTGTCGCCGACGCGCGACACCTCGAGGTGCGGGTGCGCGCGCACGGCCGCCTCGATCGCGTCGGCGAGGGGTCCCTCGTTGTCGGAGACGGAGTCGATGTCGCAGAGCTGGCGGGTGAGGTCGACGGCGGTCGCGGACAGGTCGAGCGAGGGAGCGGCCATGGCCTCCAGCCTAGACTCGGAGCATGGCTCGCCCCGCACACGGACATGCGCTCGTCACCGTCTTCGAAGGGCGCACCCTCGACGCCTGGTACCCGGCGCCGGCGCTCGGCGCGGCCGACGGCGCCGCCGCGCCCGCGGGCCTGGCCGAGCAGGCGGGCCCCGTCCCCGAGCGCGGCGTCGACGTCGAGCACCGCCTGGTGGAGATCGACCTGGATGCGCCGCCGTCGTCGGTCGAGGACGCCTTCCTGCGCCTGCACCTGCTGAGCCACCGCCTCGTGCGCCCGAACTCGATCAACCTCGACGGCATCTTCGGCGCGCTGCCGCTCGTCGCGTGGACGAGCGCCGGCCCCGTCGACCCCGCGTGGGCGGCCGCCCACCGCGTGCAGCTGCAGCGCGCGGGCATCCAGGTGCAGGTGCTGGACCGCTTCCCGCGCATGACCGACTACGTGCTGCCCGGGGGCGTCCGCATCGGCGACGCCGCGCGCATCCGCCTGGGAGCGCACCTCGCGCCCGGCACCGTCGTCATGCACGAGGGCTTCGTGAACTTCAACGCGGGCACGCTCGGCGCCTCGATGGTCGAGGGCCGCATCTCGCAGGGCGTGGTCGTCGGCGACGGCACCGACATCGGCGGCGGCGCGTCGATCATGGGCACGCTCTCGGGCGGCGGCACCGAGCGGGTGGTGCTCGGCGAGCGCGTGCTGCTCGGCGCGAACGCGGGCGTCGGCATCTCGCTCGGCGACGACTCGGTCGTCGAGGCGGGGCTCTACGTCACCGCGGGCACCAAGGTCACGGTCCAGCCCGGCGGTGAGACGGTGAAGGCGGTCGAGCTCTCGGGCCGTCCGGGGCTGCTCTTCCGCCGCAACTCGGTCTCGGGCGCCGTCGAGGTCGTCGCGCGCGACGGCCGCGGCGTCGAGCTGAACGCGGCCCTGCACTGATGGAGGCGGCGGAGCCCGCCGCGGCGCCCGTCCCCGCGCTGCACCTGCAGCAGCTCGCGAAGCGCTTCGGGCAGAAGGTCGCGGTCGACGGGCTCACGCTCGCCGTGCCGCAGGGCTCGCTCTTCGGGCTCGTCGGGCCGAACGGCGCCGGCAAGACGACGACCCTGTCGATGGCCACGGGGCTCCTGCGCCCCGATCACGGCAGCGCCGCGGTGCTGGGGCACGACGTCTGGCACGACCCGGCCGCCGCCAAGGCGATCATGGGCGTGCTGCCCGACGGCGTGCACCTCTTCGACCGGCTCACCGGCGCGGAGCTGCTGCGCTATACGGGGCTGCTGCGCGGCATGCCCGAGGCCGACGTCGTCGCCCGCGCGGCCGACCTGCTCGGTGCGCTCGGCCTCGACGGCACGGGCGGCACGGCGGTCGCCGACTACTCCGCCGGCATGCGCAAGAAGATCGCACTGGCGTGCGCGCTCATCCACGCCCCGCGGCTCCTCGTGCTCGACGAGCCGTTCGAGTCGGTCGACCCGGTCTCCGGCGAGGCGATCCGCGCCATCCTGCGCGGCTTCGTCGCCTCCGGCGGCACCGTCGTGCTCTCGAGCCACGTGATGGAGCTCGTCGAGTCGCTCTGCGACCGCGTCGCCGTCGTCGCCGAGGGGCGCCTGCTCGCGACCGGCACGCTCGACGAGGTGCGCGCCGGCACGAGCCTGCAGCAGCGCTTCGTGCAGCTGGTGGGCCGAGAGGCGCTCGGGACGGAGACGCTCGCGTGGCTGCGCTCTGCATCGCGCTGAGGTACCGGCTGCTCGTCGGCTCGCTGCGGCAGAGCCCGTGGGCGGTCGTCGCGCTCGTGCTCAGCGTGCTCGGCGCGCTGTCGCTGCTCGGCTCGAGCGCGCTCGGCGCGATCGCGATCCGCGTGCTCGTGCCCGAGCTCGGCGCGCACGCCGCCGTGCTCGCCGGCGCCGCGCTCACCGTGGGACTCACCGCGATCGCCGTGCTCGTCGGCACGAGCGACCCGCTCGCGCCCGAGCGCTTCAGCCTGCTGCCGGTACGCGTGCCGCAGCTGCGGCGCGGGCTGCTCGCCGCCTCGCTGCTCGACCCGTGGGGCGCGGTCGCGGTGCTCGCGGTCGCGATCGGCCTCATCGTCTGGTCGACCTCGGCGGCGGCGCTCGTCGCGGGCGCGCTGCTGCTGCCGGTCGCGGTGCTCACGGTGCTGCTCGTCACCCGCGTGATCGCCGACCTGCTCGCCCGGCAGCTCGCGAGCCGACGCGCCCGCGACGTGATGGCGCTGCTGCTGCTCGTCGCGATCGCCGCCGCGGCGCTCGGCACGCAGTCGTTCGCCGCCGGGGTCGGCGAG
The DNA here is from genome assembly GCF_058803545.1 of Agrococcus sp. GW821-FHT14H11. Classification (NCBI taxonomy): domain Bacteria; kingdom Bacillati; phylum Actinomycetota; class Actinomycetes; order Micrococcales; family Microbacteriaceae; genus Agrococcus; species Agrococcus sp. GW821-FHT14H11. The sequence continues at coordinate 67,199 of NZ_JBXAPA010000007.1, forward strand.
CTGGGCGACGCGGCGCCGGTGGTGGCGGATGCGTCGCGCGTCGTCGGGTGGACGCCGCTCGGGGCCGTGTTCGACGTGCCGCGCGCCGTCGCGGCGAGCGCCTGGCCGGAGGCCGCCGCCAAGCTCGCGATCGCCCTCGCCACGGTCGCGCTGTGCTGGTGGGCGTGGGGCCGCATGCTCGCGGAGCGGCTGACGAACCCGATCGTGCTCCGCGGCGGCGGACGGGTGCGCGAGGGGCGCCTGCTCGACCGCCTGCTCCCCGCCACCCCGGCCGGCGCGATCGCGGCCAGGAGCATCCGCTACCGCCGCCGCGACGTGCGGCACCTCATGAACGTGATCGCGGTGCTCATCGTGCCCGCGATGATCGCGGGGCTGCAGCTCGTCGCCGACGAGGTGCCGCGCGAGCCCATCGCGCTGCTGCCGCTGCTGATGGCGGTCGTGGCGGCGAGCATGCTGCAGATCGACGCCGCCTACGACAGCAGCGCCTTCGCGTGGCACCTGCTCGCCGGGGTGCGCGGCGTCGACGACCGCGCGGGCCGGCTGCTGGGCACCTCGGTCGTCTTCGTGCCGGCGCTCGCGATCACCGCGGTGCTCGCGTGCTGGGCCGCCGGCCGCTGGGACGTGCTGCCCGCGAGCCTCGCCGTCGGCGTCGGCACGTACGGGCTCGTCGGCGGCGCGCTGCTGTGGCTCGGCGCCTACCTGCCGGGCGAGGCGCCGCCGCCCGGCTCGAACCCGCTCGGCCGCGGCTCGTCGGGCGGCGTGCAGTCGCTCGCGGGCGTGGCGCTCTCGCTGCCGGTGCTCGGCATCGCGGGCGCGCCGTTCCTGCTGCCGGCGGTTGCCGCGCTGTGGATCCCGTGGCTCGGCTGGGTCGCGCTCGCGGCGGCGCTCGTCATCGGCGGGCTCGCGTCGTGGCTCGGCATCCGCCTCGGCGGCGCCGCGCTCGACCGCCGCGGCCCCGAGGTGCTGGCGCAGGTCTCGAAGGCGCACTGAGCCCGGCGCCCGACGGCGTCAGCCGATGAGCGCCTGCAGCGGGCCGCGCACGAAGAACACGACGAAGAGCGCCGCGACGATCCACAGCAGCGGCGAGATCGTCTTCGCGCGCCCGGAGACCGCGTTGATGATCACCCATGCGATGAAGCCGACGCCGATGCCGTTGGCGATGTTGTAGGTGAGCGGCATCACGACGATCGTGAGGAACGCGGGCAGCGCGACGCGGAAGTCGGTGAAGTCGATGTCGGCGATCTGGCTCATCATCATCGCGCCGACCACGACGAGCGTCGCGGCCGCGACCTCGAGCGGCACGATCTGCGTGAGCGGCGTGAGGAACATCGCGGCCAGGAACAGCACGCCGGTCACGACCGAGGCGAGCCCGGTGCGGGCGCCCTCGCCGATGCCGGCGGCCGAGTCGACGAAGACCGTGTTCGACGAGGCGCTCGCGCCGCCGCCCGCGATCGCGCCGACGCCCTCGACCACGAGGGCGCGCTTCAGGCCCGGGAACTGGCCGTCGGGCGTCGCGATGCCCGCCTGGCGCGCGAGGCCCGTCATGGTGCCCATCGCGTCGAAGAAGTTGAGGAACAGCAGGGTGAAGATGAACATCGTCGTCGCGAGCATGCCGATCCGCTCGAACGAGCCGAACGAGACCTGGCCGACGAGCGAGAGGTCGGGCAGCGCGACGATGCTCGTCGGCAGCGCCGGGGCGTTGAGGTTCCACGCGTCGGGGTCCTGGCCGAGCGACGGGCCGACGCGGAAGATCGACTCGAGCACGATCGCGATGACCGTGGTCGCGACGATGCCGATGAGCAGCGCGCCCTTGACGCGCAGCGCCATGAGGATGCCCATGAGCACCACGCCGATGACGAACGTCGCGGTGGGCAGCGACGTGATCGAGCCGCCGTCGCCGAGCTGCACGGGCGGCGCGGCGATGCCGGTCGAGCGCACGAAGCCCGAGTCGACGAAGCCGATGAAGGCGATGAACAGGCCGATGCCGACCGCGATCGCGCTCTTGAGCGCCGCGGGCACGGCGTCGAAGATCATCCGCCGCAGGCCGGTCGCGGCGAGCAGCACGATGATGAGGCCGTTGATGAGCACCAGGCCCATCGCCTCCGGCCACGTCAGCTCGCCCACGAGCCCGAAGGCGAGGAACGAGTTGATGCCGAGGCCCGCCGCGAGGCCGAAGGGCACGTTGGCGATGAGGCCCATCGCGAGCGTCATCAGCCCGCCCACGAGCGCCGTGACGGCCGCCACCTGGCCGTTGGGGAGCCATCCGCCCTCGACGTCGGTCGCCGCCTGGTCGGCCGAGAACCCGCCGATGATGAGCGGGTTCAGCACGATGATGTACGCCATCGCGAAGAACGTGACGAGGCCGCCGCGGATCTCCTGCGAGACGCTCGAGCCGCGCTCGGAGATCTTGAAGAAGCGGTCGACGGCGCCGGTGGGCGTCGCCTGCGTGGTGCTGGTCATGGATGCTCCGGGTCAGCCGCGCAGGCGGCACGGGGGCGAGCGGCGGGGCCGCAGGCCGGGGTGGGTCAGATGTGGCGCTCGGTGGGGCCGACGTACAGCTGCTGCGGGCGGCCGATCTTCGTCTGCGGGTCGAGCATCATCTCGCGCCAGTGCGCGATCCAGCCGGGCAGGCGGCCGATGGCGAACAGCACCGTGAACATGCGCTCCGGGAAGCCCATCGCCTTGTAGATGACGCCGGTGTAGAAGTCGACGTTCGGGTAGAGCTTGCGCTCCTTGAAGTAGTCGTCGGCGAGCGCGACCTGCTCGAGCTCCTGCGCGATGTCGAGCAGCGGGTCGCGCACGCCGAGCTGCGCGAGCACCTCCTCGGCGGATGCCTTGACGAGCTTCGCGCGCGGGTCGTAGTTCTTGTAGACGCGGTGCCCGAAGCCCATGAGCTTCACGCCCTGCTCCTTGCGCTTCACGCGCTCGACGAAGCGCTCGACGCCGTCGCCGGAGTCGCGGATGCCGCGCAGCATCGCGAGCACGGCCTCGTTCGCGCCGCCGTGCAGCGGGCCCGAGAGCGCGTGGATGCCGGCCGAGACCGAGGCGAACAGGTTGGCGTCGGTCGAGCCGACGAGCCGCACGGTCGAGGTCGACGCGTTCTGCTCGTGGTCGGCGTGCAGGATGAGCAGTCGCTCGAGCGCGCGCACCATCACAGGGTTCTGGATGTACTCCTCGGCCTGGATGCCGAAGTTGAGCTTGAGGTAGTTCTCGACGAACGAGAGCGAGTTGTCGGGGTAGAGGAACGCCTGCCCGATCGACTTCTTGTGCGCGTACGCGGCGATGACCGGCATCTTCGCGAGCAGCCGGATGGTCTGCTTGTCGACCTTGTCGGCGTCGCGCGGGTCGTGGTCGTGCTCGTAGTACGTCGACAGGGCGCTGACGGCGCTCGAGAGCGCGCTCATCGGGTGCGCATCGCGCGGCAGCGCGTCGAAGAAGCGGCGCAGGTCCTCGTGCAGCAGCGTGTGGCGGCGCACGCGCTGGTCGAAGCCGGCCAGCTCGTCCTCGCTCGGCAGCTCGCCGTAGATGAGCAGGTGCGCGACGTCGAGGAACGTCTTCTGCTCGGCGAGCTCCTCGATCGGGTAGCCGCGGTAGCGCAGGATGCCCTCGTCGCCGTCGATGTAGGTGATCGACGAGCGGGTGGCGGAGGTGTTGACGAAGCCGTAGTCGAGGGCCGTGAGGCCGGTGTCGCGCGTGAGCTTCGACACGTCGATCGCGGAGCGGCCGTCCGAGGCCTCGAGCACCTGCAGCTCGGTGGAGCGGCCGTCGTGCTGGAGCGTCACGCTGCGGCCGGCGGCGGTGCCGGCGTCGCTCGCCCGCGTCGAGATGGCAGGGCTGGTTGCGGTGTCCTCGGTCGTCACCAGGACAGCCTACCCGCCCTCCGGCGGCGCCCTCTCACGCCGCCGGTGCTCAGCCGCGCAGGCGCGCCGCGGCCTCCGCGATGTCGTCGTCGGATGCGGTGAGCGCGACCCGCACGTGGGTCGCGTCGCCGTAGAAGGTGCCCGGGGCGACCAGGATGCCCAGCCGCGCGAGCGCGTCGACCTGCGCGAGCGCATCCGTGCCGTCGGTCGCCCACAGGTACAGGCCCGCCTCCGACTCGACCGCGAAGCCCCGCTCGCGGAGCGCCGGCAGCAGCAGCGCGCGCCGCGCCCGGTAGCGCTCGCGCTGCTCGTCGACGTGGCTCGCATCGCCGAGCGCGACCGCGAGCGCGTGCTGCACGGGGCTCGGCGCCATGAGGCCGAGGTGCTTGCGCACCGCGAGCACCCGCTGCACGACGGCCGGGTCGCCGGCGACGAACGCGGCGCGGTAGCCGGCGAGGTTGGACTGCTTGCTGAGCGAGTAGACGGCGATGAGGCCCGACAGGTCGCCGTCGGTGACGCGCGGGTCGAGGATCGAGGGCGCCTCGTCGACCTCCCACGGCAGCAGCGCGTAGCACTCGTCGCTCGCCACCACGACGCCCCGCTCGCGCGCCGCGCGCACGACGCGCCGCAGCGCATCCACGCCCAGCACCGCACCGGTGGGGTTCGACGGCGAGTTGAGCCACACGAGCCTCGTCGACTCGGGCCACGCGCCTGGGTCGTCGGCCGGCACCGGCGTCGCGCCGGCCATCCGCGCGCCGATGTCGTAGGTCGGGTAGGCGACGGCCGGGTGCACGACCGCGTCGCCCGGGCCGAGGCCGAGCTGCTGCGGGAGTCCGGCGACGAGCTCCTTCGAGCCGACCGTCACGAGCACGCTCTCGTCGCTCAGGCCCGGCACGCCGCGCACGCGGGCGAACCAGTCGACGATCGCCCGGCGCGCCTCGGGCGTGCCCCAGTTCGTCGGGTAGCCGTGCGCGTCGGTCGCCTCGCGCAGCGCCCGCTGCAGCAGCTCGGGCGTCGGGTCGACCGGCGAGCCGACGCTCAGGTCGACGAGGCCGCCGGGGTGCGCGCTCGCGAGCGCCTTGGCGTCGGCGAGGGTGTCCCAGGGGAAGTCGGGCAGGCGGAGCATCGGCTCGGCCGCGGCTCAGGCCTGCGGCGGCAGCGCGGCCACGATCGGGTGGTCGTGCTTGATGACGCCCACCTTCGCGGCCCCGCCGGGCGAGCCGATCTCGTCGAAGAAGTGCACGTTGGCCTCGTAGTACTCGGCCCACTCCTCCGGCGTGTCGTCCTCGTAGAAGATCGCCTCGACCGGGCACACCGGCTCGCACGCGCCGCAGTCGACGCACTCGTCGGGGTGGATGTACAGCATCCGCTCCCCCTCGTAGATGCAGTCGACGGGGCACTCGTCGACGCAGGCGCGATCCTTGACGTCGACGCACGGGAGCGCGATCACATAGGTCACTGCCGGTCCCCTTCCGTCGGCTCGGTGTCCGGCCGGCGCTGCTGCGCCTGGCTCATCGCTGCCATCCTAATCCGGCGCGTGGCCTCGGCGTCCGGCCACGCCAGGGCGAGCAGCGATGCGGCGGCCGGCACGATGGTCCAGAGCCAGCCGGGCAGGTTGGTCGGCACGAGCGCGCGCTCGGTGCCGAACGTGCCGCGGCCGAGCGGGTCGATCGCGATGAGCGCGATCACGCCCACGACGCCGAGCACGGCCGCGATCGTCATGGGCCGGGAGCCGGATGCCGCGCGCACGCCGCCGATGAAGCCGACGGCGGCGACGAGCGACAGCAGGATGCCCCACGGCACCTGCTGGTGCGAGAAGGTGCCGACGACGCCGATGACGATGCCCGCGAGCAGCGCGCCGGCGCGCAGCAGCCAGCGGGTGCGGCGCGGCGGCCGGGTCTCGATCAGCCGGTAGTGCTCGACCGCGTCGAGCGGCCGGCGCTGGCCTCCGACGTGCACGACGTCGTCGCCCTCGACGGTGAGCTGCGAGCGGTGCGCGGCGAGCGCGTCGAGCACGCGCTGGCGCACGGGCTCGAGCGGGAAGGCGACGTCGGCGGGCCGGTCGGTGCGCACGTAGAGCGGCAGGTCGTAGCGGCGGGCGACGATGACGGATGCGCGGTGCGCGGCCACGTGGTCCGGGTGGCCGTAGCCGCCGTCGGCGTCGTAGGTGACCATCGCCGTCGGGTCGGTCTCCTCGATGACGACGCCGAGCGCATCCGCGAGGTCGTCGGGGTCGGCCATGCCCATCGCGGTCGGCGGCGCGTCGGGCGCGGGGCCGGCGACGCCGCTGCGGATCCACGACATGCCGGAGTCGTCCCAGCCGTGGATGCGGCGGCCGCGCGCGCCGAGCGCGCGGAGCGCCTGCTCGAGCTCCTGCCGGCGCACCTCGCCGACGCCGACGTGGTCGACGTCGGGCTGGCGCTCGGCGCGCACCTCGCCGCGCTCGCCGAGCGTGAACGTCACGACGACCGCGTCGCCGCCGCCCGCGGCGACGGTCGCGATCGCGGCGCCGGTCGAGAGCGTCTCGTCATCGGGGTGCGCGTGCACGAACAGCACGCGCTCGAGGCGGGGGTCCATTCCTCTCATCCAACCACCGCCGCACGCCCTCCGATGACGCGCGCGCGTCAGAACGCGGCGGGGCGCACCGGGGCCGGTACGGCGTGCAGGTACGGCAGCGCGCGGTCGGCGGCCGCCTCGATGCGGTCGAGCACCGCGGCGCAGCGCACGCGGCCGTGCTCGAACTCCTCGCTCGAGGCGTAGACGCCGACGGGCAGCGTGAGCGCCTGGAAGAACGCGAAGAGCGGCCGCAGCTGGTGCTCGATCGTGAGCGCGTGGCGGTGGGAGCCGCCCGTCGCGGCGAGCAGCACCGGCACGTCGACGAGCGCGCGCTGGTCGACGAAGTCGAACAGGTGCTTGAACAGGCCCGTGAAGCTCGCCCGGTACACCGGGCTCCCCACCACGAGCAGGTCGGCCTCCTCGATGGCGCTGATCGCCCGCTCCGCCTCGGCCGGCAGCGACTCGCGCCGCAGCGCGCCCCCGAGGTGCGGCCCGACGTCGACGAGCTCGACGAGCTCGATCGTCGCGTCCGTGCGCCGCGCGACCGCGTCGGCGAGCGCGGCGACGAGCGCCGTCGTCGACGACGGCCGGTGCACGCTGCCGCTCACGGCGACGATGCGGAGGGTCGGATGCGTCATGGCGGCAACGGTAGGCCCGCGCGGCCCCGGTCGGGCGAGTGTGACGCACCGTGACGCGCCATGACGCCGGGCGTCGCCCATCCGTTGCCCCGCCCCTCCGGCGCCCGCCACGATGCCGGGCATGACACGCCAGATCCGCTTCAACGCCTTCGACATGAACTGCGTCGCGCACCAGTCCTCCGGGCTGTGGCGCCACCCCGACGACCGGTCGCGGCACTACAACACCATCGGCTACTGGACCGACCTCGCCCGGCTGCTCGAGCGCGGCGCCTTCGACGGCCTCTTCATCGCCGACGTGCTCGGCACCTACGACGTCTACGGCGGCACCCGCGAGGCGGCCGTGCGCAACGGCGCGCAGGTGCCGGTCAACGACCCGATCCTGCTCGTGAGCGCGATGGCCGCGGTCACCGAGCACCTCGGGTTCGGCATCACCGCCGGCACCGCGTTCGAGCACCCCTACCCCTTCGCGCGCCGGATGACGACCCTCGACCACCTCACGGGCGGCCGCGTGGGCTGGAACGTCGTCACCGGCTACCTCCCGAGCGCCGCGCGCAACATGGGGCAGGATGACCAGCTCGCGCACGACGACCGCTACGACCAGGCCGACGAGTACCTCGAGGTGCTCTACAAGCTGTGGGAGGGCTCGTGGGAGGACGACGCCGTCGTCGAGGACCGCGAGCGGGGCGTCTTCGCCGACCCGGCGAAGGTGCACGACATCGACCACCGCGGGCGCTTCTTCACCGTGCCGGGCGCGCACATCTCGGAGCCGTCGCCGCAGCGCACGCCGGTCATCTACCAGGCGGGCGCCTCGCCCCGCGGGGTCGCGTTCGCGGCCGAGCACGCCGAGGCGATCTTCGTCGCGGCCCCCTCGAAGGAGGTCCTCGCCGGCACCGTGCGGCGCATCCGCGACGCCCTCGAGGCGGCCGGCCGCGACCGCCGCTCGGCCCGCATCTACACGCTGCTCACCATCATCACCGCGGCGACCGGCGAGGAGGCGCTCGCGAAGGAGGCGGAGTACCGCTCCTACGCGAGCGAGGAGGGCGCGCTCGTGTTCATGTCGGGGTGGATGGGCGTCGACCTCGCCGCCTACGACCCCGCGGACCCGGTGGGCGACGTCGAGTCGAACGCGATCCAGTCGGTGCTCCACCACCTGCAGGCCGAGGCCGAGCTCAGCCGCGAGTGGTCGGTCGGCGACCTCGGCCGCCACGCCGCGATCGGCGGGCTCGGGCCGACGCTCGTCGGCAGCGGCGAGGAGATCGCGGATGCGCTGCAGGAGTGGGTGGAGGAGACCGACGTCGACGGGTTCAACCTCGCCTACGCCGTCACGCCCGGCACCTGGGAGGACGTGATCGAGCACGTCGTGCCGGTGCTGCGCGAGCGGGGCGCCTACCCGGAGGCGTACGCCGAGGGCACGCTGCGGCAGAAGCTGCACGGCCGCGGTGCCCGCCTCCCGGACGAGCACCGCGGCGCGTCCCACCGCATCCGCCCGGCCCCCACCCCCGCCTGACCCTGATTGGTCACGAATCGCTGTCGCGCGGCCCCGCGAACAGCGATTCGTGACCAATCGATCGGGGGCGCCTCGGGCGGGGTGGAGCGGGACGCCAGGGCGATCCACAGCGGGGTCGCTCGGCGCGGCGGGTGCGGCGCCCGATCGGGCATGGTCCGGGGATGGATGCGGAGCGCACGGTGTTCACCACGAGGCAGGGGAAGGCGTCCGGCCTGACGGTCGCGCAGCTGCGCGGAGCGGCGTTCCGACGCCCGGCGAGCGGGTGCCGCGTCGTCGGGCCGCCGCCGACCACCGTCGAGGAGGGCCGCGACGAGCTGATCGCCGCGCTCACGGCGCTCGCGAGGCCCGACCAGTTCTTCTCCCACGCGACCGCAGCGCTCCTCCACGGCATGCCGATCCCGCGCCGGCTGGAGCGCGGACCGGTGCACCTCGCATCCCCCTCCTTCACCGGGCGGATGCGCCGGCCCGGCGTGGTCGGACACCGCATCAAGTCGGAGGTCGTCGAGGTCGCCGGGCTCCGCGCGGAGGCCGTCGCCGACACCTTCGTCCACCTCGCGACCCTGCTCAGCGTCGAGGAGCTGGTGGCGGTCGGCGACTGGATCGTCGATCCGCGGCGCACCGGCAGCCTCACGATCGACGCGCTCGCCGACGCGACGCGACGCTACCGAGGAGCCCGCGGCATGGCGGTGGTGGACCGCGCGCTCGCGCTCGTGCGCCCCGGCGCCGAGTCGGCGAAGGAGACGCAGCTGCGGCTGCGCATCATCGGCGCAGGCATGCCCGAGCCGGTGCTGCAGCTCGAGCTGCGCGACCCCGACGGCCGGGTCTGGGCGCGGATCGACCTCGCCTATCCCGAGCTGCGGCTCGCGATCGAGTACGACGGCGAGCAGCATCGGACCGACGACGCGCAGTACCAGCGCGACATCCGTCGGCTGCGGAGGCTGCAGTCCGAGGGCTGGTACGTCATCCGCGTCACCAAGGCAGACCTGCGGGGCGGCGCCCGCGGCGTGCTCGCGCACATCGCGCACGTGCGTGCGCTCCGCATGGCCGCCGCCGAGAACCGCTGAGCCCAGGCCCCGCCCACGCCCGGCCGTGAGGTCGTCACGAACGATTGGTCACGAAGTGCTGGCCGGAGGGCTCACGGCCCGCACTTCGTGACCAATCGACGGGAGGGTCAGCCCTGCTTCTTGAGGCGCGACGCCTCGCGGGCGCGGGTGGTCGCGTCGAGCGTCACCTTGCGGATGCGCACGGCGTGCGGCGTCACCTCGACGCACTCGTCGTCGCGCGCCCACTCGAGGCACTCCTCGAGCGAGAGCGTCTTCGGCGGCGTCAGGCGCTCGAGCTCCTCACCGGTCGACGACCGGATGTTGTTGAGCTTCTTCTCCTTGGTGATGTTGACGTCCATGTCGTCGGAGCGCGCGTTCTCGCCGACGACCATCCCCTCGTAGACGTCGTCGCCGGGCTTCACGAAGAAGACCCCGCGCTCCTGCAGCGCCATGATCGCGTTGGGCGTCGCGACGCCCGTGCGGTCGGCGACGAGCGCGCCGTTGTTGCGCGTCGTGATGGCGCCCGCCCACGGCTGCCAGCCGTGCGCGATCGCGTTGGCGATGCCCGTGCCGCGCGTGCTCGTGAGGAACTCGGTGCGGAAGCCGATGAGGCCGCGGCTCGGCACGACGAACTCCATGCGCACCCAGCCGGTGCCGTGGTTCGTCATCCCGTCCATGATGCCCTTGCGGCCCGCGAGCAGCTGGGTCACGGCACCGAGGTGCTCCTCGGGGACGTCGATCGTGAGGTGCTCGAACGGCTCGTGCAGCACGCCGTCGATCTTGCGCGTGACCACCTGCGGCTTGCCGACGGTCAGCTCGAAGCCCTCGCGGCGCATCTGCTCGACGAGGATGGCGAGCGCGAGCTCGCCGCGGCCCTGCACCTCCCACGCGTCGGGCCGGCCGATGTCGACGACGCGCAGCGACACGTTGCCGATGAGCTCGCGGTCGAGGCGGTCCTTCACCATGCGGCCGGTGAGCTTGGAGCCCTTGATCTTGCCGGCGAGCGGCGACGTGTTGGTGCCGATCGTCATCGAGATGGCCGGCTCGTCGACGGTGATCGCCGGCAGCGGGCGCACGTCGTCGGGGTCGGCGAGCGTCTCGCCGATGGTGATCTCGGCGATGCCGGCGACCGCGACGATGTCGCCGGGGCCGGCGCTCTCGGCCGGCACGCGGTCGAGCGCCTTCGTCTCGAGCAGCTCGGTGACCCGCACGTTCTGCACCTCGCCGTCGTGCCGCACCCAGGCGACCGTCTGGCCCTTCTTGAGCGTGCCCGCCTTGATGCGCAGCAGCGCGAGGCGGCCGAGGAAGGGGGATGCGTCGAGGTTGGTGACGTGCGCCTGCAGCGGCGCCTCGTCGTCGTACGTCGGCGCCGGGATGTGCTCGAGGATCGCCCCGAAGAGCGGCTCGAGGTCCTCGCTGTCGGGCAGCGAGCCGTCGGCGGGCTTCGCGGTCGACGCGCGGCCGGCCTTGCCGGATGCGTAGACGACCGGCACGTCGAGGACGGCGTCGAGGTCGAGGTCGGGCACGTCGTCGGCGAGGTCGGAGGCGAGGCCGAGCAGGAGGTCCTGGCTCTCCCCCACGACCGCGTCGATGCGCGCGTCGTGGCGGTCGGTCTTGTTGACGAGCAGGATCACGGGGAGCTTGGCCTCGAGCGCCTTGCGGAGCACGAAGCGCGTCTGCGGCAGCGGGCCCTCGGAGGCGTCGACGAGCAGCACGACGCCGTCGACCATCGACAGGCCGCGCTCGACCTCGCCGCCGAAGTCGGCGTGGCCGGGGGTGTCGATGACGTTGATCGTGACGGGGCCGTCGGCGGCGTGCGCGCCGGTGTAGCGGATCGCCGTGTTCTTGGCGAGGATCGTGATGCCCTTCTCACGCTCCAGCTCGTTCGAGTCCATGGCGCGCTCGTCGTGGGTGTCGTGGGCCCCGAAGGAGCCGGTCTGCGTCAGCATCGCGTCGACGAGAGTCGTCTTGCCGTGGTCGACGTGGGCGACGATCGCCACGTTGCGGAGGTCGGATCGCGCGGCGATCGGCATGCAGGTGCCTTCCGGTTCTGGGGAGTTCGCGACGAACGGCCGCGGCGCCCATCCTAGCGGGCGGCCGCGGCCGTGCGTGCGGGGTGCCGGTCAGCTCGCCCGGCGCGACTCCCTGCGCTCGGCCTGCGCGACCGGGTCGGGCAGCGGCACGGCGGAGATGAGGCGCTGCGTGTACGCGTCCTGCGGGTTGCGCAGGATCTGGTCGCGCGTGCCCTCCTCGACGATGCGCCCCTTCCGCATCACGACGATGCGGTGCGCGAGCGAGTCGACGACCGCGAGGTCGTGGCTGATGAAGAGGCACGCGAACTGCAGCTCCTGCTGGATGCCCGTGAGCAGCTCGAGGAAGCGCGCCTGCACCGACACGTCGAGCGCGGAGGTCGGCTCGTCGGCGATGAGCAGCTCGGGGGCGAGCGCGAGCGCGCGGGCGATGCCGACGCGCTGCTTCTGGCCGCCGGAGAGCTCGTGCGGGTAGCGGTTGCGGTAGGAGGTCGGCAGCTCGACCGACTCCAGCAGCTCCTGCACGCGCTTGTCGAGCGCCTTGTGGTCGATCGCGTCGCCCGCCGCGCGGCGGGAGAGCAGGATCGGCTCGCCGATCGACTCGCCGATCGGCATGCGCGGGTTGAGCGACGACGACGGGTCCTGGAAGACGATGCCGGTCTTCTCGCGCAGCGGCCGCAGGTCGCGCATCGAGGCGGCCGAGATGTCGTGGCCGGCGACGGTCAGCGTGCCCGACTTGATGGGCAGCAGGCCGATCGCGGCGCGGCCGAGCGTCGTCTTGCCGGAGCCCGACTCGCCCACGAGCCCGACGATCTCGCCCGGGTACACCGACAGGTCGATGTCCTCGGCGGCCCGGAACGCCGGCACCCGGCCGCGCTTCGGGTACTCGATCACGACGTCCGCGAAGCGCAGGATCGGGTCGACGGTGTCGGAGACCTTCGACGCCTCGAACGCGCGGCCCGTCTCGTCCTCATGCACGCCGAGGTACGGCACGGCGGCCAGCAGCTCCTTCGTGTACGGGTGCGAGGGGCGCTGGAAGACGTCGAGCGCCGAGCCGCGGTCGACCATCTCGCCGTTGCGCATGACGATGATGCGGTCGGAGAGGTCGGCGACGACGCCCATGTCGTGCGTGATGAGGATGACCGCGGAGCCGAGCTCGTCCTTCAGCTTGCGCATCAGGTCGAGCACCTCGGCCTGCACCGTCACGTCGAGCGCGGTGGTCGGCTCGTCGGCGATGAGCAGCGCCGGGTCGCACGCGAGCGACTGGGCGATCATGGCGCGCTGGCGCTGGCCGCCCGAGAGCTGGTGCGGGTACTTGTTGAACGCGGTCGGCGGGTCGGGGATCTCGACCTTCGCGATCAGCTCGATCGCGCGCTCCTTCGCCTGGTCGACCGTGAGGTCGTAGTGGCTGCGAAGCGCCTCGGAGATCTGGAAGCCGATCGTGTAGACGGGGTTGAGCGCCGTCATCGGCTCCTGGAAGATCACCGCGATCTCGTTGCCGCGGATGTGGCGGAGGTCGCGCTCGGGGATGCCGAGGATCTCCTTGCCCTTGAGCCGCACCGAGCCGTTCACGCGCGCGTTCGGCGGGAGCAGGCTGATGAGCGCCATCGCGGTCGTCGACTTGCCGGAGCCCGACTCGCCCACGATCGCCAGCACCTCGCCGGCGTGGACCTTGAACTCGGCGTCCTTGACGGCCGGGTAGAACTTGCCGTCGACCCAGAAGTCGACGTTGAGGTCGCGAGCCTCGAGGATGACGTCGCGGTCGGCGACGGGGGCGGCTGCCGTGTCGGTCACGGGAGCTCCTCTCCTGCGTTGTCTGCAGTGCAGTGGTGGTCTGCGAAACTGGATGGATGGCCTATCAGCGAGCGGTGTTCCGATCGTCCTTCGGCAGGGTGATCACGGTGGTGATCGGGGTGCTCATGGCGCTCGCCCTGGCGAGCATCCTGCTCGCCGACGACCCGGTGGGCCTGCTGTGGTCCGCGCCGTGGCCGCTGCTCGGCGCCGCGGTCACGTGGGCCTTCATGTGGCGCCCGCGGGTCACGATCGACCACGGCGGCGTCGAGGTCGTGAACCCCTTCAGCACCTGGGAGGTGCCGTGGGGCGCGATCAAGCGCATCGACACCAAGTGGGCGCTCGAGCTCACGCTCGAGGACCGTCGCCTGACCGCGTGGGCGGCGCCGGCGCCGAGCCGCTACGGCATCGCGCGCGTCACGACCGAGGACATCCGCCTCGCCCGCGAGTCGAGCACGGTGGGCGGCGCGATCCGCCCCGGCGACGCCGTGCACAGCGTCTCCGGCGCGGCCGCGCACGTCACCCGCACCCACTGGGAGGAGCTGCGCGACGAGGGCCTGCTCGACGAGTCGGCCACGGCGACCCGCAGCTGGCACTGGCCGACGATCGCGATCGTCGCCGTGCCGGCGCTGCTGGCCGCCGCGGGCCTCGTGCTTCGCTGAGCGCAGCACGTCAGCCCCGGTCGCGGTCGCCGCGGTCGCCCGCGGTGTCGCCCTCGGCGCGCGGCGCACGGGCGTCCGGCCCCGGCGCCTGACCGTCGGCCGCAGCCGCGAAGGCCGGGTCCTCGGCCTCGTGGCCGCGGAGGGCGGCCGCGTCGGCCGCGGCCACGTCGGCCTGGCGCATCGCCCGCTCGGACGGCATCCGCTTCTGGCGCGGGTCGAACGCGTCGCGCAGGCCGTCGCCGATGAAGTTGATGCAGAGCGCGATCACGATGATGAACGCACCGGGCCACCAGAACAGCCAGGGCCGCGTCTGGAACGCCTCCTGGTTGAGGCTGATGATGAGGCCGAGCGACGTGTCGGGCGGCTGCACGCCGAACCCGAGGAACGACAGGCCCGTCTCCGCCAGGATCGCGCCGGCCATCAGCAGCGTCGTGTTGACGATGATGACGCCCATGGCGTTCGGCAGGATGTGCTTGAAGATGATGCGGCCGTTCGAGGCGCCGGCCACGCGGGCCGCGTCGACGAACTCGCGCTCGCGGAGCGACAGGAACTCGCCGCGCACGAGTCGAGCGAGGCCCGTCCACGAGAACAGGCCGAGCACGATCGCGAGCACGAAGGCGCCGAGCTTGCCGAAGGTCGAGCCGATCACGGCGCCGATCACGATGAACGGGATCGTGATGATCACGTCGGTGAAGCGCATGAGCACGGAGTCGACCCAGCCGCGGAAGAAGCCCGACAGCGCGCCGATGACGATGCCGATCGTCGCGCCGATGAGGCCGACGAGCACCATGATCATGAGCGACTGCTGCGTGCCGCGCATGACCAGCGCGAACAGGTCCTTGCCGATCGAGTCCTGGCCGAACGGGTGCTCCCACGAGGGGGTGCCGCCGTTGACCGGGCGCGGGTTCTGCGTCCAGTCCCAGGCCCACCAGCCGGGGATGCGGACGGGGCCGGCCGAGATGCCGACGGACGTGAACGCCAGGATGATGATGAGCGCGAGCACGATCATCGACGTGACGGCGCCCCAGTGCCGGAAGAAGCGCTTCCGGACGATCTGGCCCTGGCTGAGGCCCTCGATCTCCTTGAGCTCGAGGTTGGCCTCGGCGTCGGTGACGTGCGGCTCGTTGGTCTGCGGGATGTTCGTGGTCATCAGCTCACCCGGATCCGGGGGTCGAGGGCCGCGTATGCGATGTCGGCCAGCATGTTGAACAGGAGCGCGAGCGCTCCGGTGACGAGGAAGAACGCCATCACCGGGTTGGGGTCGACCTGGTTGAGGCCGTTGATGAACATCGATCCCATGCCGGTCCAGCCGAACACGCGCTCGGTGATGACGGCGCCGCCGATGATGCCGGCGATGTCGAACGCCACGATCGTGGTGATCGGGATGAGCGCGTTGCGGAACGCGTGCCGCACGATGACGGTGCGCTCGGTGAGGCCCTTCGCCCGCGCGGTGCGGATGTAGTCCTGGTTGAGCACCTCGAGCAGGCTCGCGCGGGTGTACCGCGTGTAGCCGGCGAAGGAGATGACCATCAGCGCGATCGTCGGCAGCAGCAGGTGCGTGAACGCGTCGACGCCCTGCACGAAGAAGGACGACTGCGAGAAGCCCGGGTTGCTCGCGCCGATCGTGGCGATCGGGCGGCCGCGGATGTAGCCGGACTGCGAGTAGGCCTGCCACAGCTGCATGTGCCGGTCGACGACCATGACGGCGCCGACGAGGAACGCCGTCCAGCCGCCGATCTTCATGTTGACGGACTTGTTGTCGCCGCCGAAGACCCAGCCGGCGCCGACGCCCACGAGGATCGTCACGACCGCGAGGCCGGCGAGGATCCAGAAGTTCATCGGCACGACCTGCGGGTTGAACAGGAAGTAGTTCACCGGGTAGTACAGCGCGATGCCGACCACGGCGACGCCGAGGCCGATCATGAGCGAGCGGCGGTTCTTGATGCCGGCGAGGATCGCCGTGACGATGAGCGCCACCGAGAGCATGAGGAACGCGATCGCGAGCAGCGAGAAGTCGAGCCCGAAGAGGATGAAGCGGGGGTTCAGGAACCAGCCCGACATGCTCATGTATCCGAGCACGAGGCCGCCGGCGAGCGTGCCGAGGGCGAAGGTGATCGCCTTGCGCTTCGGATCGCCGCCGAGCACCGACATCCAGAACAGGCCGGAGACGAGCGCGACGACCACGATCACCCACCAGTCGATCTGCGCGCCGGTCTGCAGCCAGTCGTTCGCGCCGATGGCGAGGAACTGCTTGAGCAGCACCGCGAACCAGAAGATCGGCAGCGAGAAGAAGAGGAAGGAGATGAACGTCACGCCGTAGTCGTACGAGGAGTACTGGCGCAGCGCCGTCGTGATGCCGATGACGATGCCGAGGATGATGGCGACGATCGTGGCGATGGTCACGAGGCGGAGGGTCTGGTCCATCGAGTTCAGGAGCACGTTGAGCACGGGCTGCTGCTGGATGGTCATGCCGAAGTCGCACTGGCCGATGAAGCATCCGCCGATGCCCCCGAGCCAGATGAAGTAGCGCAGCGGCGGCGGCACGTCGAGGTGCAGCAGTCGGATGCGGGCTTCGATGAGCTGCGCTGTCTGCGGGGTCTGGACGCCGCGGAGATCCTCGAGCGGGTCGCCTGAGAAGGCCACCATGTTGTACATGAGGAAAGTCGCGGCGAGCAGGATGAGCACTGCCGCGATCAGGCGCCTGACGATGAATGTCGCCACCGGTTCGCCTCCTTGAGTTCCGGTCTACGGGTGGATCCGAGATCGCTGATCGAGCGAGTCGGAAGAGTTCATGCGAGAGGCGCCGGGCCAGGTGGTCCGGCGCCTCTCTGCCTGAAGCCACATCACACTAGCAGTGGATGGGACTGGAGGCGGGTGTGGTGGATCAGCCCTCCGAGGCGTTCGTCTCGGTCGGCGTCCAGTCCCAGACGTTCCAGAAGATCGTCGGGGCGAGCGGCGACGAGTCGATGCCCGTGATGCGGTCGGAGAACGCGGTGACCTCCGGGAACTGGAAGATGGTGATGCCGAACGCGTCCTCGACGAGGATGCGGTCGATCTCCATCAGCAGCTCCATCTGGCGCTCGGTGTCAACGGTGGTGTTGAGCTCCTGCACGACAGCGTCCATCTCCTCGTTGGAGTAGTAGGACAGGTTGTTGATGCCGCCGGTCTCGAAGTTCGGACCGACCGAGGCGACGCCGAGCGAGGTCGACTGCCATCCGAAGAGCGACGCGTCGTACGCACCGGGAGCGCCGAGGAGGCCACCCCACTCGGGCGACGAGCAGTCGGTCACGGTCCAGCCGGCCTCAGCAGCCGACTCGCGGATGAGCTCGAACTCCGACACGCGACGAGGGTTCGTCGAGGCGAACAGGAGGCAGACCTCGGTGCCCTCCTCCAGACCGGCCTGCTCGCGCAGCGCCGTGGCCTGCTCGATGTCGACCTCGGAGTACATGTCGAGGATGCCCGAGTTCTCGACCGACTCGTCGTAGCCCTCGGCGCCCGGGACGAAGACGGCCGAGTTGCGGACCGTGGCCTCCGGGTTCAGCGGGATGATGAGGCGGTCGATGATCTCCTGGCGCGGGATCGTCAGCAGGAACGACTGGCGAGCCTCGAGCGTCTCGAAGACGCCCGGGTTCTTCGACTGGTCGAACTGCAGGTCGACGTGCTCGTACGTCGCACCCTCGCCGTAGTTCACCGTGATGCCCTCGGTGCCCTCGAGGGCAGCGCGGACGTCAGGCGTGGCCTGCGGCTGGATGATGTCGACGTCGCCGTTCTGGAGCGCCGTCACCGCAGCCATGGCGTCGGTGATGAAGCGGACCGTGATGGTCTCGACCTGCGGCTGGTGGTCGCCGACGTAGTTCTCGTTGGCCTGCAGCGTGATGTACTGGTCGGCCACGAAGTCGCTGATGATGTACGGGCCGTTGGCCGTCAGCACCGACGTGTCGGAGGGCATCTCGGTGAAGTTGAAGCCCGTGTTCCAGTAGGACGCGAGCTGCGCGATGACGCCCATGTCCTCGTTCTGGATGGCGTCGATGACGGCCTGCTTGGCCTCCGTCGGGTCCTCGATGCCGAGCGCGTTCATCGCGATGACGTGCGCGGGCAGGCCGGCGCCGAACGCGAGCTCCCAGTCGACGTAGAAGTCGGAGTACGTCATGAGGATGCCGCGGCCGTCCTCGTTGATCTCCGGGGTCTCCTGCACGAGGCCGAGGCCCGACGTGGGCGTGGCGCCCGAGTCGAAGAAGACCGTGCCCTCGGGGAACTCGGTGGTGAACTCACCGGTCTCCGGGTCCTGGTACTCCTCCGGAGCGAAGTCCTCCGTGTTGAACGCGCCCGAGATGGCTGCCCAGTTGAGCAGCATGTCGGCGGCGTCGACGGGAACCTCATCGCTCCACTGGACGCCCTCGTTGATCGTGTACTGGACCTGCAGCGGGTCCTCCGACACGAGCTCGTACGAGCCGAAGGAGGTGTCCTGCTGGAGCTCGGGGGTGTTGTCGTAGAAGTTGAACCCCGAGTAGGTCATGTAGTTGATGTTGTTGTTCGCGGTGGCGTTGCCGAACGACGTGTTGCCGTTCGCTGAGTAGAACGGCTGGTTCCACGCTGCCGTGATGGACGTGCCCTCGACGATCTCCGCTCCTGGCGCCGTAGTCGGCGTGCAAGCGGAGAGGACGAGCGCGCCCGTCGCGAGCAGCACGCCGCCCGCAGCGAATCGCTTGATCCTCAATGTTCCTCCTGTGCAAGGTGAGCGCGCGGCCAGACAGCCGCTGTGCTCTGGATGAGTGCCACTGTAGGCCCGAGAGCAAGCCCGATCGGGCGCGGCAACCGGATCGTTACCAAGTCGGTGCAGAACCGTGATCGAATGCGCCGCCGCCGATCTCGCGCAACAGATGTGCACAGCGGCCCCGATCGGCGCGCAGAAGTCGCGGCCCTACCCTGGAGCCGTGACCGAGCCCATCCGCCTCGAACCCGTCCGCGAGCACGCCCCCTCGCAGCGCCGCCTGTGGTGGGAGCTGGCGATCGTGCTGCTGCTGTCGCTCGGCGCCAGCGCGCTCTGGTCGGTGCTGCAGTTCCTCGACGTCTCGACGCGCGCGACGCCCATCGGCGAGCAGCAGGTGGCCCTCAACCCGGCGCGCTCCGACCGCGCGTGGCTCGACCTCTCGTACCAGCTCACCGGCATCGCGCTCGACCTCGTGCCGGTGGCGCTCGTGTGCTGGCTGCTCTGGCGCTCGCGGCGACCGCACCTGGGCGCGCTCGGCATCGACGTGACGCGGCCGGTGCGCGACACCGTCTCGGGCGCGGCCCTCGTGCTCGTGATCGGCGTCCCCGGCCTCGCCCTCTACCTCGCGGGGCGGGCGATGGGGCTCACCGTCGACGTCGTGCCGTCGCCGCTCGACGCGCAGTGGTTCACCGTGCCCGTGCTGCTGCTGTCGGCGCTGCGCGCCGGCCTCACCGAGGAGGTGATCGTGATCGGCTACGTCTTCGAGCGGCTGCGGCGGCTCGGGTGGGGCGCGGGCAGGCTCGGCGCCTGGCCGATCATCGTCGCCGCGGCGGTGCTGCGGGGCGTCTACCACCTCTACCAGGGCGTGCCGGCGCTCTTCGGGAACGTCGCGATGGGCGTGCTCTTCGGCTGGCTCTACACCCGCACCGGCAGGCTCGTGCCGCTCATCGTCGCCCACACGCTCATCGACGTGGCCGTCTTCATCGGCTACCCGTGGGCGTACGGCGCGTTCCCGCAGCTGTTCGCGCGGTAGCCGCCGGACCGGGCCGCCTCAGGGTGCGGGCGTCGCGCTCTCGAGGCTCCACTCCCACGCGTTCCAGGTGAGGGATGCGGGGGCCGGGCGGGGCGCGACGCCCTGGAGTCCCGCGGCGCTCACGGTGAGGCGGATGGGCTCGGCGATCGGCAGCGCGAGCGCGTCAGCGACGAGCGACGTCTCGACCTCGAGCAGCGTCTGCTCGAGCGCGTCGGGGTCGGCCGTCGAGAGCGCCTCGTCGAGCAGCGCCTCGCGCGCGGGGCTCTCGGCGCCCGTGATGCCGCCGCCGCGCCAGCGGTCGGCGACCGCCTCGGCGTCGGCCGGCGCCGCGACGACGCGCAGCACCGCGTGCCAGTCGTCCCCCGCGAGCCCGGCGGCGAGGTCGTCGACGCCGCAGTCGCGCACCTGCCAGCCGGCCTCGGCCGCCTGCGCGGCCATGGCAGGGAGCGCGGCCGCCGCGAACGCATCCGACCGGTCGTAGCGCACGCACACCTCGGTGCCTGCGGGGATGCCGAGCCGGTCGCGCTCGGCGGCGGCGGCCTCGGGCTCGGCGCCGCCGAAGGCCTGCGGCAGGCCGGCGTCCTCGAGCGCGTACTCGTAGACGCGCGTGCCGGGGCGGAACAGCAGCGCGTCGACGCGGTCGGCCTCGTCGGCCCGCTCCCCCAGCGCCGCCTCGACGAGCGCCTGCCGGTCGATCGACTGCAGCAGCGAGTGGCGCGCCTCGGCCGAGCGCAGCGGTGCGCGGTCGGCGCGCAGCGCGAGCTCCCAGCGGAGCCCGGTGGCCCCCGCGATGAGCGTCGCGTCGTCGCGCTCGAGGTCGCGGATGGTGGTGCGGTCGCCGTCGGCCGGCTGCACGGCGGCCACGTCGAGCGCGCCGGAGGTCAGCCCCTGCAGCGCCGCCGCGTCGTCGGCGACGTCGTGCAGCACGAGCCGCTCGACCTGCGGCAGCTGGGCGCCCACGTACCGGTCGTTCGCGACGAGCTCGACGCGGCCGTCGCGCAGCTGCTCGAGGCGGTACGGGCCGCTCGCCACGAGCGCCCCGGGCGCGGGGTCGGCGGCGCTGATCGGCAGCCCGGCGCTCCAGGCCTCGGCGATCGGCGCGAGCGCGAGCGGGTCGGCGCGGTCGATCGCGTCGAGCACGCGCTGCTTCGCCTCCATCGGGTCCGCGACGCCGAGCACCTGCTGCCCGAGCACGTGGGCCGGCACCGCGACCTCGAGCGCCTCGCGCCAGTCGGGCACCGGCTGCGCGAACGCCACGTCGATCGCGCGCCCCCAGTCGTCGCGCACCGGCGCCTCCACCGCGTGCACGAGCCCGCCGGGATCGGCGACGTCGAACCACACCGCGTCCTCGGGCAGGTCGAGGCGGCCGTCCTCGCCCCGCAGCGCCGCGAGATCGAGGTCGGGCGTCGACAGCGCGTTCGACGACGCGGCCCACGCGAGCGCGAGATCGGCGGCGTCGATCGGCACGCCGTCGGACCAGCGCACCCCGTCGGCCAGGTCGTAGCGCACGGTGAAGGGCGCCTCGGAGACCACGGTCGCGGTGCCGAAGGAGGGGTCCTCGCGCAGCTCGCCGTCGGCGCCGACCGTCGCGAACGCCGCGCGCGTCAGCGCGGCGACGTCGCGGTTGCCGGCGGTGGCGGCCGGCACGCTCGCCGCGCTCGCCGCCGTGAGCTCGCCCTCCCACGCCACGTCGACGCTCGAGCCGGGCACGACGCGCGCCTCGACCTGCGGCCCGCACGCGCTCAGCGCCATCGCGACGACCGCCGCCCCGGCCACCGCGGACGCGGTGCGGGCGGCGATCGAGCGACGGCCGCGGAGCATCAGGCGAACGCCTCCACCGGCGGGCAGCTGCAGACGATGTTGCGGTCGCCGTAGGCCTGGTCGACGCGCGCGACCGGCGGCCAGTACTTCGCCCGCTCGACGCCCGCGACGGGGAAGACCGCCTGCTCGCGCGTGTACGGGCGGTCCCAGTCGCCGTGCACGATCGAGCCCGCCGTGTGCGGCGCGCGCCGCAGCGCGCTCTCGGCCAGCGGCGTCTCGCCGCGACCGATCGCATCCGCCTCGGCCTTGATCGCGATCATCGCGTCGACGAAGCGGTCGAGCTCGCCGAGGTCCTCCGACTCCGTCGGCTCGACCATGAGCGTGCCCGCGACGGGGAACGACATCGTCGGCGCGTGGAATCCGTAGTCGACGAGGCGCTTGGCGACGTCGTCGTTCGAGACGCCGGTCGCCTCCTTGAGCGGCCGCAGGTCGAGGATGCACTCGTGCGCCACGAGGCCGTGCTCGCCCGTGTAGAGCACCGGGAAGTGCTCGCGCAGGCGCGCGGCGACGTAGTTGGCCGCGAGCACGGCGCTCGCGGTCGCCTTCGTCAGGCCGTCGAGCCCCATCATGCGCACGTACGCCCACGAGATCGGCAGGATCGACGCGGAGCCCCACGGCGCCGACGAGATCGGGTTGGCGCCGACGCGCAGGCCGTCGATGAGCTCGGACTCCTCGCGCGGGTCGCGCGGCAGGAAGGGCGCGAGGTGCGCCTTCGCCGCCACCGGACCGACGCCCGGACCGCCGCCGCCGTGCGGGATGCAGAACGTCTTGTGCAGGTTGAGGTGCGAGACGTCGCCGCCCATGTCGCCGAAGGTGGCGTGGCCGAGCAGCGCGTTGAGGTTGGCGCCGTCGATGTAGACCTGCCCGCCGGCCTCGTGCACGAGGTCGGTCACGCGCCGGATCTCGGACTCGTAGACGCCGTGCGTCGACGGGTACGTGACCATGAGCGCCGCGAGCTGCCCCGCGTGGGTGCCGATCTTGGCCTCGAGGTCGGCCACGTCGACGTCGCCGTTCTGGCTCGTCGCCACCACCACGACGCGCATGCCCGCCAGCACGGCGCTCGCCGCGTTGGTGCCGTGCGCCGAGGCGGGGATGAGCACGACGTCGCGGTGCCGATCGCCGCGCGAGTCGTGGTACCCGCGGATCGCCATGAGCCCCGCGAGCTCGCCCTGCGCGCCCGCGTTCGGCTGCAGCGAGACGGTGTCGTAGCCGGTGATGCGCGCGAGCCAGTCGCCCAGCTGGTCGATGAGCGCGAGCGAGCCCTCGGCGTCCTCGAGCGGCGCGTAGGGGTGCAGCTGCGAGAACTCGGGCCACGTGATGGCCTCCATCTCGGCCGCGGCGTTGAGCTTCATCGTGCAGGAGCCGAGCGGGATCATGCCGCGGTCGAGCGCGTAGTCGCGATCGGCGAGCCGCTTCGCGTAGCGCATGAGCTGCGTCTCGGAGCGGTGCGCGTGGAAGACCTCGTGCGTCATGAACTCGCCGCGGCGGGCGAGCGTCGACGGGATCGCGCGCTCCCCCTCGCCCGCGTCGGCGAGGCCGAGCGCGGGCAGCAGCACGTCGAGCAGCACGCCCGTGCCCTCCTCGGCCCACGTCTCGTCGAACGAGACGTGCAGCACGTCGTCGTCGACCGCGTGCACGAGGATGCCGGCCTCGGCCGCCGCCGACCGCAGCTCGGCCGCCCGGCCGGGCACGCGCATCCGCACGGTGTCGAAGAACGCGTCGTGCACGAGCTCGACGCCGGCGTCGCGGGCAGCGCGCGCGAAGCGGGTCGCGACCGCGTGGACGCCCTCGGCGATCGCGCGGATGCCGTCGGGGCCGTGGTAGACGCCGTACATCGACGCCATGACGGCCAGCAGCACCTGCGCGGTGCAGATGTTGCTCGTGGCCTTCTCGCGGCGGATGTGCTGCTCGCGGGTCTGGAGCGTGAGCCGGTAGGCGGGGTAGCCGTCGGCGTCGACGGAGACGCCCACGAGCCGGCCCGGCATCTGGCGGGTGAGCGACTCGGCGACGGCCATGAAGCCCGCGTGCGGCCCGCCGAAGCCCATCGGCACGCCGAAGCGCTGCGAGGAGCCGACGACGATGCGGGCGCCCTGGCTGCCGGGCGCCTCGATGAGCGCGAGCGACAGCAGGTCGGCGGCCGCCACCGGGACGCCGCCCATCTCGGTCGCCGCGGCGAAGGCGCCGCTCGCGTCCCACACGCGGCCGGATGCGCCGGGCAGCTGCGCGATGAGGCCGAAGGCGTCGGGCAGGTCGGCCGGGTCGGTCTCCGCCAGCGGCAGCTCGACGAGCTCGATGCCGGTCGCGTGCGCGCGGTGGCGCAGCAGCGCCTTCGACTGCGGCAGCAGGTCGGTGTCGACGACGAAGACCGACGACGACGCCTTCGAGGCTCGGCGCGCGAGCAGCATCGCCTCGACGACGGCAGTGCCCTCGTCGAGCATCGACGCGTTGGCGATGTCGAGGCCCGCGAGGTCGGCGACCATCGTCTGGAAGTTGATGAGCGCCTCGAGGCGGCCCTGGCTGATCTCGGGCTGGTACGGCGTGTAGGCGGTGTACCAGGACGGGTTCTCGAGGATGAGGCGCTTGATGGGCGGCGGCGTGACGGTGCCGTGGTAGCCGAGGCCGATCGCGCTGTGGCGCACCCGGTTGCGGGCGGCGAGGGCGCGCAGCTCGGCGAGCGCCTTCGTCTCGGTGGCGGCCTCGCCGATGCCCGTGCCGGCGCTGCGGATGCCCGCGGGCACGGCGGCGTCCATGAGCGCCTCGAGCGACTCGAAGCCGACGGCCGAGAGCATGCGCTCCTCGGCCGCCGCATCGATGCCGATGTGGCGGTCGACGAACGGGCGCATCAGGCGGTGAGCTCGCGGTAGGCGGCCTCGTCCAGCAGCTCGGGCTCCTCCGAGAAGCGCACCTTGACGAGCCAGCCGGCACCCTCGGCGGCGGAGTTCACGAGCGTCGGGTCGCCCGCGACCTCGTCGTTGACCTCGAGCACCTCGCCGGCGGCGGGGGCGAGCAGCTCCCCCACCGACTTCGTCGACTCGATCTCGCCGATCGCCTCGCCGGCGGCGAAGCTGCGGCCCACGCCCGGCAGGTCGACGAACACCACGTCGCCGAGCGCGGCCTGCGCGTAGTCGGTGATGCCGATCGTGGCGGTGTCGCCCTCGACGCGGATCCACTCGTGGTCTGCGGTGTACTTGGTCTCGCTCATGCTCGGGCCTCTCGGGTGTAGAACGGCAGCGCGGTGACGGACGCCGGCAGCTGCGTGCCCCGGACTTCGACGGACAGGGAGTCGGAGGTCGCCGAGCCCGGCTCGACGAGGGCCATCGCGATCGGGTGGCCGAGGGTCGGCGACAGCGCGCCGCTCGTGACCGAGCCGACGACGCGGTCGCCGTCGAGCACGGGGTAGCCGGCGCGAGGCGCGCGTCGGCCCTCGGCCGTGAGGCCGACCAGCACGGGCGCGTCGGCCGCGGGCCCCGCCTCGACGGCGGCGCGGCCGACGAAGTCGCCCTTCGTCTTGAGCGCCACGACCCGGCCGAGGCCGACCTGCGCGGGCAGCACGTCGAGCGACAGCTCGTGGCCGTAGAGGGGCATGCCCGCCTCGAGCCGGAGCGTGTCGCGCGCGGCGAGGCCGCAGCGGGCGAGCCCGTGGCCCTCCCCCGCGAGCTCGATGGCGCGCCAGAGGTCCTCCGCGGCGTGCGCGGCGATGTACAGCTCGAAGCCGTCCTCGCCCGTGTAGCCGGTGCGGGCGACGAGCACGTCCTCGCCCTCGAAGACGGCCGGCAGGCTGCGGTAGTAGCGCAGCGCGTCGAGCGGCTCGGACTCGAGCCCGATCGCACCGACGATCGCCGCGGCCGCCGGTCCCTGCACGGCGATGAGCGCGGTCTGCTCGGTCTCGTCGACGACCGTCGCGTCGAAGCCCGCGGCGCGCTCGACGAGCGCGTCGAGCGCGGCGTGGCGGTTGGATGCGTTGGCGACGACGAGGAACTCGGCGTCGCCGGTGCGGTACACGATGAGGTCGTCGACGATGCCGCCGTGCTCGGCGAGCAGCAGCGAGTACTTCGCCTGCCACAGCTCGAGCGCCGAGAGGCGGCCGGCGAGCGCGTGGTCGAGCATCGCGCCCGCGTCGGGGCCGCTCACGCGCAGCTCGGCCATGTGGCTGAGGTCGAACAGGCCCGCGCGCTCGCGCACCGCCTGGTGCTCGGCGAGGTCGGAGCCGTAGCGCACCGGCATCTGCCAGCCGGCGAAGTCGATCAGCTGGGCGCCGGCCGCCTCGTGCACGGCGAGCAGCGGCGTCACCGGGGCCGTGCGATCGATGGATCCCTGCGCGGTCATGAGTCCTCCTGTGGTCTGGACTCCCCCACTGTCGCCGATCGTCTCGAACGGCTCCAGTGTGGCCTTCCCGTGCGGTTCGAGGACCTGAGAGTTTGGCGGGGAGGCTTGCTCCTTCGGTGCCCCCGGAGGGGCTCTCCCGCACGGGCGTGCAGCGGCCGGCTGTGCTATCGGTGCGATCCTATCGGGTCTCGTCGTCGCGATCGCGACCCGCGTCCTCCACCAGCAGGTCGCGGCGGAACTGCCCCGTGCGGTACGCCGCCCTGCCCATCATCTGCGTCGCGACCGGCGCGGTCACCAGCTGCAGGCCGCACGCCAGGGCGAGGAGCGCCGAGGCGGCGCCGTCGCGCAGGATGAGCGACAGCCCGACGCACAGCAGCAGGAAGCCGAGCGTCTGCGGCTTCGACGCCGCGTGCATGCGGTTGAGCACGTCGGGCAGCCGCACGAGCCCGATCGCGGCGGTGAGCGCGAGCGCCGCGCCGATCAGGATCAGCACGCTGCCGACGACGTCGAGCACGGGCTCCCAGCTCATCGCGTGCCCCCGTCCTCGTCCGTCGGCGCATCGCCCTCGAGCCCGCTCGCCGAGGCCGGACCGGTGCCGACGACGCCCTCCCTGCCGGCGACGAACCGCGCCATCGACACCGTGCCCGCGAAGGCGAGCAGCGACAGCACCAGGATCACGGCGATCGTGTGCGGATGGCGGTTGATCGCGGCCTCGACGACGAGCGCCCCCGCGACCACGGCGATGAGCACGTCGGTCGCGACGACCCGGTCGCTCGGCCCCGGACCGCGCACGATCCGCACGAGCGTGAGCACCGCGGCCGCGAACAGCATGAGCCCCGCGACGCTGAGCACGGCATCCATCAGTCCTCCTCCAGCAGCGCGCGGTCCTCGGGGGTGCCGAAGGCGAGCAGCACGGTCGCCTCGGTCGAGCGCACGCGCTCGCGCGCGTGGGCGATCGCCGCCTCGGAGCCCGCGTCGAACACGTGCACGAGCAGCTCGCCGTCGCGCGCGTCGATCGCGACCGAGCCGGGCACGAGCGTCACGAGCTCGGCGGTGATGGCGGTGATGAACTCGGAGTCGCTGCGCAGGCGCACCAGGATGATCGCGTTGCGGGTGGGGCGCCAGAACGCCAGCACCTTCGCGGCCACCTGGAACGAGGAGACGAGCAGGCCCCACATCGTGACGACCACGAGCCGCAGGAAGCCGAGCGGGCGGAACGACTCGAGCTCCGGCACGTCGGGCAGCGGGAACAGCACCTGGATGAGGAGCGCGATCGCGACCCCCCAGAGCGCCGCGCCGAGCGACAGGTCGCCCCACAGCAGCATCCAGATGAGGGCGAGGCCGATCGTCGCGAAGATCGAGACGCGCGTGCGCAGCTCGGGCCGGCTCATGGCGTCGCCTCCTCGACCGCGACCTGGTAGGCGCCGCCGCGGATGTCGACCGACGCGCGCTGCGCGTAGTCGGTGAGCGGCCCGGCGAGCGCGGTGAGCGAGACGGTGATGAGCACGAGCGCCGTCGACGCGAAGACCCACACGCGCGGGAGCACGCGCAGCGAGTGCACGCGGTCGTCGTCCTCGCCGCGGTCCTGCCAGAACGCGCGCTGCCAGACCCGCACGACCGCCAGCAGCGTGAGCAGGCTCGTCGCGACGCCCGCGACCACGGCCGCGACCGCGAGCGGCGTCGGCACCTCGAGCGCCGCATCCATGAGCGCCACCTTGCCGAGGAAGCCGGACAACGGCGGGATGCCGCCGAGGTTGAGCGCCGGGATGAGGTAGAGCGCCGCGAGCAGCGGCACCGACGCGAGCCCGCCGAGGCGCGCGAGGCTCGTCGAGCCGCCCACGCGCTCGATGAGCCCGACGACGATGAAGAGCGCCGTCTGCACGAGGATGTGGTGGACGATGTAGAAGATCGCGCCCGCGAGCCCCGCCTCGGTGCCGAGCGCGACCCCCAGCAGCATGTAGCCGATGTGGCTGACGAGCGTGAACGACAGCAGTCGCTTGATCTCGCCCTGCGCGAGCGCGCCGAGGATGCCGAGCACGAGCGTGAGGATGGCGACCGCGAGCAGCAGCTCGGTGAGCGGGCTGTGCGGGAACAGCAGCGTCTGCAGGCGGATGATCGCGAAGACGCCGACCTTCGTGAGCAGGCCCGCGAAGACGGCGGTGACGCTCGCGGGGGCCGTCGGGTACGAGTCGGGCAGCCACGACTGCAGCGGGAAGATGGCGGCCTTGATGCCGAAGACGACGAGCAGCAGCAGCTGGATGACGAGCTGCAGGCCCGGGTCGAGGGCCGCGAGCCGCTCGGGCAGCTGCGCGAACGACACGGTGCCGGTCGCAGCGTAGACGATCGCGATCGCCAGCAGGAAGAGCGTCGACGACAGCAGGCTCACCGTCACGTACGTCGACCCTGCGCGCACGCGCTCCTTCGTCGCGCCGAGCATGATCAGCACGTACGAGGAGAACAGCAGCATCTCGAAGCCGACGAACAGGTTGAAGAGGTCGCCGGCGAGGAACGCGTGCGAGACGCCCGCCGTGAGCACGAGGAACGTCGGGTGGAAGACCGACACCGGTGCCCCGTCGGCACTGTCGGCGATGTCGCGGCGGGACGGGAAGATCACGACGATCGCGGTGACGATGCTCGACACGAGCACGAGCAGCGACGACAGCCGGTCGGCGACGAGCACGATGCCGAGCCCCTCCGGCCAGGCCCCGACCCACAGCACGATCGGCCCCTGCGCATCCGCCCCGAGGCACAGGATGAGCGCGAGCACCGCGACGAGGCCGAGCGTCGTGCCCGAGACGATGCGCTGCAGCGCGGGCCGCCGCGCCAGCGTGAGCGTGATGCCGGCCGCGAGCAGCGGCAGCAGCACCGGGATGGGGACGAGGTTCGCGAGATCCATCAGCGGGCGTCCCCCGCCCGGCCGCCGGACTCGGTGTCGGGCTGCGCCTCGGGCGTGAGCTCGACGTAGGCCTCGCTCGAGAGGTCGGCCTCGGCGCGGCGGCGCACGATGGCGTCCTCGACGTCGTCGGCGACCTCGTCGTGGCCCTCGAGCTGGAACGAGCGGTACGACATCGCGAGCAGCAGCGCGCTCGCGGCGAGCGTGATCACGATCGCCGTGAGCACCATCGCCTGGGGCAGCGGGTCGGTGATCTGCTCCGGGTCCTGGCCGACGATCGGGGCGAGGCCCGCGGGGCCCGCCGCCACGAGGAAGAGCAGGTTGACGCCGTTGGAGGCGAGCATGAGGCCGGCGAGGATGCGCATGAGGCTGCGCTCGAGCAGCAGGTAGACGCCCGCGGCGATGAGCGCGCCGCCCGCGACGGCGAGGATGAGCGTGGGGGTCATCGTGCGACCTCCCGGCCGGGCAGGGAGCGGTCGGAGCGCCATGCCGGGCGGGGCGCGAGGTCCTGCTCGCCGTGCAGGTCGATGCCGGCGCCGAGGGAGCGGACGAAGTCGAGCATCGCGCCGATCACGATGAGCCAGACGCCGATGTCGAAGAAGAGCGTCGTGACGAGCTTCTGGTCGCCGAGCAGCGGCAGCGTCGCCTCGATCGCGTACGACTCCCCGATCCTGCCGCCGATGAGGATGGGCCAGACGACGCTCGCGATGACGACCGCCATGCCGCCGCCGAGCAGCTTGCCCGCGTCGAACGGCACGGCCTCGGTGAGCTCCTCCCGGCCGCCGGCGAGGTAGCGCACCGCGAGCGCGATGCCCGCGACGAGCCCGCCCGCGAAGCCGCCGCCGGGCTCGTTGTGGCCCACCGCCAGCAGGTAGATGGAGACGAGCATCATGATCGGGAACAGCAGGCGCGTGATCATCTCGAGCACCGGCGAGTCCATGGACGCGTCGCCGAAGGAGCCCGCGAGGAAGCCGCGGCTGCGCGACGCCTTCGACGGCTGCCGCAGCACGCCCGAGCCGCCCGCGACCGGGCGCCGCACGAAGATGAGGCTCGCGACGCCCGTCGCGGCGGCCAGCAGCACCGACACCTCGCCGAGCGTGTCCCACGCGCGGATGTCGACGAGCGTGACGTTGACGATGTTGGAGCCGTGCCCGAAGTCGTACGCCCACTCGTAGAACGCGGCGGAGCTGGGCGTCGCCGTGCGCGCCTGCAGGGCCGCGAGCGCCGCGAGCGCCGCGAACGTGCCGACCGCGATGCCGAGCAGCGCCCGCAGGTAGCGGGCGGCGCGCAGCGGCCGGTCGGTGAAGTACTTCGGCAGGCGCCGGAGGACCAGCACCAGGATGACGAGGAACACCGTCTCGCTGAGCGCCTGCGTGAGCGCGAGGTCGGGCGCGCCGTGCAGGAGGAACATGAACGCGACGCCGTAGCCGACGACCGACAGCAGCATGAAGGCCTTGAGGCGCCCGCGCGTCGTGGTGGCGAAGACCGCGGCGACGACGATGACGATCGCGGTGCCGACCTGCCCGAGCGTGTCGTAGGCGCGCAGGTCGGCGGTGAGGGCGCCCGCGAGCAGCAGCGCGACGCCGGGGCCCGCGACGACGACGAGCAGGATGGTCGTCAGGTGCAGCGGCAGCGAGCCCGACTGCAGGCGGCCGGTGACCTCGACCGCGAGGCGGTCGAGGCCGCGCATGCTCGCGTGGTAGCCGCGCTCGAACGGGTCCTGGCCGTGGGGCGCGCGCCGCCGGCCGCCGAGCGCGACGTGCAGCCCGGCGCCCGCGAGCCACGCGAGCGCCGACGCGCCGAGCGCCGGGGTGAGCCCGTGCCAGAGCGCGAGGTGCGGCGCCTCCTCGCCCGCAGGCACGGTCGCGGCGTGCGGCAGCAGCGCCGCGGAGATCGCGTCGCCGGCGAAGCCGAGCGCGAGCCCCAGGAGCGCGAGCGCCGCGGGCGCCGCGACGAGCATGGGCGAGCGCTTCGCGACCTCGGCGCCGGGGCGGCCGAAGAAGACGCCGACGATGAGCCGCAGCGAGTAGGCGACGGTGAGCGCCGCACCCGCCGCGATGCCGATGAAGGCGACCCAGCCGATCGCGACGAGGGAGCCCTGGGCGTCGGCGAGCGCGGCGTCGAGCGCGGCCTCCTTCCCGAGGAAGCCGATCATCGGCGGGATGCCCGCCATCGACGCGGCCGCGAGGATCGCGGCCCCGGCCGCCACCGGCATCCGCCGCCCCAGCCCGCCGAGCTCGCGCAGGTCGCGGGTGCCGGTGCCGCGGTCGACGACGCCGACGACCATGAACAGCGCCGCCTTGAAGACCGCGTGGGCTGCGAGCAGCGCGAGGCCCGCCTGCATCGACGCCTGCGTGCCGATGCCGAGCACCGTCACGAGCAGCCCCAGCTGGCTGACGGTGCCGTGCGCGAGCAGCACCTTGATGTCGAGCTGCCGCATCGCCCGCACCGCGCCGAGCAGCATCGTCGCGATGCCGAGCGTCACCAGCCCCCAACGCCACCAGGGCAGCTCGACGAAGGCGGGGGTGAGCGCCGCGATGAGGAAGACGCCCGCCTTCACCATCGCCGCGGCGTGGAGGAACGCCGACACGGGGGTGGGCGCCGCCATCGCGCCCGGCAGCCAGTACTGGAAGGGCACGATCGCCGACTTCGACAGCGCGCCGACGAGCATGAGCGCCGCCGCCCACGCCGCGGCGGCGGTGCGCGGCGGGTCGGCGAGGGTCGCCGCGAGCGAGAACGTGCCGGTCTCGGCCTCGAGCAGCATGATGCCCGTGAGCATCGTGAGCCCGCCGACGGTCGTGACGATGAGCGCCGTCTGCGCGGCCCGGCGGTTGCTCGACGAGCGGTGGTTGAGGCCGACGAGCAGGTAGCTGAAGATCGTCGTGAGCTCCCACCCGATCGTCAGCACGATGAGGTCGTCGGCGAGCACGAGCAGGAGCATCGAGGCGGCGAAGCCGGTGAGGAGCCCCACCGTCCGCGCCGCGAGCGTGCGCGACTCGAAGTACCACGCGCAGTAGACGAAGATCAGGCCGCCGACGCCGAGCACGACCATCGCGAGCAGCCACTGGAGCGCGCCGAGCCGCAGGTCGATCGCGATGCCGAGCGACGGCATCCACTCCACCCGCTCCTGCAGCACCGCTCCGGCCGCGACGGCCGGGCCCTGCAGGCCGAACCAGACGGCGGCGGCGAGGCTCGCCGCGGCGGGCAGCAGGAACACCCAGCGGCCCATGCGGCTGCTCAGGGCGCTCGCGACGACGCCGAGAACGGCGAGTGTCGTCACAGTGAGCAGCACGTGGTGCAGTCCCTTTCGAGCGCGCGGGCAGGGGCTTGGATCCAGCCTACCGGCGCGCGCCGGTGCGACCCGACGTCGGCGGCCGCCCGTAGCGTGGGTGCATGCGGCTGCTCCACACCTCCGACTGGCACGTCGGGCGCACGTTCCACGGGGCCGACACGCTCGACGCGCTCGCGGATGCGCTGGGCGCGATCGCGGGCATCGTCCGCGACCGCGGGGTCGACGCCGTGCTCGTCGCGGGCGACGTCTACGACTCGGCGATGCCCGCCGGCCGCCACGTCGAGGCGCTGACGCTCGCGCTCGGCGAGATCCGCGCCGCGGGGGCCGAGATCGTGCTCGCGAGCGGCAACCACGACTCGGCCGCGCGGCTGGGCGCGAACGCCGGCTTCGCGCGGGCGGGCGGACTGCACCTGAGCACCCTCGCGCTCGAGCCCGAGTCGTGGCGCGTCGAGCTCGCCGACGAGCACGGGCCGGTGCACGTCTTCGCCGTGCCGTACCTCGAGCCGGTGGCGCTGCGCTCGTCGCTGCCCGAGGCCGGGATCGCGAGCCAGGACGACGCGATCGCGTGGGCGATGGCCGCGGTGCGGGCGTCGCTCGCCGAGTCTCCCGCGCGCTCGGTCGTGCTCGCGCACTGCTTCGCCGCGGGTGTCGCCGCGCCGGAGGACGACGCCCCGCGCGACATCACCGCGGGCGGCCTCGACGTCGTGCCCGCCTCGCGGTTCGAGGGCGTCGACTACGTCGCGCTCGGCCACCTGCACTCGCGGCAGGAGCTCTCCCGCTCGGTGCGCTACTCGGGCGCCCCGCTCCACTACTCCTTCAAGGAGCGCTCGCCGCTGCGCGGCGGCTGGCTCGTCGACCTCGACGCCGATGGCCTCGCCGAGGTCGAGTGGGTCGACCTGCCCGTGCCGCGGCAGCTCACGACGATCGAGGGCGAGCTCGACGCGCTGCTCGCGGATGCGCGCCTCGAGGGCACCGAGGAGCACTGGATCCGGGCCCGGCTCACCGACCGCGTGCGGCCCATGGACGCGATGCGGCGCCTCCGCGCCCGCTGGCCGCACGCGGCCGAGGTGCAGTGGCTCGGCGGCGACGACCTGCCCGCGATCGAGGTGCGCGCGCGGCTCGCCCGCCGCTCGGAGGCGGAGGTCGTCGGCGACTTCCTCGAGCACGTGCGCGCCGGGGCCGGCGCGACCGACGCCGAGGCTGAGCTCGTGCGCGACGGCCTCGCGCGCGCGGTCGCCGCGGAGTCCGCGCAGTGAGGCTGCTGCGGCTCGAGCTCGCCGGCTTCGGCCCGTACCGCGACCGGTTCGAGATCGACTTCGCGGCGTTCGACGCCGACGGCCTCTACCTCATCGCGGGCCCGACGGGCGCGGGCAAGTCGACGATCCTCGACGCCATCACGTACGCGCTCTACGGCGGCGCCCCGCGCTACGCGAAGGGCGCCGCGCACCTGCGGAGCGACCTCGCCGGCCCCGCCGACCTCACCTGGGTCGAGCTCGACGTGGCGGTCGGCGACCGCGTCCTGCGGGTGCGGCGCACGCCCGAGTACGAGCGGCCCAAGCTGCGGGGCACGGGGCTGACGAAGGAGCGCGCGACGGCGACGCTGTGGGAGCGCGACGGCGACGGGTGGCGCACCCTCGCGACGAGCGTCGACGACGCGAGCACCGAGGTCGTGCGGAGCCTGGGCCTGCGCAAGGACGAGTTCCTCAAGGTCATCCTGCTCGCGCAGGGCGGGTTCGCCGAGTTCCTCGCGGCCTCGAGCGACGAGCGCAAGGCGCTGCTCGAGCGGCTCTTCGGCACCGGGAGCATGCGGCGGCTGCGCGAGCTGCTCGTCGCCGACGCGAAGGCGATCACGGCCGAGCGCGAGGCGCTGGAGCGCGAGCGCGACGACCGCGCCGCCCGCGTGCGCGACGCGGCCACGTCGCTGCGCGACGACGACGAGGAGGCGCTGCCCGACGGCGCCGACGAGGCGGCGCTCGCTGCGCTCGAGGCGGTGATCGACGACCGGGTCGCGCAGGCGGCCGAGGTCGCGACGGCAGCCGCAGCCACCGAGCGCGAGGCGCGGGCGGCGCGCGACGAGGCGAAGGCGCTCCTCGAGCGCATCGCGCGGCGCGACGCGGCACTGTCGGCGCTCGCCGACCTCGCCGAGGCCGCCGCGGGGATCGACGCCGACCGCGAGCGGCTCGCCGACGCCGATCGCGCCGCCGGGGTCGCGGCGGAGCTCGACCGCTGGGCGCGCGCCGACACCGGCGTGGAGCGCTCGGTCGTCGAGCTCGACGCGGCGACCGCCGCGCTCCCCGCCGACGTCGCGGCCGAGCGCCCGATCGTCGAGGCCGAGCACGAGGCCGCGGTGCGCGTCGCGTCCCGCGCGACCGAGACGCGAGCGCTCGAGGCGTCGCTGCCGGGGCTCGACCGCCAGGCGACGGCGGCCGAGGAGGCGGCGGCGCAGGCGCAGGCCGCGGTCGACGCGGCGAAGCGGCGCCGCGCCGACGCGCCGGCCGCCCGCCGGCTGCTGAGCGACGCGCGCGAGGCCGCGACCGCGCTCGCCGCCGGCGCCGACGCGGCAGCCCGGCAGGTCGACGCCGTCCTCGAGCGGCTCGCGGCGCGCGACGCCGCCGACGCGCTCGCCGAGCCTCTCGCCGCCGCTCGGGCGGAGGCGGTGCGCAGCGCCGCAGCGCAGCACACCGCGGCCGACGAGCTGCACCGGCTGCAGGCCGCGCGCATCGATGGCATGGCGGGCGAGCTCGCGAGCGAGCTCGCGGACGGCGAGCCGTGCCCGGTGTGCGGCTCGATCGAGCACCCGGTGCCGCACGCGCCGGCGAGCGAGGCGGTCACGGCCGACGACGTCGCGGCCGCGCTCGAGCGGAGCCACCGCGCGCTTGCCGGGGCGAGCGCGGCGCACGAGGCGCTCGCCGCGCTCGAGCAGCGGCTCGCGGCCGCCGAGGCCCGCGCGGGGAGCGACGATCGGGCGTCGATCGAGCGCGCGCTCGAGGATGCGCGGGCGGCGGTGCGCGTCGCCGCCGACGCCGCGGTCGAGCGCGACGAGGCCGAGCGGCGGCTCGCCGAGCACGACGCGGCCGCCGAGCGGCTCGACGCCGAGGTCGCCGAGCTCGAGCAGGTCGCTGCCGCGAGCGCCGCCGAGGCGGCGACCGCGGCCGCCCGACGGGACGACGCGCGCGATCGGCTCGCGGAGGAGCTCGGGGAGCACCCCGACGCCGGCGCGCTGCTCGCCGCCGCGACCGGTCGGCGCGATGCGCTGCGCCGCTGGCTCGACGCCGACGCGCACGCCGGCGCCGCCCGCGCCGAGCACGATGCGGCCGCGAGCGCCGGTGCCGCAGCGCTCGCCGAGCACGCGCTGCCCGATCGCGAGGCGACGGCCGCGATGCGGCTCGAGCCCGCCGCGAGGAAGGCGCTGCTCGCGCGCATCACGACCCACGACGCTGCCGTCGCGAGCGCGCGCGGCGTGCTCGCGCAGCCCGACCTCGACGGCCTCGGCGAGCCGCCGGAGCTCGAGCCGCTCGAGGCGGCGCTCGGTGAGGCGAGCGCGGCCGCGGCGCGCGCGAACCGGGCGGCAGCGGCCGCCGAGACGACCCGCGACCTCGCCGCCGCCGACCTCGCCGCCGCGAGGGAGGCCATCCGCTCCCTCGCCGAGGGCGCCGAGCACGCCGACGCCGTGCGCGGGCTCGCGCGCGCCCTCGACGGCCGCAACGAGCGCGCGCAGGACATCGAGACCTACGTGCTCGCGACGCGCCTCGCGACCATCATCGACGCGGCGAACCTGCGCCTCGCGGCGATGACCGACGGGCGGTTCACGCTCGTGCTCGACGAGGCGCGCGCCTCGCACGGCCGCGCGAGCGGGCTCGGCATCGCGGTGCTCGACGCGCACACGGGCCTCGCCCGGCCGACCCGCTCGCTGTCGGGCGGAGAGACGTTCCTCGCCTCGCTCTCGCTCGCGCTGGGCCTCGCCGACGTCGTGCAGGCGGAGGCAGGCGGGGTGTCGCTCGAGACGCTCTTCGTCGACGAGGGCTTCGGGTCGCTCGACCAGGACACGCTCGAGTCGGCGATGGCGACCCTCGACGAGCTGCGCGCGGGCGGACGCACGGTGGGCGTCATCAGCCACGTGCAGCAGATGCAGGAGCGCATCCCGTCGCGCATCCGGGTGGTGCCGCTGCCCGGCGGCGGCAGCCGCATCGAGGTGTCGCCGCCGAGCGCTCAGGGCATCGCGGAGCCCGCTCGGTAGGCTCCCCGGCATGCACGACTCCGACGAGCGACCGCAGCACGGCCGACTGCTCGACATCGGCACCCTCGAGGCGTTCGACCGCTTCGCCGCGCGGGCGCACAGCATGTACGGCTGGCGCATCCAGGACGTCGACCTGCGCGAGCGCGGCGACGTGCTCGCGCGGCTCGACGGCTACGGCGCGCTCGTGCTCGGCTCCGACCTCCCCGAGGGCGCGAAGGAGCGCCTCACCGGGCAGGGGGCGCTCGTGTTCGACGACGTGCCCGAGGTGCCGTTCAACGCCTACCGGTCGACGCTCTACTCCCCCGACGACCTCGTCGACGGCCTCGAGCACGGCTACGCCGAGAGCTTCGACGCCCGCGTCTACGCCTGGTCGCGCACGCGCCACCACGACATCGCGCACACCCTCGCCGCGGCGCTCCACGACCACTCCATCGACGACGCGCTCACAGAGTGGGTGCAGGGCAGGGCGATCGTCGGCATCATGGGCGGCCACGCCCTGGCGCGCGACTCCGAGGCCTACCGGCAGGCCGCGCACCTCGCGCACGGGCTCGCCCGCGCCGGCCGCATCGTCGCCACCGGTGGCGGGCCGGGTGCGATGGAGGCCGGCAACCTCGGCGCCCGCGCGGTCGCCCTCTCGCCCGCCGAGCTCGACGAGGCGATCGACGAGCTCGCGGCCGTGCCGTCGTTCCACGGCTCCATCCCCGAGTGGATCGCCTCCGCCCGTCGCGTGGCCGAGCGCGTCGGCGACGGCGTCTCGCTCGGCATCCCGACCTGGCACTACGGCCACGAGCCGCCCAACTCGTTCGCCACCTCCATCGCGAAGTACTTCCAGAACTCCGTGCGCGAGGACATCCTGCTGCGCGTCGCGAACGCCGGCATCGTGGTGCTGCCCGGCAGCGGCGGCACGGTGCAGGAGATCTTCCAGGACGCGTGCGAGAACTCCTACGCCGAGGAGGGCGCGTGGGCGCCGCTCGTGCTGCTGGGCGAGCGCTACTGGACCGAGCAGCTGCCCGCCTGGCCGCTGCTGCAGGCGGTCATGCGCGGCAAGCCGGGCGAGGCCGGCATCGCGCTCGTCGACGACGTGGCGGATGCCGTGGCCGCGATCGCGGCGTTCGATCCGGCCCCGGGGTCGGCGGCCATGCACCGCCCGGCACCCGAGGACCGGCGGTAGGCCCCAGCCGCCCGAATCGCTCCGGGCGCGCACTCAGCAACGGGTGCGAGGATGCACGGAGAGGCCCGGAGTGGCCGCGAGGAGGCATCATGACCGACATCCAGGACCCGCTGCGGGGCCGCACCGAGCCGACGCCGCCGTCGACCACGATCGCCGAGTTCGACACGTACGAGGAGGCGCAGGCCCTCGTCGACCGCTTGAGCGACGCGCAGTTCCCCGTGCAGCACGTGCGCATCGTCGGCACCGGGCTCACCACGGTCGAGCAGGTGCTCGGCCGCATGACCTACGGCCGCGCCGCGCTCTCGGGCGCGCTCGGCGGCGCCTGGTTCGGCCTCTTCATCGGCCTGCTCTTCGGCCTGATCATCGCCGACTCGTGGGCGTGGGTGATCTGGGCCGTGCTCATGGGCGCCGCGTTCGGCATGATCGCGGCCGTCGTGCAGCACGCCATGACCGGCGGCAAGCGCGACTTCACGAGCATCCGCGGCCTGCAGGCCGAGCGCTACGGGGTGCAGGTCACGAACGAGCACGCCGCCGAGGCGGTGCGCGTCATGGGGCGGGCTCCGCAGGCACCGACCGCGCCGCCGGCTCCGCAGGCGTAGCCGCCGCAGGCTCGGGCCCCGCGGGCAGCGGACCCGTCGCCGGGTCGCGGTGGTCGGGCTCGGCGGGCACCGCGTCGGCGGGCTTCCGCAGCCAGAGCGTGGCGATCACGCCCAACACCCACAGCGCCGCGGCGCCCGTGAACGCGATGCGCGCGCCCTCGAGCAGCGCGTCGCCGCGCGCGACGCCCTCGGCGACGAGCTGCGCCTGCCGGGTCGCCATGATCGTCACGAACGCGGCCGTGCCCGCGGCGCCCGCGACCTGCTGCACGGTGCCGACCACCGCCGAGCCGTGCCCGTACAGGTGGTGCGGCAGCGAGCCGAGCGACACGGTGAACAGCGGCGGGAACGTGAACGCGAAGCCGAGGCTCAGCACCATCTGCATGAGCAGCACGACCCACCACGGCGTCGTCACCTGCAGCTGCGAGTAGAGCACGAGCGCGGTGAGCACGACGAGCGCGCCGGGGATCACGAGCGGGCGCGGCCCCCACCGGTCGTAGAGGTTGCCCACGACGGGGCCGAGCAGGCCCGTGAGCAGCGCGCCCGGCAGCGTGATGAGGCCGACCTGCAGCGGCTCGAGCCCGAGCGCGTCCTGCAGGATGAGCGGCAGCAGGATGAGCGTGCCGAACATCGCCGCCATCGCGATCATCATGACGACGACGGATGCGGTGAAGAGCGGGTGGCGGAACGTGCGCAGGTCGAGCAGGGCCGCGTCGCTGCGCTGCAGGCGCACCTGGCGGAGCACGAACGCCACGAGGCCGACGACCCCGACGCCGAGCGCCACCGGCAGCTGCCAGGCAGGCAGGCCCTCCGCGCCCATGAGCGAGAGCCCGTAGACGAGGCCGCCGAAGCCCAGCGCCGCGAGCGGGATGGAGAGCACGTCGAGGCGCGGGGGCGTCTGCGCGTCGCCGCGGCGCAGGGTGCGCCAGCCGACGAGCAGCATGACGACGGCGAGCGGCGCGACGCCGAGGAAGATCCAGCGCCACGAGGCGATCTGCAGGATCGCGCCTGAGAGCGTCGGGCCGAGCGCGGGCGCGACCGACATGACGAGCGAGATGGTGCCCATGAACGCGCCGCGGCGGGCGGGCGGCACGAGCTGCATCACGGTGGTCATGAGGAGCGG
Organism: Agrococcus sp. GW821-FHT14H11; assembly: GCF_058803545.1. NCBI lineage: Bacteria > Bacillati > Actinomycetota > Actinomycetes > Micrococcales > Microbacteriaceae > Agrococcus > Agrococcus sp. GW821-FHT14H11. The sequence goes on from NZ_JBXAPA010000007.1 coordinate 106,489, forward strand.
GAAGACGATCGCGGTGCCGGAGGCCTGCACGACGCGGCCGAGCAGCAGCAGCGCGAACGACGGCGCGATGCCGGCGATGAGCGTGCCGAGCACGAACGAGCCCATCGCCGCGATGTAGAGCGTGCGGGTCGAGAAGCGGGCCATGAGCCAGCCGGTCGTGGGGATGACGACGGCCATCGTGAGCATGAACGCGGTGGTGAGCCACTGCGCGGCGCGCTCGTCGATGCCGAGCTGGGGATCCTCGACGAGGGCCGAGATGGCGACGTTCATCGCCGTCTCGTTGAGGATCACGACGAAGGCCGAGACGAGGAGGGTGGCGATGATGATCGCCCCGCCGGGGGCGAGGCGATCGGATGCGGCGCGTGCCGGGCGCGTGTCGCTGCTGCCGGCGGGTTCGGTGTGGGTCTGCATGGTGCTCCGTCATGGCAACGCGAACCCGGCCGGAGCATTCCCGCGGGGTTCGCGTCGCTGCGTGGGAAGTCGGAGGGCCGGTCAGGCCGGCGGGCCCTCCATGTGGAAGAAGTCGATGATGTGGCCGTCGGGATCCGTGAGCTGGCCGCCGTACATGCCCCACTCGTTCTCCTCGACCGGCTTGGAGAGCGTACCGCCCGCCGCCGCGCCGGCGGCGCCGAACGCGTCGACCTCCTCGCGGCTGCCGAGCAGCATCGCGAGCAGGTTCTCGAGGGAGCCGCGCGGGGCGCGCTGCTGGTCGCCGACGAGGAACCCGTCGAAGCGGTCGCGCTCGAGCAGCATGATCGCGACCTCGTCGCTGACCGTCATGCAGCTCGTCGTCTCGTCGCTGAAGTCGGGGTTGCGCGTGAAGCCGAGCGCCTCGTAGAACGCCGTCGACCGCGCGATCTCCTCGACCGCGTAGTTGGGGAACACCATCCGGACCGCCATGGTCGCTCCTGACACCTCGCCCATCGTGTGAACGGCGTTCACATTAGGCCCGGCGGCCGGGTAGCGTCAAGGGGTGGCACGATCCGGCTACTTCCACGGCGACCTGCGCCGCGCCCTCCTCGACGCGGGCCTCGATGCCGCGCGCGCGGGCGGCCCGGAGGCGGTGAGCCTGCGGGAGCTCGCGCGCACGGTGGGCGTCGCGCCCTCGGCGGTGTACCGGCACTTCGCGAGCCACGAGCAGCTCATCGGCGCGATCGCGCGCCGCTCGCTCGCGATGGTCGCGGATGCGATGGAGGACGAGCTCGCGCGCGTGCCGACCGGCGACGCGACCGCGTGGGCCGACGGCGCGATCGCCGCGGTCGGGCTCGGGTACGTGCGGTTCGCGTGGCGGGAGCCCGGGCTCTTCCGCCTCGCCTTCCGCGCGCACGGCGACCTCGAGGCGGCGCACGACGAGGCGGCGCGCGGCGCGAGCGGGCGCACGCCCTACGAGCAGCTCGAGCGCGCGCTCGATGCGCTCGAGGCCGTCGGCGAGCTGCCCCGCGAGCAGCGGCCCGGCGCCGAGGCGCTCGCGTGGTCGGCCGTGCACGGCTTCGCGACGCTGACCGTGGAGGGCCCGCTGCGCTCGCTCGACGAGCGCACGCGCGAGGCGCTGTCGTGGCGGATCGTCGAGATGGTGCGGCTCGGCCTCTCGGCCACGGCGCCGGAGCCGGGGCCGGCGTGAGCGGAGCCGGCTCCCCCGCCGCCTCCTGACTGCGCCCGCGCGCTGTGCTATCAAGAGGGCATGGCCCCCGCCCCGGCACGTGAGCGCGACCCGGACGACCCGTACTTCACGCGGGTCCTCACGCTGCCGAACGTCATCACGCTCGCGCGGCTGCTCCTGCTGGCCCCCGTCTGCTGGCTGATCGTCGCGGGTGCGGATGGGTCGTGGCTGCCGGTCGTGCTGCTGGCGCTCTGGGCGTCGACCGACTGGATCGACGGGGTGCTCGCGCGCGCCATGGACCAGACGTCGCGCGTCGGCGAGGTGATGGACCCGGTCGCCGACCGCATCGGCATCATCGGCGTGACGCTGTCGCTCGCGATCGCGGGCGCCGTCGACTGGTGGATCCTCGCCGTCATCGCGGGCGTCGACGTCATCGCGGTCGCCTTCGCCGGGCGCGCGGCGCGCGACGGCAGCATCCACGTGTCGTGGCTCGGGAAGGTGCGCACCGCGCTCATGCTCACGGCCGTCGTGCTGCTGCTGGTCGGCCACACGGTGCTGCCATGGGTGACGCCGATCGCGATGACGCTCATGCTGCTCGGGCTCGGCCTGCACGTGATCGCGTGCGTCGACTACATCCTGCAGGCGCGTCGCCTGCGACGGGTGCAGACTGGTGCACTGGCGCGGCCCGCTGCGGGCGACGCGCACGCGCAGGACGACACCGAGGAGGCGCGATGACCGAGTGGCACGAGGACCGCGAGCGGCTCGCGGCGCAGGTCGAGGACCTGCTGGCGGGCTGGCACGAGTCGGTCGAGCGCGTGCCGGGCGAGGACGGCGAGCCCGACACGCTCGTCGCCCGCGACGGCGACCGGGTGGCGGCGATCCTGCCGCTCGACGAGGAGAGCGTCGAGGAGATGGTCGACGCGGAGGCCGAGGGCGAGCTCGCGCAGTGGCTGCGCGACGAGCTGGCCGAGGACGCCGACCGCGACGACGACGACCTCGACGACGACGAGGACGACGACCTCGAGGCCGCCGCCGACGCGTGGCTCGGCGACGACGCCGACGGCGACGGCGACGCGGCCGTCGACACCTCCGCAGCGGCGGACGACGACGACGATGACGACGACTTCGACCTCGACGACTGGGACGACCCCGAGGCCGACGCGCTCATCGACGAGCTGCCCGCCTGAGCGGGCGCCGCGCGATCCGGCCCTGGCCGTCGCGCCGCTTCGGTGCGACGCTGGCCGCATGACCGAGAGCACCGACCCCCGGCTCGTGACGCTGCAGCCGACGACGATCGCGGCGATCCGCGAGACCGTCCCGATGGCGGGCATCACCGACTTCTTCGACCGCGCCTACCGGACGGTCGTGCGCGTGATGGCGAGCCAGGACATCCACCCCACCGGCGCGCCGGTCGGCGTCTACTGGTCGGCGCCGACCGACACGATCGAGATGAGCGCCGGCTTCCCCGCCGACGCGGCCGACGCGTCCGAGGAGGGCGTCGCGGCGGAGCGGCTGCCCGCCGGCCGCGCCGTGCAGCTGACGCATGCCGGCGCCTACGGCACGATGCGGGCGTCGTACGACCGGCTCGCGGCCTGGGCCGAGGAGCAGGGGCTGCCGCTCGGGCCGGTGATGTGGGAGACGTACCTCACGGAGCCGCGGCCCGACGTCGACCCCGCCTCGATGCGCACCCTGATCACGTGGCCGCTGCAGGAGCCCGCCGGATCCTGATCCGGGCGGATGCGGAATCCGGGCGGCCCGCCGCGCGTTGGCCGTCAGCATGCAGATCGACATCTGGTCAGACGTGGCGTGCCCGTGGTGCTTCATCGGCAAGCGGAGGTTCGAGGCGGCGCTCGCCGCCTGGGAGCACCGCGACGAGGTGGAGGTGACGTGGCACTCGTTCCAGCTCGACCCGAGCCTCCCCGAGCGCTACGACGGCACCGAGGTCGAGTACCTCTCGACCCGCAAGGGGATGCCCGTCGAGCAGGTGCGTCAGATGATCGAGCACGTCGGCGAGCAGGCGGCCGGCGAGGGCCTGCGCTACGACTTCGACCGGCTCGTGGTCGCCAACAGCCTGCGCGCGCACCAGCTGCTGCACCTCGCGAAGGCGCACGGGCGCGGCGACGCCGTGAAGGAGGCGCTGCTCTCGGCGCACTTCGAGCGCGGCATCGACATCGGCGACGTCGACGCCCTCGCGGCGCTGGGCGCGGAGGCGGGCCTCGACGAGCACGAGGTGCGCGAGGCGCTCGGCGACGAGCGCTTCCTGCCCGCGGTGCGTGCCGACATCGCGCAGGCGCGGGAGCTCGGGGTCAACGGCGTGCCGTTCTTCGTCTTCGACATGCGGCTCGGGCTCTCGGGCGCGCAGCCGGTGCAGGTCTTCACGCAGGCGCTCGAGCAGGCTCGCGCGCTCGAGCTCGAGGGCGCGACCGCCGAGCGCTGAGCGGCGGTCGCCGCGCTCAGCCCGGGCGCCTCGCGAGGTAGACCCACTCGCGCCCCGGGCGGTCGGGCGCGTCGCGCACATCGACCACCTCGAGCCCGGCGCGCGCGAGCGACGCCTCGATCGCGGCGCGCGGCCGGAAGCGCAGCGTCGTGGTGGAGTCGATGCGCGTGCCGTCCCGGTGGAAGACCGTCGGCGACGAGAAGGTGACGAGCTCGCCGTCGACGCCCGTGACCTCGATCCACTCCTCCACCTGCCCCTCGTGCGGCACGTCGACGACCTGCCGCGTCGCATCCGGGGTCCACTCGAGCCACGCCCGCCGCTCGGGCCTGCGCGACTCGAGCACGAGCGTGCCGCCGGGCCGGAGCGCCCGCCGCGCCGCGACGAGCACCGAGAGCCAGTCGAGGTCGTCGAGGAAGACCTGCGCGACGTTGGCCGTCATCGTGACGACGTCGACGCCCGAGCGACCCCGCGCATCCGCCCGCGTCGCCGCGTCGGCGAGGCCGACGACCCAGCGCACCGCGTCGGCGCCGGGCTTCGCCCGGGCGACGGCGACGGATGCGGCGGCCGGGTCGACGCCGGTGACGTCGAGCCCGCGGGCGGCGAGCATGAGCGCGAAGGTGCCGGTGCCGCAGCCGATGTCGAGCGCCGAGCGGGCGCCCAGCTCGTCGACGACGATCCGCTCGTAGACCTCGAGGTCGGAGCGGTCGGCGTCGAGCGCGTCGTAGACCGCCGCGAGCCTCGGATCGCCGAAGATCGCGTCGACCACGGCCGGCTCAGCCCCGTCGCGCCGTCAGCGCCGCGCGATGCGAGCGGCGACGGCGTCGCGGAGCATGCCCTCGACCGCCGCCTGCCGCAGGTCGCCCGTGGTCGGCTCGTCGCCGGTGGTGCCGTCGATCGCGCGGCCGACCATGCCGGCCTTCGCGTCGAGCAGCTCGGCGATGCGCGTGTCGATCGTCTGCGCCGCGAGGATGCGCCACACGGTGACCGGCATCGACTGGCCGATGCGGTGGATGCGGTCGATCGCCTGCGTCTGCTCGGCGTCGGTCCAGGAGAGCTCGGCGAGCACCATGTCGGCGGCTGCCTGCAGGTTGACGCCCACGCCCGCCGCCATGAGCGAGCAGACGATGACCTGCACCGAGTCGTCGTTCGTGAACGCGTCGATCGCCCTCTGGCGCTGCGTCGGCGTCTGGTCGCCGCGGATCGAGACCGTCTTGATGCCGGCCTTCGCGAGCGTCTGCTCGGCGGCGTCGAGGACGTCGATGTGCTTGGCGAAGAAGACCACCTTGCCCACCGAGTGCGCGAGCTGGCCCGCGTAGTCGGCGGCGAGCTCGGCCTTCGCGCGGCCGATGCGGCGGGCGAGCGCGAAGACGTTCTCGCCCGTGCTGCCCTCCTGCGTCTCGACCTCGCTGCGGGCGATGCGGTGCACGAGCTCGTCGTCGACGCGGCTGTCGTCGCGCGCGTCGGCGGAGCGCTGCTCCATCGCGGCGTCGTAGCGGCGCAGCATGCGGTCGACGAGCTCGCGCTCGGCGGCGCGGATGGAGCGGCCGGATGCCTCGTCGAGCTCGACGGGGATGTCGGCGATGCGGCGGGCCGGGATGTCGGCGGCGACGTCGATCTTGCGGCGGCGCACGATGCCCATGTCGATCACGGCGCGGCGCGCGGCCGGGTAGAAGCCGCGGTCCATCGGCGTCAGGCCGATCTGCTCGAGGTCGTCGGTGAGCTCGGCGTTCGGCTCCTTCTGGTCGATCCAGCCGAGGAACCGCCAGATCGCCCCGAAGTCCTCGATGTCGTTGATGAGCGGGGTGCCCGTCAGCGCCATGAGCAGCGGGTTGCCGACGCGCTCGCGCAGCGCCGCGGCGATCTGCAGCACGTGGCGCGACCGCTTCGAGCGGGTGTTCTTGATGAAGTGGGCCTCGTCGACGACCATGCCGCGGAAGCCGAAGCGCTCGAGCCAGCCGATGTGCCGGTCGAGCACCTCGTAGTTGACGACCACGACGTCGGCGAACGCGTCGAGCTGGTCGCCGTCGCCCTGCAGCACGGCGGCGCGGCGGCCGGGCACCCAGCGCTCGGTCTCGCGCGCCCAGTTGATCTTCACGACGCTCGGCGCGACGACGAGCAGCGGGAACGCATCCGCCGCCTGCGCGGCGAGCAGCGCCTGCGCGGTCTTGCCGAGGCCCGGCTCGTCGGCGAGCAGGAACGTGCGGTGCCCCTCGCGGGCGGCCTGCACGAGCTCGGCCTGGTGGTGCATGAGCTGCTTGCCGCCGGGCGCGATGCGCTGCTTGGGCTGCGGCAGGGGCATGCACGCGGGCCGGCCGTCGGCCGCGACCTCGAACGAGAGGAACAGCGGAGAGAGCAGGTCGAAGCCGGCGAGGCGGTCGCGCTCGGGCTTGCGGCGCACGTGCGACAGGTCGGGCTCGAGGAACGGGTTGGCGAGCTGCACGCGCCGCACCGAGGGCGGCACGACCTGCGGCGCCTGCGGCTCGGTCTGCTCGGGCTCGGGCGCCGAGGAGACCTCGGGCTCGGGCTCGATGCCCGCGGCGAGCAGCATCTCGCGCTTGCGCTCGCGCACGGCGTCGGTGAGGGGCGCGCCCTCGCCGAGCAAGGGCAGCAGCGTGGGCTCGCGGCTCGCGGCCTTCGCGAGGATGACGGCGATGCCGTCGAGGCGCTTGAGCTCCTCGGCGCGCTGCGCGTCGGTGAGCTCCTTGTCGGCGCGCACGCGGGCGCGCTCCTCGCGGGCGAGGATCGCGACGACCTGCAGCTTCGTGCGGGTCGAGCGCGATGCCGCGCCGCGCTTCACGCCGGCTTCGACCTGCCGGACGGCGCGGGCGAGCTGCGGGATGAGCGCGTCGCGCTCGCGCGACGGGGCGTCGGGGGATGCGTCCGTCTCGGGAGCATCGATGGTTGCGGCGTCGGCCACATGTCCTCCGTTCGAGGCGGGGCCGGCGATGCGGGCCCCAGGCGTTCAGGCTGCGACGTCGCCCGCGGAGCGCGGGCGGCTGATCGAGCCGGCGACGGCGGCTGCGGTGCACGGGCGGGGCCGCGATGCGGCTCCGGCGGTGACCGGCGGGCTGTCGCCTGCCACCATGCTACCCGCTCCGCGCCGGCGCGCGCTCCTGAGCCCCACCGGGCGCGCTGACCGGCCGCGCAGGGCGCTCCCCCGCCCCGACGCTCTCCCCCGCGGTCTCAGCCGCCGACGACGCCCGCGAGCCGGTCGATCGAGGCGAGCAGGTTGGCCGGCTGCGTGCGCTGCGCGCGCGGGATGCGCTGCTCGTCGTGCAGGTCGGTCCAGTCGTAGGTGTGCGTCACGCGGGTGCCCGTGCCCTCGGGCTCGAGCTCCCAGCGCCACACGTGGCCGATGGGCGGCGAGCCGGGCTCGGCGGGCTTCCACGCGATCGTGCGGCCCTCCTCGAACTCCACGACGTGGTTCTCGCGCACCGCGCCCTGCGTCAGCGTCATCGAGAAGACGTCGCCGACGCCCCGCACGCGCTGGCCGTCGGGCGCCTCGGCGAGGTTGTCGTTGCCGTCCCACGCCGGCTGCCTGGCCGGGTCGGCGATGTGCTCGAAGATGACGTCGGCGGGAGCCTCGATGATGCGGCTCGCCTGCACGACTCGGGAGACCTCGGTGTCGCTCATGGATCGATCGAACCATGCGCGCGGCCGAGCGCGCCATCGCGGCCCGGCCCGGCGCATCCGCTTCCTGACCGCCCGGCCATTGAAGCGACGGTCGAAGCGGAGTAGACACGAGGCAACGACGACGGAGGGAGCGGCCATGACCGCGGAGGCCTCGCGCAGGTACCCGATCTTCCCGCCGTTCACCGAGTGGGTGGATGCGTTCGCGCTGCTCGGCGGCTGGGACGGCAGGGGCCCGCTGCCCGGCATCCGGGTGGAGGAGCTCATGGAGGACGGCGCCTTCGTCGTGCACGCCGAGCTGCCGGGGCTGAACCCGGCGCGCGACATCGACGTGACGGTCGAGCACGGCGTGCTCACGATCCACGCCGAGCGGCACCCCGACAAGCGCGAGAAGCAGCGCTCGGAGTTCCGCTACGGCGCGCTCGCCCGCGCGGTGCGGCTGCCGCAGGGCACGAAGGACGACGAGATCACCGCCTCCTACGAGGACGGCGTGCTCACCGTGCGCGTCGGCCTCGACCGCGTGCCCGCGAAGACCCGCCACATCCCGGTCGAGCGGCGCTGAGCGGCGTGCCGGCCGAGCGCACCGACGACGGGCGGTGGATCGTCGTCGACGGGCGCCGCTGGCGCGCGGAGGATCCGTCGTTGGCGGCGGATGCGTCGGCGCGGCTGCGCTCGCACCTCGGCCGGGCGCGCTCGGCCGTGCGGCTCGCGGGCGACGACGCCTCGAGGCGGGCGGCGCGCGACCGCGTGCAGCTGGCGAAGGAGGGCCTCGGCGAACGCGGGGACGCCTGGTGGGAGCTCGGCGAGGCGGAGCGCGCCGAGCGGGCGCGCGAGCGGCTGGCGCGCCTCGACGAGCTCGCGCCGCCGGAGGCCTGAGGCGGGCCGCCGCCTCAGAGCAGCGAGAGGCTCGCGGCACCCGCGAAGCCGACGACGGTCGCGAGGCCCGCGCCCGTGCCGCCCTTCGCGCGGGCCTCGGGGATCATCGCGTCGACGAGCATCACGAGCAGCGCACCCGCGGCGAAGCCGTCGACGACCCCCGTGAGCGCCGGCGGCGCGCCCTCGGCGATCGCGCGCCCGCCGACGGCGGCGAGCGTGCAGACGACGGCGACGCCCAGCCACAGCAGCAGCACGAAGCGGCGCGAGCGTCCGGCGCGGAGCATGTCGGCCGAGGAGCCGACCGACTCCGGCAGGTTGGAGATGAAGACCGCCGCCAGCAGCGCCGCGCTCACGCCGTCGCCTGCGGCGAGCCCGATGCCGAGCACCGCCTGCTCGGGCACGCCGTCGAGCAGCGCGCCGAGGGCGAGCGGCACGCCCGCCGTGCCGTGGCCGCGGTTGCTGCGGCGGCCGGAGCCCGCCTCGAGGGCGCGGTCGGCGAAGAAGAAGGTGAGCGCTCCCGCGGCGAGGCCGGCGCCGACCGCGAGCGGCCCGCCCTCGGCGAGGCCGCCCTCCGCGAGCTCGAACGCGACGGCCGCGATGAGCGCGCCCGCCCCGAACGCGAGCACGATGCCGACCACCGCATCCGACCAGCGCCGCAGCATCGCGAGCGCGGCGCCGACCACGAGCGACGACGTCGCGACCGCACCCCACAGCAGCGCGTCGAGCACGGTCGGCGTCCCGCGGCTCAGCTCGCGGTCGTCGCGCGCAGCTCGTCGAGCGCCCGCTCGAGGCGGCGCTGCCGGGTGGCGTCGGCCTTGGCGTCGGCGATGCCCCGAGCGAGCTCCTTGCGGCGCGACGGCGCGAGACCCGCGAAGGCGGCGGCCGCGGTCGGATCGGCGTCGAGCGCCGCCGCGAGCTCCTGCGGCAGCTCGACCTCGCGCTCGGCCCGGTCGAGCGCGACGACCGCCTCGACCTCGTCGCCCTCGTCGACGCCGAGCGCCGCGCGCCGCTCCTTCGACAGGCCGAGCAGGTTCTCGCCGCCCATCTGCCCGATGCGCGTGCGCACGGTGGCGTCGCCGATGCTCAGCGTGACGGGCGCGTTCCTCGCGCCGCCGAGCGAGGCGACCTGCTCGTCGGTGAGGATGATCGCTGCGGCCGGCCCGCGGCGCTCGACGGTGGTGCGGATGCGGAGCTCGCTCATGCGCGCCAGCGTAGGCCGCGCCGACGGCCGTGCACCAGCGTCACGAGCGCTTCCGGAGCGCCGACTCCTTGTGGGCCGCCCTCGCCCCCGTCTTCGCCGACTCGACGACGTAGTACGGCTCCTCCTCGGAGGCGCGGAACTGCTGCCCGTCGAGCTGGAAGTCGCTCGTGCGGCGCTCCACCACGCTGCCGTGCGTCTCGCCCTGGCTCGTGCTCCAGCGCACCTCGTCGCCCTTCCGGAACCCCATGGCCGCTCCCCTCGCTCGTGTGCCGCACGCTACGCCCGGCTCCCGAGCGGCGCCTGGGCGGCGCGGCTAGGGTCGGCCCATGGGGCGACGGATGTTCGCGGCCGTGGTGCCGCCGGAGGACGTGCGGGAGGATCTCGCCGCGTTCCTCGAGCCCCGCGAGGGCCTGCGCTGGACGCCCTCGGATCGCCTGCACCTCACCCTCGCGTTCCTGCCCGACCTGCCGGAGCGCATCCTCGAGCCCCTGCAGGAGCGCCTGCGCGCCGCCGTGCTCGACGTGCCGCCGTTCGCGTGCCGGCTGGCCGGGGCGGGTGCGTTCCCCGACCCGGATCGCCCGGCCGTGCTCTGGCTCGGCGTCGACCGCGGCCATGCCGAGCTCGAGCACCTCGCGCAGCGCGTGCGCACCGCCGCGAGCGTCGCGGGCGCCGCGCCCGACGGTCGGCGATTCGTGCCGCACGTGACGCTCGCGCGGCCGCCGCGCCACCGCAGCGCGCTCCGCTGGCTGCGCGTGCTCGACACCTACGCCTCGCGCACCTGGACGGTCGACGAGGTCGAGCTCATCGAGTCGCAGCTGCTCGGCCGCCCGCACCAGCCGCGGCACCTCGGCGTCGCGACGCTGCCGCTCGGCGGCTGACGCTCGCGCACCGCCCTACCGCCGGGGCGCCCCGTGCGGTAGGAACGCAGCATGACGGCTGCACAGCGATGGCTCGACGGCTACATCCGCGCGTGGGAGACGAAGGACCCGGCCGACGTGCGCGCGATCTTCGCCGACGACGCCGAGTACTGGTTCCGGCCCGACGACCCCTCGCCGCTGCGCGGCATCGACGCGATCGTCGAGATGTGGCGCACGGAGCGCGAGCCGACGGCGCCGCAGCACGACCTGCGCGTGCTCATCGAGGACGCGCGGCTCGCGATCGTCACCGGCACGGTCTCGTACCCGGGCCACGAGTCGTACGCGAACCTGTGGGAGGTGCACCTCGCGCCCGACGGCCGCGCGCGGCGCTTCGTCGAGTGGTACATGACGCTGCCGAAGCCCGCCGCCGGCAGCCCCGACGCCGACTGACCTCCCGCACGCCGTCGCTCGACCGGCTCCGTGCGAGTCCGGCCGGATAGTCCGGTCGGCGACGCACCTGGCCGGTCGACGAACGGGCGGCCGCCCGCAGCACGCGACCGCGACCCCGCGGGCCGCCTCATGCGGCCAGCGCGACCTCCATCAGCCCCCACGGGCTGCCGTACTCCTCGAGCTTGTCGAGGAACGGCTTCGGCGGCATCGCCTCCGGCCCGAGCACGCCCGAGCCCGACCAGACGCCGGTCGCGAGCAGCTCGAGCGCGATCACGGGGTTGATCGCCGTCTGCCAGACGACGCACTGGTGCCCGTACTCGGCCATCGACCACGCGTTGTCGACCACGTGGTACAGGTAGGTCGAGCGCGGCTCGCCGTCCTTCCCGGTGCCGCGCACCCACACGCCGGCGCACGTCTTGCCCGTCATCACCGGGCCGATGGATGCGGGATCCGGCAGGCAGGCGGCCACGACGTCTCGCGGCGAGACCTCGACGCCGCCGACCCGCACCTTCTCGGTGCGGTCGAGCCCGAGCGTGTGGAGCGTCTGCAGCACGCCGATGAACTCGGCACCGAGCCCGTACTTGAAGGTGACGCGCTCGCAGTCGAGCCAGCGCGGCATGAGCAGCACCTCCTCGTGCTCGACGTTGACGCACTCGACCGGGCCGATGCCCTCGGGGAAGTCGAAGACCTCGGGCTCGCTGAAGGGCGGCGTCGTGTACCAGCCGCCGTCGACGCCGGTGCGCGAGCGCTCCCAGATGACGGGCGGGTTGAGGCACTCCTCGATGGTCGTCCAGATGGAGAACGAGGGCGCGAAGATCTCGTTGCCGTCGTCGTCGTGCACGGCGAGGTTCGCGCCGTCGCGCGTGCCGAGCTCGGTGATCGACGAGAAGAGCTCGTCGGCGGCGTAGCGCGCGAGCACGTCCGACAGGCCCGGCTCCACGCCCATGCCCACGAGCGCGAGCCGGCCCGCAGACTCCCAGGCCCCTGCCTTCGCGAACTGCGCGTCGCCGAGCTTCACGCCGACCTTCGCGTAGGGCTCGTCGGGGTGCCGCGTCGACAGGCTCATCGCCATGTCGAGGTAGTCGGCGCCGGCTGCGAGCGCGCCGTCGAAGATGGGCATCACGAAGCGCGGGTCGACCGCGTTCATGACGTGCGTGATGCCGTGCTCGCGGCACAGCGCCGCGACCGAGTCGGGGTCGGAGGCGTCGACCTGCGCCGCGCTGAAGCGCGCGTCGACGGCCGCGGCGCGCTCGGCGCGCGCTGCGTCGTAGTCGGCGATCACGATCGCCTCGAAGAAGTCGCGCCGGGCCGCGATCGCGGCGAACGCGCCGCCGACGCCTCCGGCTCCCACCAGCAGGATCCGCATGGACGATGCTCCCTCCGCCGGCTCCGGCCGCGCGGCCGCGCGACACGAGAAGCCGGATTCAGCGCGACTCTAGCGCCAGAACGACGGAATCAGTAGTCTCACCCAGCAAGAAGCGCGGATACAGCACCCGACACCGGGACGCACCCACGGCATCCGCCGCATTGCCCAGAGGGAGCCGTCGTGACCCGCAGCACCACCCCCGTCGCCGACGGCAGAGCGCAGCTGAAGCCGAACGCCATCGGCTTCTTCGACGCGCTCGTCATCGGCCTCGCCTCCACCTCCCCCGCCTACACGATCGCCGCGATCATCGGCGGGCTCGTGCTCTACACCGGCGTGCACGCCCCCGGCATCATGCTGGCGAGCTTCCTGCCGATGCTGCTCATCGCCTCCGCCTTCTACTACCTCAACACCGTCGACCAGGACTGCGGCACCACCTTCTCGTGGGTGACGCGCGCGATGGGCCCCTGGTTCGGCTGGATCGGCGGCTGGGCGATCGCGATGACCGGCGTGCTCATCGTCGGATCGCTCGCCGAGGTCGCCGCCCGCTACGCGCTGCTCACCTTCGGGCTCGAGGATCTCGCCTACGACCCCGTGCTCATCCGCGTGCTCACCGTGATCGTCATCCTCGTCATGACCGCCATCTGCGTCTGGGGCACCGAGATCTCGGCCCGGCTGCAGAACGTGCTCATCGTCTTCCAGGTGCTGTCGCTGCTCACCTTCGCCGTCGTGGCGCTCGTGCAGGTCTTCACCAACACGTCGGCGTACGAGTCGATCACCCCCTCGTGGGAGTGGCTGAACCCGTTCGGCGGCGGCTGGGAGGGCGTGACGGCGGGCCTGCTGCTGGGCGTCTTCGCCTACTGGGGCTGGGAGTCGGCGGTCAACCTCACCGAGGAGACCACCAACTCCTCGCAGTCGCCCGGCAAGGCCGCGATCTGGTCGACAGTCGTGCTCGTCATCACGTACCTCTCGGTCACGATCGCCGTGGTCGCGCTCGCCGGCGAGGCGTTCCTCGCCGAGACCGCCGACGAGGAGGACGCGATCTTCCAGGTGCTCGCCTCCGACACGATGGGCCCGTTCGCGTGGATCGTGATGCTGTCGGTCTCGACCTCGGCCCTCGCGTCGACGCAGACGACGATCATCCCCGCGTCCCGCACGGGCCTCAGCATGGCCCGCCGCCGCGCGCTGCCCGCGATGTTCGGGCACATCCACCCCCGCTTCCGGACGCCGGATGTGTCGACCTGGTGGGTCGCGGGCATCGCGATCGCGTACTACCTGGTCGTGGGCCTGCTGAGCGAGACGGCGCTCTGGGACACGCTCACCGCGCTCGGCCTGCTGATCGCGTTCTACTACGCGCTCACCGGCATCGCGTGCGCGATCTACTTCCGCAAGCGCCTCATGTCGAGCGCGAAGAGCTTCCTGCTCATCGGCGTGGGCCCCGTGATCGGCTCGCTGCTGCTCATCTGGCTGCTCGTCTCGGCGATCATCGACTACGGCAACCCCGAGAACGCCTACACCGAGACCCCCTGGTTCGGCCTCGGCCCGCCCCTCGTGATCGGCATCGGCATCTTCGCCACCGGCGTCGTGCTGATGATCATCTGGTACTTCCGCGACCGGCGCTTCTGGGAGGAGCGGCCGAGCACCGCCGAGCAGACCATCGTGCGGGTCGACGCCACCCGCGACGGAGAGGGGACGCGCGCATGAGCATCGTGCTCGGCTACGACGAGTCGCCCGGCGCCCGGGCGGCGCTCACCACCGCGATCGACGTCGCCCGCCGCTTCGGCGAGCAGCTCGTGATCGTCTACGGCACCGCGCCGCCCGGGGCTCCCGGCGACGAGCTGCGCACGCACGAGGCGGCGCTCGCGCAGCTCGGCGGCGAGGCGATCAGCCACGCGCTCGCCGCGGCCGAGGAGGCCGGCGTCGACGCGATCACCCAGCTCGTCTCGGCGAAGCCGGTGGATGCGCTGCTCGAGCAGGCGGACGCCCACGACGCGAGCGTGATCGTCGTCGGCACGTGGGGCGAGAGCCCGCTGCAGGGCGCCATCCTCGGCTCGACGCCGCACAAGCTGCTGCACCGCAGCCGGCGCCCGGTGCTCTGCGTGCCGATCCCCGACTGACCGCCCGACGCGCGGCGGCGCGGCCGTGCGCCTCCGCGCGCATCCGGCACGCCGCCCCAGGCACCCCGACGACACGAACGAGGAGACGAGACGCATGAGCACGCCCGCCGACCACCTGTGGATGCACTTCACCCGGATGGCAGGCGCCGACGCGGCGCCGGTCATCGTGCGCGGCGAGGGCGCCTACATCTGGGACGACCGGGGGAAGCGCTACCTCGACGGGCTCGCCGGGCTGTTCGTCAACCAGCTCGGGCACGGCCGCGCCGACCTCGCCGCTGTCGCGGCCGACCAGGCGTCGACGCTTGCGTACTTCCCGCTCTGGTCGTACGCGCATCCGACCGCCGTCGAGCTCGCCGACCGCATCGCGGCGCTCGCGCCCGGCGACCTCGACCGCGTCTTCTTCACGAGCGGCGGCGGCGAGGCCGTCGAGAGCGCGTGGAAGCTCGCGAAGAACTACTACCGGCTCACCGGCAGGCCGCAGAAGCACAAGGTCATCAGCCGCGCGATCGCCTACCACGGCACCACGCACGGGGCGCTGTCGATCACGGGCCTGCCGTCGCTCAAGCAGATGTTCGAGCCGCTCGTGCCGTCGACCTTCCGGGTGCCGAACACCAACCTGTACCGGGCGCCGATCCACCGCGACGACCCCGAGGCGTTCGGCCGCTGGGCGGCCGACCAGATCGCGGTCGCGATCGAGCAGGAGGGGCCCGAGACGGTCGCGGCGGTCTTCCTCGAGCCGGTGCAGAACGCCGGCGGGTGCTTCCCGCCGCCGCCGGGCTACTTCGAGCGGGTGCGAGAGATCTGCGACGAGCACGACGTGCTGCTCGTCTCGGACGAGGTGATCTGCGCCTTCGGGCGGCTCGGCACGATGTTCGGCGCGGAGCGCTACGGCTACCAGCCCGACATCATCACGTGCGCGAAGGGGCTCACCTCCGGCTACGCGCCGCTCGGGGCGATGATCGCGAGCGCGAGGCTCTTCGAGCCGTTCGCGCAGCCGGGCGCGATGTTCGCGCACGGCTACACCTTCGGCGGTCACCCGGTCGCGACGGCCGTGGGCCTGCGCAACCTGCAGATCTTCGAGGAGGAGGGCGTGCTCGAGCACGTGCGCGCCAACGAGGGCGCCTTCCGGGCGACGCTCGAGCGCCTCACCGACCTGCCGATCGTCGGCGACGTGCGCGGCGACGGCTACTTCTACGGGATCGAGATGGTGAAGGACAAGGCCACCCGCGAGACGTTCGACGAGGCCGAGAGCGAGCGGCTGCTGCGCGGCTTCCTGTCGACCGCGCTGTTCGACGCAGGCCTCTACTGCCGCGCCGACGACCGCGGCGACCCGGTCATCCAGCTCTCCCCGCCGCTCATCTGCGACCAGTCGCACTTCGACGAGATCGAGCAGATCCTGCGCGGTGTGCTGACCGAGGCATGGGCGCGGCTGTGAGCCTCCCCGACGCCCAGGACAAGGCGATCATCGCCGAGCTGCAGCGCGACGGCCGCGCGCCCTACTCGGCGATCGCCGACGCCGTCGGGCTGAGCGAGACGGCGGTGCGCAACCGGGTGAAGCGCCTCACCGACTCGGGCGTGATGCAGATCGTCGCCGTCACCGACCCGACCCAGCTCGGGTTCGCGCGCCAGGCGATGATCGGCATCCGCGCATCCGGTGCCCTCGAGCCGCTCGCCGAGTCGCTCGCGGCGCTGCCCGAGGTCGACTACGTCGTCATCACCGCCGGCAGCTACGACGTGCTCGTCGAGGTCGTCTGCGAGAGCGACGCGCACCTGCTCGAGCTCGTCTCGCAGCGCATCCGCTCGATCGAGGGCGTGCGCGAGACCGACACCCTGATGTACCTGAAGCTGCAGAAGCAGAGCTACGCGTGGGGCGTGCGGTAGCGCGTCGCGTCACTCGCGCGTCAGCAGGTCTGGTCGGACAGGCCCGACCGGTGCATGATGGCCGGCATGGACCACTACCTGATCTCGTTCCCGAGCGCCTCGATGGTGCTGACCGACGAGGAGTTCCCGGATGTCGTGCGCGACTCGCACGCGGTGATCGAGGAGGCGAAGGCGGCCGGCGTCTACGTCTTCGGCGGCGGCATCGACGAGAGCGTCGACCCCGTGCTCGTGCACGCCGACGGCGCGACGTCGCCGGCGACGACGCACCTCGACGGCGGCTTCTGCGTGCTGAGGCTCGGCTCGCGCGAGGAGGCCGAGTCGTGGGCTGCGCGCATCGCCCAGGGATGCCGCACGCCGCAGGAGCTGCGGGCGTTCCAGTACGACCCGGCCAGCTGAGGCGAGCGGCGGCCGGCCCGGGTCTGCCGACTAGCTGGCGCCGAGCACCACGTGGGCGATGAGGTGGTCGAGCTTGCGGACGTCGACGCCCTTGCCGACCTTGATCTTGATGTGCCCCGCCCTCGTCCAGAGCTCGAGCTCAGCGTTGAAGTCGAGCGTGCCGGCGTTCTCCGACGACCACATGTTCACCGAGGAGTACGGCAGCGAGTACATCTCGACCTTCTTGCCGGTCATCCCCTGCGCGTCGCGGACGATCAGACGCTTGGTCGTGAAGACCGCGGAGTCGCGGAAGGTCTTGTAGGCGGCGATCGGCTGCTCGCCCTGCACGAGCATCGGCATCACGTCGTCGGGGATGGGGCATTCGGCGACGAACGTCCAAGCGGTGATGGCGGCGGTGGTCTCGATGGACATGAGGACTCCTCGGTGCAGTCGTGGGGACCCCTCAGACGCTAGAGCAACCCTCAGACATCGCGCGCATGGTGCTTGCGCGACCACCGCCGACGCTGGCGCTCAGCGCTCCGCGACCCTGCCGGCCTCGACGTGCCAGCGACGGTCCGTGCGCACCGTCTCGAGCATCCGCCGGTCGTGCGTGACGAGCAGCAGCGTGCCGTCGTAGGTGTCGAGCGCCTGCTCGAGCTGCTCGATCGCCGCGAGGTCGAGGTGGTTCGTGGGCTCGTCGAGCACGAGCAGGTTGACGCCGCGCGCCTGCAGGAGCGCCATCGCCGCGCGCGTGCGCTCGCCGGGCGAGAGCTCGTCGACGGGGCGGCCGACGTGGTCGGCGCGCAGGCCGAACTTCGCCAGCAGCGTGCGCACCTCGCCCGACGTCATCTCGGGCACGAGCCCCTCGAAGGCGGCGGCGAGCGGCGTCGCGCCCGCGAGCAGCGAGCGCGCCTGGTCGATCTCGCCGACCTGCACGCTCGCGCCGAGGCTCGCGGTGCCCTCGTCGGGCTCGCGCCGGCCGAGGAGGGCGCGCAGCAGCGTCGACTTGCCGGCGCCGTTGGGGCCGGTGATGCCGATCCGCTCCCCCGCGTTGACCTGCAGCGACACCGGGCCGAGCGTGAAGTCGCCCTGCCGGATCACCGCGCCGCTCAGCGTCGAGACGACGGTGCTCGAGCGGGGCGCGGCCCCGATCGCGAACTGCAGCTCCCACTCCTTGCGCGGCTCCTCGACCTCCTCGAGGCGCGCGATGCGGCTCTCCATCTGCCGCACCTTCTGCGCCTGCTTCTCGCTCGACTCGGTCATCGCGCGGCGGCGGTTCTTGTCGTTGTCGGGTGCCTTCTTCATGGCGTTCCGCACGCCCTGGCTCGACCACTCGCGCTGGGTGCGGGCGCGGGCGACGAGGTCGGCCTTCTTGTCGGCGAACTCGTCGTACTGCTCGCGCGCGTGCCGGCGGAGCGTCGCGCGCTCCTCGAGGTAGGCGTCGTAGCCGCCGCCGTAGACGCGGTTGGTCGACTGCGCGAGGTCGAGCTCGAGCACGCGCGTCACGCAGCGCGCGAGGAACTCGCGGTCGTGGCTGACGAGCACCACCCCGCCCCGCAGGCCCTGCACGAACGCCTCGAGCCGCTCGAGCCCGTCGAGGTCGAGGTCGTTCGTGGGCTCGTCGAGCAGCACGATGTCGAAGCGGCTGAGCAGCAGCGCCGCGAGGCCGACGCGCGCCGCCTGCCCGCCCGAGAGCGAGGTCATGAGCGCCTGCTCGGGGTCGCCGTCGAGCTCGAGGCCGAGGTCGGCGAGCACGATCGGGATCCGCTCCTCGAGGTCGGCGGCGCCGCTCGCGAGCCAGCGATCGAGTGCGGCGGAGTAGGCGTCGGATGGGTCGACGCCGGCGGGTGCGAGGCTCGGGTCGCCGAGGGCGAGGGCCGCGGCATCCATGGCAGCCGTCGCCAGCGCGCACCCCGTGCGCCGGGCGATGTAGCCCACGACCGTCTCGCCCTCGACGCGCTCGTGCTCCTGCGGCAGCCAGCCGACGAACGCGTCGGCCGGCGCCAGCTGCACGGTGCCCGCCTGCGGCTCGGCCTCGCCGCCGAGGATGCGCAGCAGCGTCGACTTGCCGGCGCCGTTCGCGCCGACCACGCCGACGACGTCGCCGGGCGCGACGGTGAGGTCAAGCGAGTCGAAGAGCGTGCGGTGGCCGTGCCCGCCGGCGAGGCCCTGCGCGACGAGCGTTGCGGTCATCCCTCGATTCTCGCAGGCGGCAGTCGCCGTCGCGGCCGCTCCCCCGTCGATCGAGCGTTCTCCACAGCGGCCGACGCGCTGCGCCCCGCGCCCGCGGGGCAGGTCCCAGAGTGTGGGCATGAGCGACGACCGACGAGATGAGCATCGCCTGCTGGCCGCGTTCCGCGACGACCCGGCGCCCCGCAGCCGCAAGCCGTGGACCGAGGAGGACTTCGCAGCTGTGATGGAGGCGTGTCGAGACGGCGCCTCGATCGAGCAGATCGCCCGGCGCCTCGGCCGCACGCCCACGAGCCTCCCGATGCACGTGCGCCGGATGCTGCCGCTCGAGGAGCGCCACCTGCCCATCGACCTCGCGCTGCCACGACTGCGGCAGCTCGACGCGGACGGCGACTACGACTGGCTCGGCGCGCTCGCCCAGCGCGAGCCATCGCCGTGGGAGCGCGACCAGGAGCGGCGGGTGGAGCAGCGCGCCCTGGGCCTCGGCGGGCTCTCCGACGAGCTGCTGCTCGACATCGGGCTGGCGCTGGTGACGTGCACGGCGACGGCGCAGGATGCGCTCCGACAGCAGTGCGCAGCGGAGCTGCGCCGCAGAGGGCTCGTCGCGCACCTCGAGCAGCAGTCCGCCGCAGCCGCGGACGCAGCGGTGGCGCGGCTGAGCGCGCTCCCGACGGACGGCTACCGCGACTGGGACGCAGCCGTCTTCTGACGGCGGTCTCCCCAGCCGCGCCATCCGTCTCAGCGGGTCCGTTCAGCGGACCGGCGCGATGCCGAGCGCCTCGGCCTGCTCGCTGATCACGCGCGCGAGCCGCACGTCGCGGATCGTCACTGCACCGACGGCGTGGCTGCTGAGCGTCACGTCGACGGTGCCGTAGCTGAGCGTGACGTCAGGGTGGTGGTCCACCGCCTCCGCGGCATCACCGATGCGGTTCACCAGCTCCAGGCCTGCCGCGAACGTCGGGGTCCATGGTGCGCCAGACTCGAGGCATGGACGACCTGCGCGTAGCCCCGGGCCCCGGCGCGCCGCGCGGGCTCGTGGTGCCGGCGAGCGAGCTCGTCGAGCAGTTCTCGCGCTCGTCGGGCCCGGGCGGCCAGGGCGTCAACACCGCCGACTCGCGCGTGCAGCTGAGCCTCGACCTCGCCACGACGACCGCGCTCGACGACGTGCAGCGCAGGCGCATCCTGCAGCGGCTGGCTCCGCGGCTCACCGGTTCGGTGCTGACGATCGCCGCCTCGGAGCACCGCGCGCAGCTCGACAACCGCCTCGCGGCCAGGCGGCGGATGGCCGACCTGCTGCGGGAGGCCGTGGTGCCGGAGGCCCCGCGCCGACCCACCCGCCCGACGCGGGGCTCGCAGCGACGGCGGCTCGACGCCAAGGCGCAGCGTTCCGAGACCAAGCGCGCCCGCCGGCGGCCCTTCAGCGACTGACCGCGGGCCGACCGCTCACGCGGTCGGCGCGATGCGCGCCATCAGCTGCTCGGGATTCGGCGCCACGACGAAGCCCGCCGTCGCGTAGACCTCGTGCGCGTCGGCGGTGATGAGCATGAGGCGCTTGAGCCCCATGGGCTCCACAGCGTCGACGATCGCGTTCGCGAGCGCCGTGCCGAGCCCGAGACCGCGGGCGGCGCGGTCGATGTAGACGTCGCACAGCCATCCGAAGGTCGCCCCGTCGGTGATGAGGCGCGCGAATCCGACCTGCGCGCCGTCGGGCGCGTAGACGCCGAAGCTCGCCGAGCCCTCGACCGCGCGCCGCAGCACGTCCATCGACCTGCCCATCGCCCAGTACGCATCCGTCGACAGCCATCGGTGCACGCGTTCGAGGTCCAGACGCGAGCGGTCGGTGTCGAGCTCGTAGCCCGCGAGCAGCTCGCGCCGCAGCGCCAGCTCGGTGACCGCCAGTGCTCCGTGCTCGCCGCCCATCGCGCCTCCTTCTGCCGCTCGTCCGCCCAGCGTAGGACGGTCGGGCCGGTCCACTTCACGCCCGGTGGCGGTCAGCTGGCGAGCCGCGCCGCCACCGCCGCGCCGGCGTGCTCGCCGGCGACGAGCGCACCCTGGATCGACGCGGTCTCGCGGTGGTCGCCGGTGACGAGCACCCGCTCCCCCGTCCACACGGGGCCGCGGCGGATGGGCCCGGGCGCCTGCGCGGGCAGGGTGTGGTGCACGACATGGTGCGCGAGCACCTCCCACCGCGCGGTCGAGGTGCCGTAGAGGCGGGCGAGATCCCGGCGCACCTCGTGCTCGCCCGCGTGCCCGTCGGGCTCGCCGAGCAGGGTCGTCGCTTGCACGAGGTGCTGCCCGGGCGGCGCGTACGACGGCGCGGCCTCCGAGATGACCGCCGTGTTCCAGACCGGACCGGCCGGGCCGCCGCCGGGCCGCGATGCGTCGAGCAGCAAGAACGGCCCGGTGCGAGGCTCACCCGTCGCGCGGAACCACCACGTCGTCAGCCCATGCGTCTCGGGTGCGCGCAGCGGCGTGAGCTCGGCGACGTGCTGCGGCCCGACCGCGACGACCGCGGCACGCGCGCGCAGCGCTCCTCCGTCGGTCGTCACCTCGACGCCGTCGGCCACGTCGCGCACCTCGCGCGCGGCAGTGCCGAGCCGCACGGGCTCGCGCAGCCCCGCCGCCAGCTGCTCCGGCATCGCCTGCATGCCCTCCCGCGGCAGCCCGGGCGCACCGAGCGCGAAGGAGCGCAGCAGCAGCCGCACGTAGTTGGCGGATGCGTCGCCGCTGCTGTCGGCGAGCACGCCGGCCAGGAAGGTGTCGAGCACGTCGCGCCGCAGGCGCCCCGTGAGCCCCGCGGCGTCGAGCGAGGCGCGCAGCGTCTCGTCGCTCGCCGCGCGGGTGGCGGCGCGCGCGTCGAGCAGGGTGGGCCCGAGCCACCGCGCGAGCGCGAGCAGGTCGGGCAGCGGCAGAAGGCCGCTCGAGATCGTGCGGAGGGCGTGCTGCGGATGGCGCAGCGGGTGGGCGAGGGTCGTGGTCGTCGCGCCCGTGCGGACGATCGCGCCCACGCCGAAGTCCTGCAGCTGCAGCGCCGCCACATCGATCCAGCGCGCGACCGCCGGGTAGGCGGGGTTCAGCACCTGGAAGCCGCGGTCGCACCGGAACCCGTCGACGACATCGGTGCGCACCCGGCCGCCAACCGCATCCGCCGCCTCGACCACGACGACCGCGAGGCCCGCCTGCTCGAGGTGCCGGGCGCTCCGCAGCCCCGCCAGCCCTGCTCCGATCACGATGACGTCGGCGTCCATGCAGCTCCTCCCTGCGCGTGCCCGCCAGTCTGGCGCACCGGCCTGGGGCTACCGTGGCGGCATGAGCGACTCGAGGGCGGCGCGGATCGCGCAGCGGCGGGACGAGGTGCTCGCGAACCTCGCCGAGCTCGACCAGCAGCTCGCCGACCTGCGGGCGCTGCGCGAGCGCCTGCACGACGACGACGAGCACGACCCCGACGGCGTCTCGCTCTCGTCGGAGTGGTCGCGGCTCGAGGGGCTGCGGCAGGCGGAGGTCGCGGCGCTCGCGGCGATCGACGAGGCGGCCGAGCGGCTCGCGCGCGGCGAGGATGCGACGTGCAGCGTGTGCGGCCGGCCGATCGCGCCCGAGCGGCTCGAGGCGCGGCCGCAGGCCACGACCTGCATCGACTGCGCTCGGTAGCGCAGGCACGCGCGACCAGGCTCGGCCGCGTGGGCTACCGCGCTGCGCTCACCCCAGCGCCGCCGCGAGGTACGGGGCGGTGCGGCTCGAGGGGCTCGCCGCCACCTGCTCGGGCGTGCCCTCCGCGACCACCCGGCCGCCCGCATCCCCCGACCCCGGGCCGAGGTCGATCACCCAGTCGGCCTCGGCGACGATGCGCATGTCGTGCTCGACCATGACGACGGTGCTGCCACCGTCGACGAGGTGCTGGAGGTGGGCGAGCAGCCGGTCGGCGTCAGCGGCGTGCAGCCCGGAGGTCGGCTCGTCGAGCAGGTACAGCGTGTCGTCGCGCTGCCCGCGCTGCAGCTCGGCGGCGAGCTTGACGCGCTGCGCCTCCCCGCCCGAGAGCTGGGGTGCCGGCTGGCCGAGCGCGACGTAGCCGAGGCCGACGTCGAGCAGCGCGTCGAGGTGCCGGTTGACCTCGGCGTCGTCGCTGAAGGACGCGCGGGCGTCGCGCACGCTCATCGCGAGGACGTCGGCGATCGAGCGGCCGTCGAGCTCGATCTCGAGCGTCTCGGCGTTGTACCGGCGCCCGCCGCACGTGGTGCACGGCGCGTGCACGGTCGGCAGGAAGAGCAGCTCGACCTCCATCGTGCCCTCCCCCTTGCAGGTCGGGCAGCGCCCTGCGGGCAGGTTGAACGAGAACCGGCTCGGCGCGTAGCGGCGCCGCCTGGCCTCGGGCGTCGCGGCGAACAGCGCGCGCACGCGGTCGAAGAGGCCCGTGTAGGTCGCGACGTTCGAGCGCGAGGTGCGGCCGATGGGTCGCTGGCTCACCTGCACGACGCGCCGTAGGCGGCCGGCTGGGCCATGTGCCCGTCCGGCGGTCTCCGCCTCGTTGCGCTGCGCGAGCGGGTCGGCGGCGGGAGTGTCCTCATCGACAGCCGCGTCGTCGACCTCGCTCGCGAGGCTCGCGCGCAGCAGCTCGGGCAGCGCCTGCACCACGAGCGTCGACTTCCCCGAGCCGGAGACCCCGGTGACGGCGGTGAGCGCGCCGAGCGGGAACCCGACCGAGAGGTCGCGCACGTTGTGCCGGGAGACGCCCTGCAGCTCGAGCACGCCGTCGCCGGCCCGGCGATCGCGCCGCTCGCGGCTCGGCGACGGCGCGTCGAACAGGTAGCGGCGCGTGACGGAGTCGTCCGCCTCCCGCAGCCCGTCGAGCGGCCCCGAGTAGACGACCGCGCCGCCTTCGGAGCCGGCGCCGGGACCGATGTCCACGACCCAGTCGGCCTCGCGGATGACGTCGAGCGAGTGCTCGACGAAGAACACGGAGTTGCCCGTGTCGCGCAGCCGCCGCAGGATGCGCAGCAGCGACTCCGTGTCGGCGGGGTGGAGCCCGGCCGAGGGCTCGTCGAGCACGAACACGACGCCGAAGAGCTGCGAGAGCACCTGGGTCGCGAGCCGCATGCGCTGCAGCTCGCCGGAGGAGAGGGATGCGGTGGTGCGGTCGAGCGAGAGCGAGCCGAGCCCGAGGTCGATGATGGGCGCGAGGCGCGCGAGGAGATCGGTCACGAGGCGCCGTGCTGCGAGCAGCTGCTCGGGATGCTCGTCGCCGGCTCCGCCGCGCGGCCGCCAGTCGGGCTCGAGCACGTGCTGGAGGAGCGCCGCGACGTCGTCGAGCGGCATCGCGGCGAGCTCGGTGATGGCGAGCCCCTCGAACGTGACCGCGAGCGCCTCGCCCTTCAAGCGGCGGCCACCGCACTCCGGGCACGCGACGCTCACCATGAACGACGCCGCGCGCTCGCGCATCCGGGCGCTCTTCGAGCCGGCGAAGGTGCTCAGCACGTAGCGGCGCACGCCCAGGAACGTGCTCATGTAGCGCGGCTCGACGCCGGCGGCGATCGCCTTCCGCACCTCCGCCGGGCCGCGGTCGGTGTAGATCGGCACCTGCGGCGACTCGTCGGTGAAGAGCGCCCACTCGCGCTGCTCGCGCGGCAGCTCGCGCCACGGCACGTCGATGTCGTAGCCGAGCGAGATGAGGCTGTCGCGCAGCTGCTTGCCGTGCCACGCGGTGGGCCAGGCCGCGAGCGCCCCATCGCGGATCGTCAGCGAGTCGTCGGGCACCATGAGCGACTCGGGCACGTCGTGCACCTGGCCGAGCCCGTGGCACGTCGGGCACGCGCCCTGCACGGTGTTGGTGGAGAAGTCCTCCGCGTAGAGCATCGGGGCGCCGGCCGGGTAGGTGCCGACCCGCGAGTAGAGCATGCGCACGACGTTGGCGATCGTCGTCGCGCTGCCGACCGTCGAGCGCGCCGAGCCGCCCGAGCGCTGCTGCGGGAGCGCGACGGCCGGCGGCAGGCCGTCGATCGCGTCGACGTCGGGCACCCCGACCTGGCTCATGAGCCGCCGCGCGTAGGGCGCGACCGACTCGAAGTAGCGACGCTGCGACTCGGCGTAGATCGTGCCGAACGCGAGCGAGCTCTTGCCGGAGCCGGAGATCCCCGTGAACGCCACGAGCGCGTCGCGCGGGATGTCGAGGTCGACGCTCCGCAGGTTGTGCTCGCGGGCCCCTCGGACCCTCACGCGGTCCAGGCCCGACTCCCCCACTGCATCCATCCGGCCAGTCTCTCGCGAGGCGCCCGCGAGACCGCTGAGCAGTGCTTCACGGCGCTGAGGCTCCACGCACCACGCTCATCCCACCGCCTCGTGGATGGCGCGCAGCCGCTCCATCGCCTCCCGCACGAGCGTCGGCTCGGTCCCTCGCACGACGATGTTCGTGCCGTAGCCGGCGTCGTCGCGGAACGGGTACGAGCCGATGCTGAGCGTCGGCATCTCGGCCGCGAGCTCGCGCAGCGGAGCGGCGATCCGGCCCTCGCCGACGTCGAAGCGCAGCTCGCTCGAGACCACCGGCGAGCCCGCCTCGAGACCCGGCAGGAGGTCGTCGAGCATGGCGACGAAGATCGCCGGCACGCCGGCCATCACGTGCACGTTGCCGATGCTGAAGCCCGGCGCGCCGCTGATGCGGTTGGCGATCAGTGCAGCGCCGTGCGGGATGCGCGCCATGCGCAGGTGCTCGGGCGTCAGCGTCCTCCTCGCGCCGACGGCCGCCTGCAGGTGCTCTCGAGCGTCCTCGCGCACATCGATGCCGACACCGAACGCGTCGGCCACCGCATCCGCGGTGATGTCGTCATGGGTCGGGCCGATGCCGCCGGAGGTGAAGACGTGCGTGTGCGCCGCCCGCAGCTGGTCGAGCGCGTCGACGATCACCCGGTGGTCGTCGGGCACGACGCGGATCTCGCGGAGGTCGATGCCGACCTGCCCGAGCCGGCCGGCAAGGTGGTACGCGTTCGCCTCGCGAGTGCGCCCTGACAGGATCTCGTCGCCAATCACGAGCATCGCGGCGGTCGGGTTCGACATGGGTCAAGACTGGCGTGCCGGGCTGGAGGAAGCCAAACGAGAACCGCCCAAACAAGGTGGAAGCCCCTCACGCCGAAGCGGAGGGGCTGTCGCTGGGCCTTCATCCAAGACGTTTCCCGCCCCAGGAGTACCGGGGTACACACTGCCAGGCCACCGCTGAGTGCTTCCTGGGTACGAGGTGCAGATGCGGTGCGAGACCCGGTGTCCTCTTGGAGCCGACCCTGCTCGATGGGCGCTTCTCATGCGAGAGCGACCAGCGCCTCGTTCCTCTTCAGGAACCCGGGCTTCCAGGGCGGGTCGTAGCGTGCGAAGCAGACCGGACCTTCGACGGCGACGCCATCCCGGGCAAGCGCCGCTTCGAGCGCATCGGCGTTCTCCTGATACCTCGTCTCGTTGGATCCACCGCTGAACCTCCGCGCGGCGACCCGCCGCTCGGGCACTTCCACGATGCGGACGGCGGCGTCTGACGGAGCCGGAACGCGGGTGGCGCTCGCTGGCATCACGAAGCTCACCGTCCACTGCTGCGTGACGCCCGGCGCCTGGATCACGGGTGCCGTCATCGAGATGTGCGAGGCGGTGATGTAGCGGATGAGCGGGCCGAAGCCCCGGTTTCCCGCCTCGAAGAACGACCCTGGTGCTTCGACCTGCGCGAGCAGGTGCGCGGGGTAGCGGCGCACCTCGTAGCCGTCATGCTCGGAGAGCACCGTGTAGCGCTGCTGCTCCGTCATGCCCCCACGGTAGGCTCGCCGGATCCCGCACGTCGAGCGGGCGGCTTGCCGGGGCTCTCCAGGGGCGACTCACCACCCCCGCAGGCGCTCGACGATCTCCACGACCTGGCCGGAGATCGCCTCGTCCTGCGGGCGCCCCGGATCGCTGTTCGTCATCACCACGACCGCGTCGCCGGAGTCGGGATATGCGCGGAGCATGCACTGGAAGCCGACGCCCCACCCGAGCGACGTGATGCGCGTGCCCGCCGGATCCCCGCCCAGGAAGGCGCCGAGCCCTGCCCATCCGGTGTCGAACTGGCCGCTGACCATGTCGCGCGCGAGCGCTCCCGGGATCCCCAGCGCGCCGGAGTCCCGAAGAGCACGGTGGAGCTCTCGCGCGATCTGGCAGAGGTCGGTCGGCGTCGACCAAAGACCGGCCGCGGCCGAGCACGGGTAGTCCGGACGCCGCCCCTCGATGACGACGCCTGCCGAGTCATGGCCATCTGCCACGTCCGCGCCGAGCTCCTCGGGCGTGCCGAACCGGCTGCGGGTCATGCCGAGCGGCTGCAGCACGAGCTCGCTCATCAGCGCGGTGAACGGTGCACCGATGACATCGGTGAGCAGCCGCTCGACGACGCCATAGCCGGCATCGGAGTACACGAACCGCACCCCCGGCTCGTGCTCCTGACGGACAGCTCGCGCGCTCGGCGCGTGCCGTCCACGCAGGACATCGTCGATCGACGGGCGGGTGCTCCCAGGAAGGATGACGTCGAAGGCGCCGTCGGCGTCCACGATGCCGCTGTGGTGGCTCAGCAGCATCCGCAGCGTGACCGCGCCACCGCTCGTCGCCCGAGGCAGCCGCCAGGTGGTCGCGTACCGATCGATGTCCTGATCGAGATCGATGTCCCCCTGCGCGACGAGCCGCAGCGCAGCCAGCGCCGTGACCAGCTTGCTCATCGACGCCGCGTGGAAGATCGACTCGGGCCCGGCCTGCCGCTGCCCGTCGGCGGCCAGGAGTCCGAAGCCCGCCGCCTCCTCGACACGTCCGTGCGCCATGACCGCGACGCTCAGCGCCGGCGGATCCGGCGGACCCGACGGTGCAGCCGCGACGCGAGCCCGCAGCTCGCCCATCGTCGAGGTCGAGGGCGGGACGCTCACACGTTGAAGCGGAACTCGACCACGTCGCCGTCGGCCATCACGTAGTCCTTGCCCTCGATGCGCACGCGGCCCGCGGCCTTCGCATCCGCCATCGAGCCGGCTGCGTCGAGGTCGGCGAAGGAGACGACCTCGGCCTTGATGAAGCCGCGCTCGAAGTCGGTGTGGATGACGCCGGCGGCCTGCGGCGCCGTCCAGCCCTTGCGGATCGTCCAGGCGCGCGACTCCTTGGGACCGGCCGTCAGGTAGGTCTGCAGGCCGAGCGTCTCGAAGCCGATGCGGGCGAGCTGGTCGAGGCCCGACTCCTCCTGGCCGAGCGACTGCAGCAGCTCCAGCGCCTCGTCGGGCTCGAGGTCGACGAGCTCCGACTCGACCTTCGCGTCGAGGAAGACGGCCTTGGCCGGCGCGACGAGGGCCTCGAGCTCGGCCTTCTTCGACGCATCCGACAGCACCTCCTCGTCGACGTTGAAGACGAAGAGCACGGGCTTCGCGGTGAGGAGCCCGAGCTCCTTGATGGGCGTCGTGTCGAAGCCTGCCTGCTGGAGGGTGCGGCCCGAGTTCAGGATCTCGTTGGCCTCGACGGCGGCCGCGAGCACCGAGGGGTCGACCTTCTTGCCCTTGACCTCCTTCTCGAGGCGCGGGATCGCCTTCTCGAGCGTCTGCATGTCGGCGAGGATGAGCTCGGTGTTGATCGTCTCCATGTCGGAGGCGGGGTTGACCGCGCCCTCGACGTGGACGACGTCGCCGTCGGCGAAGCCGCGCACGACCTGTGCGATCGCGTCGGCCTCGCGGATGTTGGCGAGGAACTGGTTGCCGAGCCCCTCGCCCTCGCTCGCGCCCTTCACGATGCCGGCGATGTCGACGAAGGAGACGGCGGCGGGCAGGATGCGCGCCGAGCCGAAGATCTCGGCGAGGCGCGTCAGGCGCTCGTCCGGCAGCTCGACCACCCCGATGTTCGGCTCGATCGTCGCGAACGGGTAGTTCGCCGCGAGCACGGTGTTCTTGGTGAGAGCGTTGAAGAGGGTCGACTTGCCCACGTTGGGGAGTCCGACGATGCCGATCGTGAGTGCCACGACAGATCAGCCTACCGGCGGGCGGCCGGCTCCCTTGTTCCCCCCAGGTGAGCGGCGTAGCGTCTGCCGCACCAGCCCCGCGGGCGCATCGCGCGCAGGGCGCAGCGCGTCAGGAGCGACGATGACCCACAACCAGAACGACCCGCACCACGACTCCCGCGACGGCGACCCCGTGTACCACGAGGCGCCACCGGCCGACAGCGGCTCGGCATCGTCGTTCGACACTCGCCACAACGAGTTCCCGCCCGGAGCCGGCCACGACGGCGCCGCGATCGACCCGAAGACCGGCAAGCCCGTGCACGGCGACGGCACGCCCGTCGAGGCGCCCAGCCACGCCTGGCCGACCGGCCCCGACGCCGAGCAGCCCGAGCAGGTCGACGGCGAGGAGCGCGTCGAGCTCGAGCAGGAGCAGTCGCACTGGTCGGAGGACAACGCACCCCGCGACCAGCACTGAGCGCGGCATGACGGCGACCGACCGCATCCGCCGCCGCTTCGTGGTGCACGGCAGCGTGCAGGGCGTCGGCTTCCGCATGGCGGCGGCGCACGAGGCCCGGCGCCTCGGCGTCGCCGGCAGCGTGCGCAACCGCGTCGACGGCACGGTCGAGGCGGAGGTCGAGGGCACGGCGGATGCGGTGCGGGCGATGGGCGCGTGGCTCGCGCACGGCCCGCCCTCGGCCCACGTCGACCGGGTCGACGCCGCCGAGGCGGAGCCGCGCGGCGACGAGGGCTTCCGCATCGCCTGACCGTCGCCGCGCGGCGCTCGCCCCGGCAGGTCGAGGTGCGCAATCCGACGCGGTTTCCTGCGGCGCCACTGCGCTGCGCGCGCAACTGGGCGGCTCCCGCTTGCGCGCCGCGCGCATCCGCACCATGATCGAGGCAGCCGCGCGACCCGCGGCACCCCACAGCGCCGTGGGATCCACGGCGCATGCACTCAATGAGGAGAGCCGCCATGAGCGCCATCCCTGAGTTCACGCACGAGCGCGTCCTGACATCCATGGGCGCCCGCAGCGGACTCGTCATCACCGTCGCACTGCACTCGAGCGCGCTGGGCCCGGCGCTCGGCGGATGCCGGATGTGGACCTACCCGACGTGGGCCGACGGGCAGGCGGACGCGCTGCGGCTCTCGGCCGCGATGACGCTGAAGAACGCGGCAGCCGGCCTCGACGCGGGCGGCGGCAAGTCGGTCATCGCGCTGCCGATGGGCACGACGCTCGACGCCGAGCGCCGCCGCGCCGCGCTCCTCGACCTCGGCGACCTCGTCGAGGCGCTCGACGGTCGCTACCGCACCGCCGAGGACGTCGGCACGACCGAGCACGACATGCTCGTCGTGCGCGAGCGCACCGCGCACGTCGTGGGCCTCCCCGCTGAGAACGGCGGCGCCGGCGAGCCCGCGGGCGCGACCGCGCTCGGCGTCTACTCGGCGATCGCGCCGACGCTCGAGGCCGCCTTCGGCTCCGACCGCATCGAGGAGCGCTCGTTCGTGATCTCGGGCCTCGGCCAGGTCGGCGGCCGCCTCGCGCGCATGCTCGCCGGGCACGGCGCGCGCCTGTTCGTCACCGACATCGACGACCGCAAGCGCCAGCTCGCCCACGACCTCGGCGCCGAGTGGATCGCGCCCGAAGCCGCGCTGACGACGCCCGCCGACGTGCTCGTCCCTGCCGGCCTGGGCGGCATCCTCACCGACGAGACGATCGACGCGCTGCCGGTGCGGGCCGTCGTCGGCCCTGCCAACAACCCGCTCGCCGACCGCTCCGGCGCCGAGCGGCTCGCGGCGCGCGGCATCGTCTACGCGCCCGACTTCGTCGTGAACGCCGGCGGCGTCATCCACCTCGAGGGCATGGGGCACGGCATGGAGTGGCCCGCGATCGCCGAGCGCCTCACCGGCATCGGCGACACCGTGCGCGGCGTGCTCGCGAGCGCGAGCGAGCGGGGCATCACGCCGCTCGCCGCGGCCGAGGCGCTCGCCGCCGAGCGCATCGACGCGGCGCGCGCCTCCGCCCACGCCATGCACGTCGGCGTCTGAGACGACGGGACCAGGAGGCGGCGGTGCGCGAGACGCCCGCCGCCCCTGCCGTGGCGCGCCCGGACACGGCGCGAGTAGCGTCGCGGCAGGGGGCGCCGCGCGTCGCGCGCGGCCTCCTGTCGCAGCTTCGCTAGTTGACAGATCGACTAGCGTCTGCTCCACTGAGGCCGTGATCCTCTCCCGCATCATCCTCGGGCTGCTCGACCTGGCCCCGATGACCGGCGCCGACCTCAAGCGGCACTTCGACACCACGGTCAACCACTTCTGGTCGGCCGACAAGGCGCAGATCTACCGCACCCTCGGCACGATCGTCGACGACGGGCACGCGACCGTCACCGTGGTGCCGGGCACGAACACCCCCGACCGGCTCGAGCACCACCTCACGCCCGCCGGCCGCGAGGCGCTCCACGACTGGCTGCGCTCCGACCTCGACCGGCAGCCCGAGCGCGAGGCGTTCCTCGCCCGCGTCTTCCTCGCCGACGCGCTCGACGACGACGAGCTGAGCGCCCTCATCGAGCAGCGCCGCGCCCTCGCCCTCGCGCGCCAGGGCGAGTTCGAGGCCATCCGCGACGCCATGCCCGAGCCCGCGACGCGCGCCGAGCACCTCCGCTTCGCCACGCTCGACCACGGGCTCCGGCACGTGCAGGTCGAGCTCGACTGGCTCGACGCCCTCGAGGAGCAGCTGCCGTGACCGCCTTCCCCGAGGTCCACCCGCCCGCCATGCCCAGCGAGCATCCGCCCGTCGTGCTCATCCACGGCGGCAACGTCGCCAACTGGATGTGGGAGCCGCAGCTGCCCGCCGTCGCCGACCGGCTCGCGCTCACGCCCGACCTGCCCGGCTTCGGCGCCCGCGCCGCCGAGGACTGGCCGGGCCTCGCCGGCGCCGCCGACGACGTCGCCGAGCGGATCCGCGCGCTCGCGGGCGAGCGGCGCGTCGACGTGGTCGGCCTGTCGCTCGGCGGTGCCGTCGCGCTGCACCTGGCCGCCCGGCACCCGGAGCTCGTGCGCTCGGTGCTCGTGAGCGGCGCCGCGGCCGTGCCGCTCCCCCGCCAGACCCGCCTCGCCGCGCGCGCGCAGCTCGCGCTGTGGGGCATGCGCTGGAGCTGGCGCGCCCAGGCGGCTGTCTACGGCATGCCGAAGGAAGCGCGCCGCGCGTTCGTCGAGCACGGCGTCACCCTCCGGCAGGACAACGCGCGGGCGATGCTCGACGAGGTCTTCAGCGGCACGCTGCCGCAGGACCTCCGGGACTACTCGGGGCGGATGCTCGCGGTCGTCGGCGAGAAGGATCACGCGGTCATGCGCGCCTCCCTCGACCGCATCCAGATGGCGGTCCCGCACGCCGAGACCCGCACCGCGCCCGGCGTCCACCACGTGTGGAGCATCGAGGACGTCGAGCACTTCAACGCCATGGTCGTCGCCTGGCTGCAGGGCCGGATCGACGGGTGGCTGCGCGAGCCGGAGCTCGTGCACCTCTGAGCCGGTCGGCCCGCGTCAGCCGGGCCGCGTCAGCCGGCGTGCGTCAGTTTGCCGCCTCCGCGGGCCAGCGCACGGCGCCGTCGACGACGACGGCCGACTCGCTCACCGGGTGCGGGCGCAATGAGCCGTCGTGCATGAGGTGCAGCGGCTCGGCGCCGTGCAGCACCACCGCGACGTCGGCGACGACGCGCCGGTGGCACCGCCACCACACCGCCTCCGAGCACATGACCGCGACGCGGCGCTCCTCGGCCTCGGCGAGCACCTCGGCGAGGGCCGCCGCGAAGTCGTCGGAGCGCGTCCACGCCGCGTACGCGCGGAACGCGGCGACCCGCCACCACGCATCCGGTGACGCGGCGTCCTCCGCGGCGGTCAGCCGCCGCCGGCCGCCCAGCCGCTCCTCCCAGCGCCAGCCGATGCCGCCCGCGGCGAGCTCGCCCTCGATCGCGTCGCGCGACGCCGCGGGGTTGGCCCGGCTGCCCGGGAAGCGGCGGATGTCGACGACGAGCTCGACGCCGGCGCCGCCCAGCAGGGAGCGGAGCCCGTCGCCGTCGAGCCGGCCGTGGCCGACGGTGAGCAGGGTGGCGGCTATCGCTGCTCCTGGAGCCCCAGCTCGATCAGCTCGGTGATGAGGTCGCCGTACGCGATGCCCGTCGCCTCCCAGACGACCGGGAACATCGAGATCGACGTGAAGCCGGGCATGGTGTTGATCTCGTTGACGACGATGCCGTGCTCGGGCGAGACGAAGAAGTCGACGCGGGCGAGCCCGGCGCCCTCGATCGCCTCGAACGCCCGGATCGCCGTCGTCTGCAGCGCGGCGAGCGTCTCGTCGTCGACCTCGGCAGGGCAGACGACGCGGGCGCCCTCGCCGCCGCGGTACTTGAGGTCGAAGTCGTAGAAGCGCCCCTCGTCGAGCTCGATCTCGCCCGGCAACGACGCGCGCGGCATCGCGCCGGCGCGGCCCGCGAGCACGCCCAGCTCGATCTCGCGCCCGGAGACGCCGGCCTCGACGAGCGCGCGCGTGTCCTCGGCGAGCGCCGTCTCCATCGCGCGGTCGAACTCGAGCACCGAGGCGACGCGGCTCACGCCCACCGAGGAGCCCGCGCGGGCCGGCTTGACGAACACCGGCATCGGGAAGTCGCCGAGCCGCGCGCGCACCGCGTCGGGGTCGCGCGCCCAGTCGGCGCGCGAGATCGTCATCCACGGCGCGACGCGGATGCCCGCGTGCTCGAGCACGGTCTTGGTGAAGTGCTTGTCCATGCCGACGGCGCTCGCGAGCACCCCGTTGCCGACGTACGGCAGCCCCGCCAGCTCGAGCGCGCCCTGCACGGTGCCGTCCTCGCCGAACGGGCCGTGCAGGATCGGGAAAACGATGTCGACGGGCACGGTGCGGGTGCCGGAGGCGTCCTCGACGGTGAGGGTGCGCTCCCCCGCGACCTGCGGCAGCCGCACGCGGGTGCCGTTGTCGGCGACGACGGGCATCGCCTCGAGCGTCAGCTCGGCCGGGTCGCCGTCCCACAGCGTCCAGGCGCCGTCGGGGGCGATCCCGACGACGATCGGCTCGAACCGCTCGCGGTCGAGGTGGCGCAGCACGCTGCCGGCGGTCGCGCACGAGATGCTGTGCTCGCTCGAGCGGCCGCCGAACAGCAGCGCGACGCGGGTCTTCGTGGGGGTCTCGGGCACCGTCACTCCTCGATCGGCTCGTCGTCGGTCGTCAGGTGGGGGGCGATGTCGCGCGGGTCCATGGCGCCGTCGAGCACCAGGCGCACCTGCTCGAGGATCGGCATCCGCACGCCCTTCGCGGCCGCGAGCTGCGCGACCGGGTCGACGGAGGCGAGGCCCTCGGCCACCTGCTCCATGCGGGCGATCACGTCGGTGCGCGAATAGCCCATGCCGAGCAGCCGCCCGGCGGTGAAGTTGCGCGACAGGGGCGAGCCGCACGTGGCGATGAGGTCGCCGAGGCCGGCCAGCCCGCTCATCGTCTGCGGCTCGGCGCCGTGCGCCACCGCGAAGTCGGTCACTTCGGCGAGGCCGCGCGTGATGATCGACGCCTTCGTGTTCTCGCCGTAGCCGACGCCGTCGACGATGCCGATCGCGAGCGCCACGAGGTTCTTCAGCACGCCGCCGAACTCGGTGCCGATCACGTCGGTGTTGATGAACGAGTGGAAGTAGTCGTTGCGCGCCCGCTTCGCCACCTCGCGCGCCGTCATCGGGCTCGACGAGGCGACCACCGCGGCGGTCGGGTGCTCCTGCGCGATCTCGAGCGCGAGGTTCGGCCCCGAGACGACCGCGATGCGGCCGGCGTCGATCTGCAGCTCCTCGGCGATGACCTCGCTCATCCGCAGCCGCGTGCCCGCCTCGACGCCCTTCATGAGGCTCACGACGGGCGCGTCGTCGCGGATCGCGCCGCCGTGCTCGCGCAGCAGCTGGCGCAGCTGCTGGCTCGGCACGGCGAGGTAGACCTGGGATGCCTCGGCGAGCGCCTCGCGCACGTCGCTCGTCGCGTGCAGGGACGCCGGCAGCGTGATGCCCGGCAGGTAGCGGGTGTTGCGGCGCGACTCGTCGATCTCGCGCGCCGCCTCCGGCCGCCGCGCCCACAGCACCGTCTCGGCGCCGCCGTCGGCGAGCGCCTTCGCGAACGTCGTGCCCCAGCTGCCGGCGCCGAGGACGGCGGCGTCAACCATCCGTGCGCCGCTCGTCGTCCGTGCCCGGGTGCTCCGGCGCATCCGGCCCCGCCTCGAAGCGCCCGATCTCGGACTGCCCGTACTGCGACGGGTCGTAGCGCACCGCCGGGGGCTGCTCGCCCCGCAGCTCGCCGAGCAGCCCGGCGATCGCGCCCATGACGCGGTCGGTCGCGGCCGTCATCGACGCCTGGTCGGTGCGGCCCTCGAAGTCGCTGAGGTCGACCGGGGGGCCGAAGAGGATGTCGATGTGCTTGCGCGGGAACGGGTGGAGGCGCTTGCCGTAGCGCGGCAGCAGGTGCTGCGTGCCCCAGTGCGCCGCGGGGATGAGCGGCACGCCGGCCTCGAGGGCCATGCGCACCGCCCCCGTCTTGCCGCGCATCGGCCAGAGGTTCGGCTCGCGCGTGAGCGAGCCCTCGGGGTAGATGATGACGCCCTGCTCCTCGCGCACGAGGGTGCGCGCCGCCTGCATCGGCTCGCCGTGCGACGAGCGGCCCGCGCGCTCGACGGGGATCTGCCCGGCCGCCCGCAGGATGCTGCCGATCACCGGGATCTCGAACAGGCTCGCCTTCGCCATGAAGCGCGGCACCCGGCCCGACTTCCACACCGCGACCGCCATGATCACCGGATCGATCTCGCTGAAGTGGTTGGGCGAGAGCACGAACGCGCCCGTGGCGGGCAGGTGCTCGTGCCCGCGGATGCGCAGCTTCGCCATGCCTGCCACTGCGGGGAGGACGAGCGCGGCGAGCCCGAGGTAGACGGGGCTGCGCTCCGACTTCGGCGGGATGCCGGGCAGCGCCATCAGCCCTCCACGTCGAAGTCCGCGCCGAGGGTCTCCAGCTTCTCGATGAAGCGCTCGTACCCGCGGGCGATGATCCCGACGTTGGAGATGCGGCTCGTGCCCTCGGCCGTCAGCGCCGCCACGAGGTGGCTGAAGCCGCCGCGCAGGTCGGGCACCACGACGTCGGCGCCGTGCAGCTCGACGGGGCCTGCGATCACGGCGGAGTGCTGGTAGTTGCGGGCGCCGAAGCGGCACGCGTGGCTGCCCAGGCAGTCAGTGTGGATCTGGATGCGCGCTCCCATCTCGACGAGCGCCTCGGTGAAGCCGAAGCGCTGCTCGTAGACGGTCTCGTGCACGATCGAGATGCCGTTCGCCTTCGTCAGCGCCACGACGAGCGGCTGCTGCCAGTCCGTCATGAAGCCGGGGTGCACATCCGTCTCGACCACGACGGGCTTCAGGTCGCCGCCCGGGTGCCAGAAGCGGATGCCGTCGTCCTCGATCTCGAACGCGCCGCCGGCCTTGCGGAACACGTTGAGGAACGTCGTCATCTCGGGCTGCCGAGCGCCCTCGAGGAACACGTCGCCGCCGGTCGCGAGCGCCGCGCACGCCCAGGAGGCCGTCTCGTTGCGGTCGAAGAGCGCCGTGTGGCTGTAGCCGACGAGCCGGTCGACGCCCTCGATGCGGATCGTGCGGTCGGTGTCGACCTGGATCTCGGCGCCCATCTTCTGCAGGATCGCGATGAGGTCGAGGATCTCGGGCTCGACGGCCGCGTTCTTCAGCTCGGTGCGGCCGCGGGCGCGCACCGCGCCCAGCAGCACCTGCTCGGTCGCGCCGACCGACGGGTAGGGCAGCTCGATCTTGGCGCCGTGCAGGCCGTTCGGGGCGGTCATGCGGATGCCGCTCGGCAGCTTCTCGACGACGGCGCCGAAGGTGCGCAGCACCTCGAGGTGGAAGTCGATCGGCCGGTCGCCGATGTGGCAGCCGCCGAGGTCGGGGATGAACGCCTCGCCCAGCTGGTGCAGGAGCGGCCCGCAGAAGAGGATCGGGATGCGGCTGGAGCCGGCGTGCGCGTTGATCGACGTCTCGTGGGCGGTGCGCACGTTCGCCGGGTCGAGGCGCAGCGTGTCGCCGTCGCGCTCGACGCTGACGCCGTGCAGCTCGAGCAGGCCCTGCACGACGCGCACGTCGCTGATCTCGGGCACGCTGCGCAGCTCGCTCGGCGACTCGCCCAGCAGCGCCGCGACCATCGCCTTCGTGACGAGGTTCTTCGCGCCCTTCATCTGGATGCGCCCCTGCAGGGGCTTGCCGCCGCGCACCGTGATGCGGTCGACGTTCATCCCGACGGCGGCGCCGGCGCTCTTGCTGAACTCGGTCAGGTTCACTCAGGTTCCTTCGCTCACAGGCTGCGTCGTGGGCATCCACGACGGGCGCTTGGCTTCGAACGCGGAGATCGCGTCCTCGTCTCGGAGGGTCAGGGCGATGTCGTCGAGGCCTTCGAGCAGGCGCCAGCGAGTGTAGTCGTCGATCTCGAAGTCGTGCGCGACGCCGCCGGCGGTCGCGGTGCGCGCCTCGAGGTCGACGTCGACCGTCGCGCCCGGGCTCGCCTTCGCGACGGCCCAGAGGGCCTCCATCGACTCCTCCGAGATCTGCCCGACGAGCAGCCCCTGCTTGCCGGCGTTGCCGCGGAAGATCTCGCCGAAGCGCGGGCCGAGCACGGCGGTGATGCCGAAGTCGCGCAGCGCCCACACCGCGTGCTCGCGGCTCGAGCCGGTGCCGAAGTCGTGGCCGACGACGAGGATGCCGCCGTCGCGGTAGGGCACCTGGTTGAGCACGAACGACGGGTCCTGCCGCCACGAGTGGAAGAGCGCGTCGTCGTAGCCGGTCTTCGTGACCCGCTTCAGGAAGACGGCGGGGATGATCTGGTCGGTGTCGACGTTCGACCGCTCGAGCGGGATGATCGGGCCGGTCAGCGTGCTGATCTTCTCCATCTCAGACCTCCTCCTGCTCGCGCACCAGATCCCACGGGCTCGACAGCGTGCCGCGGATCGCGGTCGCGGCGGCCACGAGCGGCGACACGAGGTGCGTGCGGCCGCCCTTGCCCTGCCGGCCCTCGAAGTTGCGGTTCGAGGTCGAGGCGCAGCGCTCCCCCGGCGCGAGCTGGTCGGGGTTCATGCCGAGGCACATCGAGCAGCCGGCGAAGCGCCACTCGGCGCCGAAGTCGGTGAAGACCTTGTCGAGCCCCGCGGCCTCGGCCTCGAGGCGCACCCGGGCCGAGCCCGGCACGACCATGACGCGCACGCCATCCGCCTTCTTGTGACCGCGCAGGATGTCGGCGGCGGCCGTGAGGTCCTCCATGCGCGAGTTCGTGCAGGAGCCGATGAAGACGGTGTCGACCGGGATGTCCTTGAGGCGCGTGCCCGGCGCGAGGTCCATGTACTCGAGCGCGCGCTCGGCGGCGGCGCGGTCGGTCGGGTCGGCGAACGACGACGGGTCGGGCACCTCGCCCGAGAGCGAGACCCCCTGGCCGGGG
Source organism: Agrococcus sp. GW821-FHT14H11 (assembly GCF_058803545.1). Taxonomy (NCBI): domain Bacteria; kingdom Bacillati; phylum Actinomycetota; class Actinomycetes; order Micrococcales; family Microbacteriaceae; genus Agrococcus; species Agrococcus sp. GW821-FHT14H11. Next base: position 144,930 of record NZ_JBXAPA010000007.1, read on the forward strand.
TTCGTGCCCCACGTGACGAAGGGCTCGAGCTCGGATGCGTCGATGGTGATCTCGTTGTCGAAGACGGCGTCGTCGTCGGTCGGGAGGGTGCGCCAGTACTCGAGCGCCGCGTCCCAGTCGGCGCCCTTCGGCGCGTGCGGCTTGTCCTTGACGTAGGCGAAGGTCGTCTCGTCGGGCGCGACCATGCCCGCGCGGGCGCCGGCCTCGATCGACATGTTGCAGATCGTCATGCGGCCCTCGATCGAGAGGGCCCGGATGGCGCTGCCGCGGTACTCGAAGACGTAGCCGGCGCCGCCGCCGGTGCCGATCTTGGCGATGACCGCGAGGATGATGTCCTTCGCCGTCACGCCCGGGCGCAGCTCGCCCTCGACGTTGATCGCCATGGTCTTGAAGGGCTTGAGCGGCAGCGTCTGCGTGGCCATGACGTGCTCGACCTCGCTCGTGCCGATGCCGAACGCCATCGCGCCGAACGCGCCGTGCGTCGAGGTGTGCGAGTCGCCGCACACGACCGTCACGCCCGGCAGGGTCAGGCCCAGCTGCGGGCCGACGAGGTGCACGATGCCCTGCTCCTTGTCGCCGAGCGAGTGGATGCGCACGCCGAACTCGGCGGCGTTGTGGCGCAGCGTCTCGATCTGCTTGCGGCTCGTCGGGTCCTGGATGGGCTTGTCGATGTCGAGCGTGGGGGTGTTGTGGTCCTCGGTCGCGACCGTGAGGTCGGTGCGGCGCAGGCCCCTGCCGGCCTGGCGGAGGCCGTCGAACGCCTGCGGGCTCGTGACCTCGTGCACGAGGTGGAGGTCGATGTAGATGAGGTCGGGCGCGCCGTCCTCACCGCGCACCACGACGTGGTCGTCCCACACCTTCTCTGCGAGCGTCCTGCCCATGTCCTACTCCCCCAGCACCTGCGATCCGCGATCGGCCGTCTGGCAAGTCTACGCGGGGGTGCGAGCCCGCTCCTCTGATGGCGAACAGCGCGCCGACCCGGAGCGGCATCGGCTGCGCATATATTGCGAGCGTGAGCGCAGCCCCCGGAGGATCCCCCGATGCCCATCGCTGACGCATCCGTGTGGGCGTCGGGCGCGCGGGTCGCCGAGGACGTGCCGTTCGACCGCGTGCTGGAGACGGCGGCGGAGCGCGGCGGCTTCGCCTGGATCGACCTGGTCGATCCGACCGCCCAGGAGCTGCGCGCGGTCGCCGTGGAGCTCGACCTGCACCACCTCGTGGTCGAGGACGTCATCGCGCAGGGCCAGCGCCCCAAGGTCGAGTCGTACGGCGACCTCGACTACTGCGTGGTGCACCGCGTCGTCGACGACGGCAACGGGCTCGCGATCCGCGAGGTGCACGCCATCGTCAACGAGCGGTGCATCGTCACGGCGTCCTGGGGCGACGACGAGGGCCTGTCGGGCGTGCGCCGCCGCGTCGACGCGGGCCTCGTCTCCCTGGAGGTCACGCCCCGCGCCGTGCTCTACGCAGTGCTCGACGAGGCGGCCGATGAGCACGAGCGCCTCGCGGCCCGCGTCCACGAGCAGATCGAGGGCATCGAGGACATCTTCTTCGCCGAGGAGCACCCGCCGACGGTCGGGATCTACCGCGCGATGCGCAGGGTGCTCGCGCTGCAGCGCGCCGCCGACCCGATGAGCATCGTCGTGGAGCGGGTCGGGGCCGCGGTCGACGGGCGGCAGCTCGAGCTCCGCCGCCACCTGCGCGACGTCGACGACCACGCGCGCCGCACGGCTGCTCGGCTGACCGGAGACCGCGACCTGCTCGCGAGCATGCTGCACCTGGCATCCGCCAGGGTGGCCGAGCGGCAGAACGACGAGATCCGGGCGATGACCGAGCAGCAGATCGTGCAGAACGACCAGACGAAGAAGGTCACGTCGTGGGCCGCGATCCTCTTCGCGCCCACGCTCATCGCCGGCATCTACGGGATGAACTTCCGGCACCTGCCAGAGCTCGAGTGGCTGCTCGGCTACCCCTTCGCCCTGCTGCTGATGCTCGCGTTCGCGGGTGTGCTCTACGTGGTCTTCAAGGCGCGGCACTGGCTCTAGCCACGGGCCGCGGCGGCCGACACGATGGAGGCATGAGCGCCTCCACTGCCGCCCCGCCCGTCACCGTCGCCGTGAGCGGCGGCGCCGGCCAGATCGCCTACCAGCTGCTGTTCCGCATCGCTGCGGGCGACATGCTCGGGCCCGACCAGCGGGTGCGGCTGCGCATCCTCGAGATCCCCGACGCGCTGCCGGCGCTCGAGGGCGTCGTGATGGAGCTCCAGGACGCGGCGTTCCCTCTGCTGGCCTCGGTCGACACGACGGCGGATGCGCCGGTCGCGTTCGAGGGCGCCGACCACGCGCTGCTCGTGGGCGCGAGACCGCGGAGCAAGGGCATGGAGCGCAGCGACCTGCTCGCCGCCAACGGCGCGATCTTCCAGGCGCAGGGACGCGCGATCCAGGACCGCGCGAGCGACCGCATCCGCATCACCGTCACCGGCAACCCGGCCAACACCAACGCGCTGATCGCGGCCGCGGCGGCGCCCGACATCCCGCGCGAGCGCTTCTCGGCGCTCACCCGGCTCGACCACAACCGCGCCGTCGCGCAGCTCGCGACGAAGACGGGCGCCGCCGTCGGCGACATCCGCCGCATGATCGTCTGGGGCAACCACTCGACGACGCAGGTGCCCGACCTCACCCACGCGCTCGTCGCCGGGGAGCCCGCGACCGAGCTCGTCGAGCGCGAGTGGGTGCGCGACGAGTTCGTGCCGACCGTCGCGAACCGCGGGGCCGCGGTGATCGCGGCGCGCGGCGCGTCGTCGGCGGCCTCGGCCGCATCGGCGACCGTCGACCACGTGCGGTCGTGGGCGCTCGGCACGCCCGACGGCGACTGGACCTCGATGTCGGTCGTCTCGCGCGGCGACTACGGCGTGCCCGAGGGGCTCGTCTCGTCGTTCCCGGTCACGGCGGCCGGCGGCGACTGGTCGATCGTCGAGGGCCTCGAGCTCGACGCGGATGTCGCCGCGCAGCTGCGCGCTTCCGTCGCCGAGCTCGAGGAGGAGCGCGAGCAGGTGCGGGCGCTCGGGCTGCTCGGCTGACGCTCAGCTGCCGTCACCGATCGAGGAGCATCCAGGTTCCGGTGACGGCTCGAGGAGCATCCGTCCTCGAGCCGTCGCCGATCCTCATCCCGTGACGGGCGCTGCGCCTCAGCCCAGGATGTCGCCGAGCCAGCCGCGGCTGCCGCGCTGGCGCTGGTCGCCGTAGCGGGGGTCGTAGCGCTGGTCGCCGTAGGGCTGGCGCTGCTGCTGGCCGCCGGTGCGCTGCTGCACCGTGCGGAGCACCTTGTCGGCGATCTTCCCGACGGTGTCGCTCGACCCCTGCTGGCCGTAGCCCTGGCCGTAGCCGGGCTGCTGCTGGCCGTGGGGCTGCTGCTGCTGGGCCTGCGCCGCGTGCGGCTGCTGCTCGGCCGACCGCTCGATGAGCTTGTCGAGCTCGCCGCGGTCGAGCCAGATGCCGCGGCACTCGGGGCAGTAGTCGATCTCGATGCCGCTGCGCTCGCTCATCACCAGGGTCGTCGCGTCATTGGGGCACTGCATGTCGGTCTCCTCTCGTCGACCGGGAGAGCATGGCGGATGCGCCTGTGCGGCACCGATGGACGGCCGTCCGGTGACCGCGCCGCTCGCGTCATCCAGCCAGCCTCCGCGCGGGCCGCCCTTGCGCCAGCACGAGTGCGATCGTGTCGAGCGTGCGCGTCGGCTGGTGCACCACATCGGCGTAGCCGAACCGCAGCCACCGGCCGCCGGCCGCGGTGATCGCCGCGTTGCGCCGGCGGTCCTTCGCCGCCTGCTTCGGCTCGTCGTGCCACTGCGCACCGTCGGCCTCCACGTACAACCAGCCGTCGATCAGCAGGTCGCTGCGACCGCCGCCCGGCGCCGGCACCTGCGACTCGACCGTCCAGCCTCGATCGCGGCACGGCACGCGCAGCAGCGATTCGAGGCCCGACTCGGCCGCGGCATCGAGCCGCCGCCGCCACGGCCCGCAGCGCTGCGGGAGCATCCCGAAGAGGCGATCGAGGTCGCCGTCGTCGATGAGCCCCTGGTGCAGCGCGCTGTCGATCGACGCGATCGCGTGCTCCCGCTCGACGCGCACCGCGTGCTGCGCGAGCGCGTCGACGATGCTGACTCGCCACGGCTGCGCGTCGCGCTCGAATCGCACCCACAGCCGCGTGCCGACAGTCGCGGCCGGCACGCCGGTGGTGGGGGTCGTCGCGATCTGCAGCAGCGGGGCCTCGGTCACCCACACGCCGTAGGTCGCGAGCGCGCTCGCGCCGCCGACAGCGCCTCCGGCGGCGAGTGCCGCGCGGATCGCCGGCATCGCGTCGGGCAGCACGAGCCAGGAGCGCGTCGCCGCGTCAGCGACGCCGGCGTCGACCGCGGCGCGCAGCCCGCGGTGCGAGTGCCCGAGCGCGCGCAGCGCCGTGCGCGTCGTGGCGCCGCCTGCTGCGAGCAGATCGAGTCGGAGGTCGCGCATGGCGGGAGTCTGGCGCGACTGGCTCGCCCTCGTGCGGGCGGCAGGCCGGGGTGTGGAGACGGATGCGGCGTGCGGCCCGGTGGGCGGCGAGCGGCCGGGCGAGCCCGTCACGAGCAGAGGAGGTGGCACGAGATGAGGAGAGTCGGACCTCGGCCGGTGCACAGCGCCTGGATGCTCCTCGATCCGTCGCGCAAGGGGCCGAGGGTTGTACCGCCTCGGCCGCCGTCGTATGCTCGTGTCAATAATCGAAGCGCGTGTTCATATATCGAACACGAGGCGAACAGACGATGATGTCCGTCATCCCCACACAGGAGTGAGGAAGCCCGTGCAGTTCCACCACCACGGCTACGTGTCCACCGACCCGCGCGTGCAGCCGGCCGCAGGCATCGGGCTCGCCCGCCCGGCAGACCTGCCGGACGAGGTCGACGTGCTGATCGTGGGCTCCGGCCCCGCGGGCATGATCGCCGCCGCGCAGCTCGCGCAGTTCCCCGAAGTCAACGTGCGCATCATCGAGCGCCGGCCGGGCCGGCTCGAGATCGGCCAGGCCGACGGCATCCAGGCGCGCAGCGTCGAGACGTTCCAGGCGTTCGGCTTCGCAGAGCGCATCACCGCCGAGGCGTACCGCATCACCGAGATGGCGTTCTGGGGCCCCGACCCCGAGGACCCCTCGCGCATCGTGAAGACCTCCGCGCCCGAGGACGACCCGACCGGCATCAGCGAGTTCCCGCACCTCATCGTCAACCAGGCGCGCGTGCTCGACTACTTCGCCGAGGCGGCGCGCAACGCGCCCGGCCGCGTCACCCCCGACTACGGCTACGAGTTCCGCGGCCTCGAGGTGGCGCAGGAGGGCGAGCACCCCGTGCGCGTCACGGTCGCCCGCACGGCCGGCGAGCGCACGGGCGAGGAGCGCGTCATCCGCGCCAAGTACGTGATCGGCGCCGACGGCGCGCGCAGCGGCGTGCGCGCCGCGATCGGCTGCACGCTCGCCGGCCAGTCGGCGAACCACGCCTGGGGCGTCATGGACGTGCTGGCCGTGACCGACTTCCCCGACATCCGCACCAAGTGCGCGATCCAGTCGAGCACGGGCGGAAACATCCTGCTCATCCCCCGCGAGGGCGGCTACCTCTTCCGCATGTACGTCGACCTCGGCGAGGTGCCCGAGGACGACCACGGCCGCGTGCGCCAGACCCCCATGGAGGAGGTCATCCGCCGCGCGAACGCGATCATCGCCCCGTACACGCTCGACGTGCGCAACATCGCCTGGAGCAGCATCTACGAGGTCGGGCACCGCATCACCGACCGCTTCGACGACGTGAAGCCCGACGAGCGCGGCACGCGCACGCCGCGCGTGTTCATCACCGGCGACGCGTGCCACACGCACAGCGCGAAGGCCGGCCAGGGCATGAACGTCTCGATGCAGGACGGCTTCAACATCGGCTGGAAGCTCGGCCACGTGCTCGACGGCCGCGCCCCCGAGAGCCTGCTCGACACCTACTCGCTCGAGCGCCAGGTGGTCGCGCAGAACCTCATCGACTTCGACAAGGAGTGGTCGACGCTCATGGCGAAGCCCGCGAGCGAGCTCGGCAGCCCGCAGGAGGTCGCCGAGTTCTACACGCGGACGATGGAGTTCCCGGCCGGGTTCATGACGGAGTACGCGCCGTCGCAGATCGTCGCCGAGGCCCGCCACCAGGAGCTCGCGACGGGCTTCCCCGTCGGCAAGCGCTTCAAGTCGGCCCGCGTCGTGAAGGTCGCCGACACCAACCCGGTGCAGCTCGGCCACTTCCACACCGCCGACGGCCGCTACCGCCTCTACGCGTTCGCCGACCGCCCGGCCGCCGGCGAGGCGTCGGCGATGACGGCGCTCGCCGAGTGGCTGGAGCAGTCGCCCGACTCCCCCATCCGCGTGCACACCCCTGAGGGCCGCGACTCGAGCGCGATCATCGACGTGAAGGCCGTCTACCAGCAGGGGCACCACGACTTCCACCTCGGCCAGGTGCCGGATGCGTTCAAGCCGGTCGTGGGACCGTTCGAGCTCGTGAACCTCGAGAACGTCTACGCGACGCTCCCCCACGAGGACATCTTCGACATCCGCGGCATCTCGCGCGACGGCGCGATCGTCGTCGTGCGGCCCGACCAGTACGTGGGCGCCGTGCTGCCGCTGACGGCGACCGACGAGCTCGCCGAGTACTTCCGCGGCGCGCTGCTGCCGGCGGTGCGCCAGCCCGCCTGAGCAGCGGCGGCTCCAGCGCCCCTCGGCCTTCCGGTCGAGGGGCGCTGCGCATCCGTGGCCGGGAACGACGAAGCGCCCCGGTCCGTGGACCGGGGCGCTTCTCACTGTGACCCCAGCGGGATTCGAACCCGCGTTACCGCCGTGAGAGGGCGGCGTACTAGGCCGCTATACGATGGGGCCGGCGCTGCTGGTCTTGCGATTGCAACCTGGATAGTGTGCCACACGATGCGGCGCCGCGCAAAATCCGCCGCCGCCGGGGCGTCGAGCGCGCCCGATCAGCGCGCCCGGAGCACCCGCAGGGCGCCCGGCATGATGCTGCAGCGCACGGGCAGCCGGCCCACGATCTCGCCGTCGGCGCACACGATCACCGTCTCGTCGCTCGCGAGCTCGGCCGTCTCGCAGTCGATGACCGTCACGCGGCGGTCGCGCGTGTGCGTGCCGCGCAGCACGCGCGCGAGCAGTCGCAGGAACGACGGGTAGGAGAGCTCGTCGGCGAAGACCGCCGTGAGTCGCCCGTCGCGCATCGACGAGTCGGGCGCGATCGGGATGCCGCCGCCGAAGGTGCGGTTGTTGGCGATCGCCGCGACCAGGGTGCGCCAGGTGCGCTCGGGGCCGCCGTCGAGGCGGACGCGGAAGGTGCGGTGCCGCGGCCGCAACACGGTCGCGAGGATCGCCGCCTGGTAGCGGATGCGGCTCGGCACGCCCGTCAGCCGGAACGAGCGCACGTTGACGTCGGCGTCGAACCCGACCGAGACGACGCCGGCGGCGAGCGCGACCCCGTCGGGGTGCTCGATGCGGATGAGGTCGACGCGGTCGGGCTCGGCTGCGAGCGCCGCCTCGAGGCTGTCGATCGCCTGCTGCGCCGACGTGATGCCCATCGCCGCCGCGAAGTCGTTGCCGCTGCCCGCGGGCACCACCAGCAGGGGCTTCGACGTGCCGCCGACGATGTTGACCCCGAGGTGCACCATGCCGTCGCCGCCCACGACGACCAGCGCATCCGCCGCGATCATCGCGAAGCGCGACTGCTCGAGCTGGCCGGCGTAGTCGGCCGCGGCGATGTGGGTCACCTCGTGGCCGAGGTCGGCGATGCGGGCGGCGACGAGCGCGCCAACGGCGCCGCTGCGGCCGAAGCGGGCGGCGGGGTTGGAGGCGACCACGATGCGCACAGGGTGAGCCTAGGGGCGCGCGGGGTGGGCGGCTCGCGGGGGTGGTCTCGACTCGCGGCCTGCGGCCGCGGCTCGACCGGCGGAGGAGGCCGCGACCAGCGGAGGAGGTTGCGGGGTGGTCTCGACTCGCGGCCTGCGGCCGCGGCTCGACCAGCGGAGGAGAGGTCGCGGCTCGACCAGCGGAGGCGGCCGCGGCTCGACCGGCGGAGGGGGTCGCGGCTCGACCGCCGGGAGGCGGGCGCCTAGGGTGGTCGGCATGCGAGTGACCAAGCGAGAGCACGCCTGCATGATCCTCGACGACGAGGGGCAGCAGCTCGTCATCGACCCGGGCAACCAGAGCGGCGCCGTCACGGCGCCGGGGCTCGTGGCGATCGTGATCACCCACGAGCACGCCGACCACTGGGATGCCGAGCACCTCGAGGCGCTCCGCGCCGCCCACCCGGGCGTGCCGATCTACGGCCCCGAGGGCGTCGCGCAGGCGGCGGAGGGCTTCGACGTGTCGGTCGTCCACGCCGGCGAGCGCGTGACGGCCGGCCCGTTCCGGCTGCGCTTCTTCGGCGGCGAGCACGCCGTCATCCACCGCTCGATCCCGGTGGTCGACAACCTGGGCGTGCTCGTCAACGAGCGCTTCTACTACCCGGGCGACTCCTACGCCGTGCCCGACGTGCCCGTCGCGCTGCTCGCGGCGCCGGCCGGCGCGCCGTGGCTGAAGATCGGCGACGTGATGGACTTCGTCGTCGAGGTGGCGCCGCGCGCGACCTTCGCCGTGCACGACGCGCCGCTGTCGGAGATGGGCCTCGGCATGGCGCACGCGCGCATCGAGGGCGCCGTCAGCCAGGGCGGCGGCGAGCACCACCGCCTGGACGTCGGCGACTTCGTCGAGGTCTGACGCCGGACGGACGCCGCCCGCTATCTGAACGCGCTGTTCTATGCTTGCAACAGCGCGTCCGAGCGGATGCGGTGATGGGAGCGGGCGACGATGCCGACGGATGCCGCGACCACGACCCCGCGCAGCGAGACGAGCGGCTCGCAGACCCTCTCGCGGGGCCTGACCGCGCTCTCGCTGCTCGCCGACCACGGCAGCCAGTCGATCCAGTCGCTCGCCGACCGCCTCGGCGTGCACCGCTCGGTCGCCTACCGGCTCGTGCGCACCCTCGAGGAGCACCGGCTGGTCGTGCGCGACGCCGGCGGCATGCTGTCGCTCGGCCCGCAGCTCGTCGTGCTCGCCCGCGACGTCGAGCACGACCTGCAGTCGGCCTCCCTCCCCCACCTGCAGCACCTCGCCGACGAGCTCGGCATGACGGCGTTCCTCGCCGTCCGCGACGGGGACGACGCCGTGACCCTCGTGACGGCCGTGCCCCGGGGCGTCAACGCATCCGTCGCCCAGCACCCGGGGCACCGGCACCCGATCGCGCTCGGCGCGCCCGGCATCGCGCTGCAGGCGATGCTCGACGACGCCACGTGGCGCGCGCTCGGCCATGACGGGCCGATGCACCCGGAGGTCGAGCGGGTGCGCTCGCGCGGCTTCGCGGTGAGCGCCAACGAGGTGATCGAGGGCATCACGTCGGTCGGCGCGCCGATCCGCAGCCGCGGCACGACGGATGCGTCGGTGGCGGTGGTCACGGTCGGCCAGCCCGACACGGAGGCGCTCGGCGCCGCCGTGCAGCGGGTCGCCCGCGCCATCGAGGCCGACCTCCGCTAGCGCCCCGTGGACCTGCTCTCGTTCGTCGTCGCGCTCGCGGCCGTGCTCATCGGCGCCGTCGGGCAGCGCATGATCGGCATGGGCTGGGGCCTCGTCGTCACGCCGGCCGTCGCGCTCGTGGCAGGCCCGCTCGCCGCCGTGCTCGTCGTGAACCTCTACGGCGCCATCGCTTGCCTCATCATCCTGCCGCGGGTCTGGCGCGACATCGACTGGCGGCGGCTGCTCTGGATCGCGATCCCCGCGCTCGCCGTGATGGTGCCCGGCATGCTGCTGGCGAAGGGCCTCGACACCGATCTGCTGCGCGTGGCCGTCGGCACCATCGCGGTGCTCGGCGTGCTCGTGGCGGTCGCGTTCACCAGCGCGACGCGCACGCACGACGGCCCGGCGCTGCGGGTGGCCTCGGGCACCGCGATCGGCCTGCTGAACGCGAGCGTCGGCATGGGGGCTCCGGCGGTCGGCGCCTACTCGCTGCTGTCCGGCTGGCAGGACCGCACCTTCGTCGCGACGATGCAGCCCTTCTGGGTGCTCATCAGCGGCGCGGTCGTCGCGGTGCGTCCGCTGGTCGCCCCCGAGGGATCGCCCGAGTGGCCGCTGTGGGCGTGGCTCGCGCTCGCGCTGCCGGTGGTCGCGGGCGTGCTGCTCGGCGACCGCCTCGCGCACCTGGTGAACCCGACCGTCGTGCGATGGACGATCATCGCGCTGTCGGTGCTCGGCGGCGGCGCGCTCATCGTGACCGGCACGCTGGGGCTGCTGGGCTGAGGCGCGTCAGGTCGCGGCGATGTGCGCGACCGCGTCGCCCGCGTGCACGATCGGCGCACGGGTGAGGCCGATGACGATCCCGTCGCGGTCGGCGCGCACGATGCGGCCGCCGGTGCCGAGCGCGTCGGCGACGCGGCCGAGCCGGGCGCCCGCGGACACCGCGTCGCCGAGCTGCGCGTCGAGGTGCAGGATGCCCGAGCCCCGGGAGCGCACCCAGCCGCTCGCGCGGCACTCGACCGGCGGCGGGCCCTCGTGCGGCTGCCCGTCGAGCATGTCGAGCGCGGCGAGCACGCGCAGCACGCCCGCGACGCCGACGTCGATCGGCTCCGGCTCGAGCCGCAGCGCCTCGCCGGCCTCGTACAGCAGCGCGATGGCGCCCGCCTCGCTCGCGGCCTGCCGCAGCGAGCCGTCGCGCAGCCGCGCGTGCAGCATGACCGGGGCGCCGAACGCGGCGGCGAGCCGCCGGGTCTCGGGGTCGTCGAGGTCGGCGCGGATCTGCGGCAGGTTGTCGCGCCGGTCGGAGCCGGTGTGGAGGTCGATGCCGACGTCGCAGCGCGCCACCACCTCGGTCATGAGCAGGTGGGCGATGCGGCTCGCGAGCGAGCCGCGCGCGGAGCCGGGGAAGGAGCGGTTGAGGTCGCGCCGGTCGGGCAGGTAGCGGTCGCCCGTCATGAACCCGAGCACGTTGACGACGGGGACCGCGAGCAGCGTGCCGCGCAGCGTGCGCGGCGAGACCGCGGCGAGCACCTGGCGGATCACCTCGACGCCGACGACCTCGTCGCCATGCACCGCCGCGTCGAGCCACACCACGGGGCCGGGCTCGCGGCCGTGCACGACGCGCACGGGCAGCGAGACGTCGCCGCCGGTCACGAGCCGAGCGATCGGCAGCTCGACGCTCTTCGACTGGCCGGCGCGCACCCGCACGCCGCCGATCGCGAACGACTCACGCACCGGCGCGCCCCCGGTTGCGCTGGCGCACGGCGCGGTCGGGGCGCCCGCCGAGGTACGAGTGCGCGGCGTCGACCACGAAGCCCTGGCGGAGCGCCTCGCGCCCCACGAGCATCCGGAACCCCATCTCGTCGCGGCGCGCGAGCGTGATCTCGGTGGTCACCGGCGTGCCGAGCAGCGCGAGGGCGGTGCGGATGACGATGCGCTCCTGCTCGTGACCGGTGGAGGAGCGCACGAGCCGGCGATCGTGCACGGGCCACTCGACCACCCGGGCGTCGGCCTTCGACCGCTGCCACGGGTGCACCTCGAAGCGCACCCAGTCGGCGCCGTCGCGACGGAGCTCCTCGATCTCGAACGCGTGCAGCGCGCTCGTGCGTGCACCGGTGTCGAGCTTGGCCTTCACGTGCGCGATGCCGAGTTCGGGCAGCCCGACCCACTCGCGCCAGCCCGCCGTCGCCGGCCTGCCAGGATGGTCTCCGCCCATGCGGCCATCCAACCAGGAAAGGCAGGTGCGTCCTGATGAGGCTCGCCATCCTCTCGCGCGCTCCGCGCTCGTACAGCACCCGGCGGCTCCGTGCCGCGGCCGTCGAGCGCGGCCACGACGTGAAGGTGCTCAACACCCTGCGCTTCGCGATCGACCTCTCGGGCGACGGGCCCGACCTGCAGTTCCGGGGCCGCCAGCTGCGCGACTACGACGCCGTGCTGCCCCGCATCGGCAACTCGATCACCTACTTCGGCACCGCGGTCGTGCGGCAGTTCGAGCAGATGGACGTCTACACGCCGAACACCGCCAACGGCATCGCCAACGCGCGCGACAAGCTGCGCGCGACGCAGATCCTGGCGCGGCACGACATCGGCATGCCCGCCACCACGTTCGTGCGCGATCGGGCGGATGTGATCCCGGCGATCGAGCGGGTCGGCGGGGCGCCGGTCGTGCTCAAGCTGCTCGAGGGCACGCAGGGCATCGGCGTGATCCTCGCGCCCACCATCAAGGTGGCGGAGGCGATCATCGAGACGCTGCAGTCGACGCGGCAGCAGGTGCTCATCCAGCACTTCGTGGCCGAGAGCAAGGGCCGCGACATCCGCGCGCTCGTCGTCGGCGACCGGGTCGTCGCGGCCATGCGGCGCAGCGCCCAGGGCGACGAGTTCCGCTCGAACGTGCACCGCGGCGGCAGCGTCGAGGCCGTCGACCTCGACCCCGAGTTCGAGCGCGTCGCGGTGCGGGCCGCGCAGATCATGGGGCTGAAGGTCGCGGGCGTCGACATGCTCGAGGGCAACGACGGACCGCTCGTCATGGAGGTCAACTCCTCCCCCGGTCTCGAGGGCATCGAGACCGCGACGCGGCTCGACGTCGCCGGCGCGATCATCGACCACATCGCCGATCAGGTGGCGTTCCCGCAGATCGACGTGCGCGAGCGGCTGAGCATCTCGACCGGCTACGGCGTGGCCGAGCTCGTCGTGCACGGCGACGCCGACCTCATCGGCAAGACCATCAGCGAGTCGGGCCTGCGCGAGCGCGACATCACGGTGCTCACGCTGCACCGCGGCACGCACGTGATCCCCAACCCGCCCGGCCGCCGGGTGCTCGAGGCCGAGGACCGCCTGCTCTGCTTCGGCCGGCTCGAGGAGATGCGCTCGATGATCCCCGCGCGGCCGAAGCGCCGCGCCCGCGTCAAGAAGCTGACGAAGCGGGCGATCGAGGAGGCCTGAGCCGGCGCGGCGGTCGCCGAGCCAGCGCAGACGGGAGGGGGCCCGCCGTGCGGCGGACCCCCTCCCGTGCGTTCGGCGCGGATCAGCGCGCGGCGGTCGCCTCGACGGTCTCGGGGTCGCCCGTGCGCCACGACTCCCACTTGCCGGAGTGCTCGAAGTCGATCGAGAGCGGGATGTCGTTGCGCTCGCGCAGCAGCACCGTGCCGATGACCGAGATGACCACCGTCACGAGCAGGTAGCCGACGATCGCCCACGTGGTGCCGGTCGCCTGCAGCAGCGCCTGCGCGATGGTCGGCGCGAAGGCGCCGCCGATGACCGCCCCGATCGCGTAGGCGATCGAGACGCCCGAGAAGCGCACCGAGGCCGGGAACGACTCGGCGTACCAGGCCGCCTGCGCGCCGTAGGTGAGACCGAGGCCCGCACCGAGCAGGATCGTGCCCATCGCGACGCCCCAGACGCCCTGCTCGACGAGGATGAAGAGCGGGATCGTCGTGATCGCGAGCACCGTCCAGCCGATGAGGTAGAGCTTCTTGCGGCCGATGCGGTCGGAGGCCCAGCCGGCGACGAACGTGAACACGAGCCACGAGAGCGAGCCGGCGAACGCCGCGAGCTGCACGCCCACCGGGTCGAAGCCGAGGCCCGGCGGGGTGCCGTCGACCGGTCGCGACGCGAGGCCCTGCACGAAGCCACCGGTCGTCATGTAGCCGATGGCGTTGTTGGCCATGAAGACCATCGCGCACAGCAGCACGACGAGGCCGTACTTCTTGAAGACCTGCACGATCGGCGCCGACTCCTGCTGCGCGGTCTCCTTGATCTCCTGGAACACCGGCGACTCGTCGACCGAGCGGCGCACGACGTAGCCGACGACGACCAGCAGGATCGAGATGAAGAACGGGATGCGCCAGCCGACCTCGAGGAACGCGTCGCCGGGGAACATGGCGCGGATCGCGGCGAGCACGCCCGTCGCGAGCAGCATGCCGAGCGGCACGCCCGCCTGCACGAAGGAGCCGAAGAGGCCGCGGCGGCCGCGCGGCGCGTGCTCGATGGCCATGAGCACCGCGCCGCCCCACTCGCCGCCCGCGGAGATGCCCTGCAGGATGCGGAGCAGGATGAGGAGGATCGGCGCGATCCAGCCGGCCTGCTCGAAGGTGGGCAGCGCGCCGACCAGGGTGGTCGCGACGCCCATGAGCAGGAGCGTCAGCACGAGCATCGGACGACGGCCGACCCTGTCGCCGAAGTGCCCGGCGAGGAACGCGCCGAGCGGCCGGAAGAGGAACGAGATGCCGATGGTGATGAGCGAGAGGATCTGCATCATGCCCTCGCCGGCCGGCTGGAAGAACAGCTGCGCGAAGACGAGGTTCGCCATGAAGGCGTAGATGAAGAAGTCGTACCACTCGATGGTGGTGCCGACCACGACGGCGCCGAGGACCTTGTTGCGCTCCTTGGGCGACGTGTGCGGATGCGTCGTGCTGTGAGACACGCTGACTCCTTTGTCAGAGAGGTGGACCGCGAGGCGCGACCCGGGGGGACTGCCAGGAACATATACGATTTCATGCACGACGGTCAAGAGGGCGCTGGAGGCCTCTTGACACGGGGTGGAGGGCTGCTGCCCGACCCTTGCACTTCAGATTCGGAATCGTATACGATGCCCGCATGGATGCATCGTCGCACCCCGCAGAGGGTGCCCCTCCCGCCGCCGCCGAGGCGTGGCAGCTGCTCGGCGCCCGCCCCCACAAGGTGTTCGCGATGCACATCGGCTACCGCGCCCGCGCCGCGCAGAAGGGCCGCACGCCCGAGGCGCCCGGCTACTTCCTGAAGCCCGCGACCTCGCTCTCCACCGGCGGCGAGGCAGTGCTGCCCGCGTCGACCTCGATCTTCGGCTTTGAGGGCGAGATCGCCGTCGTCATCGGCCGCCACGCCCGCGCCGTGAGCGAGGCGGATGCGTGGGGTCACGTCGCCGCGGTCACCGCCGCGAACGACCTGGGCGTGTTCGACCTCCGGTGGGTCGACAAGGGCTCCAACCTGCGCTCGAAGGGCGGCGACGGCATGACGCCGATCGGGCCGACGCTGCTGCCCGCCGAGCGGCTCGACCCGGCGTCGATCGAGGTGCACACCTGGCTCGACGGCGAGCTCGTGCAGGAGGACTCCACCGCGACCCTCATCTTCTCGCTGCCGCAGATCGTCAGCGACCTCTCGCAGCTCATCACCCTCGAGCCCGGCGACGTGATCCTCACGGGCACGCCCGCCGGCGCATCCACCCTCTCCCCCGGGCAGACCGTCGAGGTCGAGGTGACCGCCGCCGCGCGCGACGGCGAGCGGCTGTCGACCGGCAGGCTCGCCACGACCGTGCGGGTCGGCGACCAGGCGCTCCCGCCGTACTCGGCGCAGCCGAAGCCGACGCCCGAGCAGTGGGCAGACGCCTCCGGCCGCCCGATCGACGAGTTCCAGCAGGCCGAGGCGCCCGTGCTCGACGACGAGCTGCGCGCGCAGCTGACGAGCGTCGCGCTCGCGACGCTCTCGTCGGGCCTGCGCAAGCGCGGCCTCAACAACGTCTCGATCGACGGCCTGCGCTCGACGCGGCCCGGCAGCCGCATCGTCGGCACCGCGCGCACGCTGCGCTACGTGCCCAACCGCGAGGACCTCTTCACGACCCACGGCGGCGGCTACAACGCGCAGAAGCGGCTGTTCGACTCGCTGCGCCCGGGCGACGTCGTCGTCATCGAGGCGCGCGGCGACAACCGCTCGGGCACGCTCGGCGACATCCTGGCGCTGCGCGCCCGGCACCTCGGCGCGGCCGGCCTCGTCACCGACGGCGGCGTGCGCGACCTCGACGTCGTCACCGAGATCGGCGTGCCGACCTACCACGCGGGCGGCCACCCGGCCGTGCTCGGCCGGCTCCACGTGCCGTGGTCGCACGACGAGACGATCGCGTGCGGCGGCGCCACCGTGCAGCCCGGCGACATCATCGTCGGCGACGGCGACGGCGTGCTCGTCATCCCGCCCGCGCTCGCGCGCGAGCTCGCCGCCGAGGCGATCGCGCAGGAGCGCGAGGAGGAGTTCATCGCCGCGCAGGTCGACGCCGGCCACCCCGTCGACGGGCTCTTCCCGATGAACGCCGAGTGGCGCGCGAAGTACGAGGCGCACCTCGCGCAGCAGGGGGCGGCCGAGTGACCGGCCCGCGCGCCCGCGCCGCGGCGCTCGCCGAGGCGGGCGGCACCGCCGCGCCCTCGAAGTCGCAGCGCGCCTACCAGCTGCTGCACGACCGCATCGTCGACGGCACCTACTCCCCCGGCTACAGGCTCGTGCTCGACGCGATCGGCCGCGAGCTCGACATGAGCGTCGTGCCCGTGCGCGAGGCGATCCGCAGGCTCGAGGCGGAGGGGCTCGTCACCTTCGAGCGCAACATCGGCGCGCGCGTGGCCGAGATCGACGAGCTCGAGTACCACGACACGATGGAGACGCTCTCGTTCGTCGAGGGCGCCGCGATCATGCTCGCCGCCGGCCTCTACTCGAAGCGCGACGTCGACGAGGCGCGCGCCATCAACGCGCAGCTGCGCGAGTCGCTCGCCGGCTTCGACCCGGTGCAGTTCACCGCGCTCAACGAGGCCTTCCACCGCCGCCTCTCGGACGTCTGCCCCAACGAGGTGCTCGGCGACGTGATCGACACCTGCTGGAAGCGGCTCGCGCGGCTGCGCCAGTCGACCTTCTCGTTCGTGCCGAGCCGCGCCGTGTCGTCGGTCGACGAGCACGAGGCGATCCTCGCCCTCATCGAGGAGGGCGCCGATCCGCGCCGCATCGAGCTCGCCGTGCGCGCCCACCGCCTCGCGACCCCCGACGCCTACCTCCAGCGCATCCACCCGAACCAGGACTGACCGACCGCCGAGCCGCATCGCGGCGCCGGCCCCACGATCCGAACGAACGGAGCCCCACCATGGCCACCCAGCCCGCAGGCATCCCCGAGCTCATCCCCCACTACATCGACGGCGAGCGCGTGCCCTCCGTCGACGGCGAGACGTTCGGCGTGCTGAACCCGGTCACGAACGAGGACTACACCGTCGCCGCGTCGGGCAAGCAGGCCGACATCGACCTGGCCGTCGCCGCCGCCACGCGCGGCTTCGAGGAGGGGCCCTGGCCGCGCATGAAGAACCGCGAGCGCGCGCGCATCCTCAGCCGCATCGCCGACATCGTCGAGTCGCGCGACCAGGAGCTCGCGCAGTTCGAGTCGTGGGACTCGGGTCTGCCCATCACGCAGGCGCGCGGCCAGGCGCAGCGCGCCGCCGAGAACTTCCGCTTCTTCGCCGACCTCATCGTCGCCGGCCGCGACGACGCCTACAAGGTGCCCGGCAGCCAGGTGAACTACGTCAACCGCAAGCCCAAGGGCGTCGCGGGGCTCATCACCCCGTGGAACACCCCGTTCATGCTCGAGTCGTGGAAGCTCGGCCCCGCGCTCGCCTCCGGCTGCACCGTGGTGCTGAAGCCCGCCGAGTTCACGCCCCTGTCGGCGTCGCTCTGGGCCGGCATCTTCGAGGAGGCAGAGCTGCCGAAGGGCGTGTTCAACCTCGTCAACGGCTTCGGCGAGACCGCCGGCGACGCGCTCGTGAAGCACCCGGGCGTGCCGCTCATCTCCTTCACGGGCGAGAGCAGCACCGGCCAGCTCATCTTCGGCAACTCGGCGCCGCACCTCAAGGCGCTGTCGATGGAGCTCGGCGGCAAGAGCCCGGCCGTCGTCTTCGCCGACGCCGACCTCGACGCCGCGATCGACTCGACGCTGTTCGGCGTCTTCTCGCTCAACGGCGAGCGCTGCACCGCCGGCAGCCGCATCCTCGTCGAGCGCTCGATCTACGACGAGTTCGTGGAGCGCTACGCGGCGCGGGCCAAGAACATCGTCGTCGGCGACCCGGGCGACCCCAGCACCGAGGTCGGCGCGCTCGTGCACCCGGAGCACTTCGACAAGGTCATGTCGTACGTCGAGATCGGCAAGCAGGAGGGCCGGCTCGTCGCCGGCGGAGGCCGCCCCGATGCCTTCCCCGAGGGCAACTTCGTCGCGCCGACGGTGTTCGTCGACGTGGCGCCGGATGCGCGCATCTTCCAGGAGGAGATCTTCGGCCCGGTCGTCGCGATCACGCCGTTCGATTCCGACGAGGAGGCGCTCGAGCTCGCGAACGACACGAAGTACGGTCTCGCCGCCTACATCTGGACGCGCGACCTGCAGCGCGCGCACCTCTTCGCGCAGGACGTCGAGGCCGGCATGGTGTGGCTCAACAGCCACAACGTGCGCGACCTCCGCAGCCCCTTCGGCGGCGTGAAGGCCTCGGGCCTCGGGCACGAGGGCGGCTACCGCTCGCTCGACTTCTACAGCGACCAGCAGGCCGTGCACATCACGCTCGGCGACGTCCACACCGCCCGCTTCGGCGCATCCGCCTGACCCCGACTGCGAAGGAGCAGCACCATGAACGAGATCCCCAAGCCCTCCGTGCCCGCGCCCGACATCATCCGCTGCGCGGCGATGGACCTGGTCGTCACCGACCTCGCCGAGAGCCGCGCCTTCTACGTCGACGTGCTCGGCCTGCACGTGACCGAGGAGGACGACGAGGCGATCTACCTGCGGTCGTTCGAGGAGTTCATCCACCACAACCTCGTGCTGCGGAAGGGCCCCGTCGCGGCCGTCGCCGCCTTCGCCTACCGCGTGCGCACCCCCGAGGACGTCGACGCCGCCGAGGCCTACTACCAGGAGCTCGGCTGCCGCACGGAGCGCCGGCGCGACGGCTTCCAGAAGGGCTTCGGCGACAGCGTGCGCGTCGAGGACCCGCTCGGCTTCCCCTACGAGTTCTTCCACGCGACCGAGCACGCCGAGCGCCTGCACCAGCGCTACGACCTCATCTCGGCGGGCGAGCTCGTGCGCCTCGACCACTTCAACCAGGTCACCCCCGACGTGCCGCGCGGCCGAAAGTACCTCGAGGACCTCGGCTTCCGCGTCACCGAGGACATCCAGGACGACCAGGGCGTCACCTACGCGGCGTGGATGCACCGCAAGGGCACCGTGCACGACACGGCGCTCACCGGCGGCAACGGCCCGCGCATGCACCACATCGCCTTCTCGACGCACGAGAAGCACAACATCATCCAGATCTGCGACAAGCTCGGCGCGCTGCGGATGTCCGACCACATCGAGCGCGGACCGGGCCGGCACGGCGTCTCGAACGCGTTCTACCTCTACATCACCGACCCCGACGGCCACCGCGTCGAGATCTACACGCAGGACTACTGGACGGGCGACCCCGACAACCCCGTCATCACGTGGGACGTGCACGACAACCAGCGCCGCGACTGGTGGGGCAACCCCGTCGTGCCCTCCTGGTACACCGAGGCGTCGCCCGTGCTCGACCTCGACGGCAACGTGGTCGAGGTCGTCGAGCGCACCGACTCCAGCGAGATGGAGGTGACGATCGGCGCCGACGGCTTCTCGTACACCCGCGAGGGCGACGACGACGGCACCTACCGCGGGCAGGCGTCGAAGGGCTTCAAGATCGGCAACCAGCTGTGACGAGCACGCCCGGACGGGGCCTCGACGACGCGACCGTCGAGCGGATCGCCGACGAGCTCGCCCAGGCCACCCGCTCGCGCGGCACGATCGAGCGGATCTCGACGCGGTTCCCCGAGGCGACGATCGAGGACTCCTACGCGGTGCAGCGCATCTGGCGCGCGCGCCGCGAGGAGGCCGGCGCGCGGCTCGTCGGGCGCAAGATCGGCCTGACGAGCAAGGCGATGCAGTTCGCGACCGGCATCACCGAGCCCGACTACGGCGTGATCTTCGCCGACCAGGCGCTCCGCTCGGGCGAGACCGTCGAGCACGCGCAGTGGTCGAACGTGCGCGTCGAGGTCGAGCTGGCCTTCGTGCTGAAGGCGCCGCTCGAGGGCGAGGGCCTCACGGTCGACCAGGTGCTCGACGCCACCGAGGCCGTCGTGCCGGCGCTCGAGATCCTCGACTCGCACATCGAGCTCGAGGGCCGCACGATCGTCGACACGATCAGCGACAACGCGGCGCTCGGCGCGATCGTCGTCGGCGACGTCGCGATCGGCCCGCGCGACCGCGACCTGTCGTGGGTCGGCGCGCTCTGCCTCGTGAACGACGAGATCATCGAGACCGGCGTCTCCGGCGGCGTGCTCGGCAACCCGGCGCACGGCGTCGCGTGGCTCGCGGGCAAGCTCGCGCAGCACGGCGACCGGCTCGAGGCGGGCGAGCTCATCCTCGCCGGCTCCTTCACGCGCCCCGTGTGGGTGCAGCCCGGCGACCGCGTGCGCGTCGAGTACCAGGACATGGGCACCGTGGAGGTGGCGTTCCGATGACGACCTTCCGCGACGCCCTCGCCCGGGCCGAGGCTCCGCTCGTCGGCCTGTGGAACGCGTCCGGCAGCGCCGTCGCCGCCGAGATCATGGCCGGATCCGGCGCCGACCTGCTGCTCGTCGACGGCGAGCACGGCCCCATCTCGATCTCGGAGATGCTGCCCATCCTGCAGGCCGCCGCCGCCTACCCGGTCACGACGATCGTGCGCGTGCCCTGGAACGACCCGGTGATCATCAAGCAGGTGCTCGACCTCGGCGCCGAGAACGTGCTCGTGCCGATGGTCTCGACCGCCGACGACGCGCGCGCGGCCGTGCGCGCCGCCCGCTACCCGGGCGGCGACGGCGAGCGCGAGGGCGCCCGCGGCATCGGCTCGGCGCTCGCGCGCTCCTCGCGCTGGGGGCGCATCCCCGGCTATGTGCGGGGGGCGGATGCGCACGTGTCGGTGACCGTGCAGATCGAGACCTCCGAAGGTGTGGCGAACGCCGCCGAGATCGCGGCGGTCGACGGGGTGGACGGCGTCTTCGTCGGCCCGGCAGACCTCGCCGGTTCCATGGGACTCCCCGGCCGCCCGTCAGAGCCGGCCGTCGTGGCCGCGGTCGATGCGACGATCGACGCCGTGCGCTCGGCGGGCACGCCCGTGGGCGTGAACACGTTCGCGGAGGCGGACGCCGATCGGTGCATCGCGCGCGGCGCCTCGTTCGTCTTCGTCGCGGCCGACGTGACGCTCATGGCGCGGGGCTCAGAGGCCGCGGTGGCGCGACTGAAGCGCGCACGAGATGAGACCGACGCGTACTGATCAGCGGCGACGATCACCGGTCGCGACGGCGCTGCGGACGGCGGCGCTGCAGCACGAGTTGGAGGGCTCGTCGTAGCCTGAACCGATCGCCCGTCGGGCTCGGCCTGACGTCCATCGCCACGGGCTCACCGACAGCAGCTTTCGACCGTTCCTTCCGCGACTCCCCCGCAGGCGCACGTGCAGCCGGTCGCGCGCCTTCGATAGGGTCCCGGGGAGAGGGGGACGATCATGGCTGGGGTCGTGACGATGCTTGGGATCGCCGTGCTGGCGATCGCTCTGCTGTACGGGGCGTCGATGCTCGTCGCGGTCGACCGCCGTCCGATCGTCTCGCTGCCCTACCTCTCCGGCAGCGACCCGGAGCAGCATGCGCTCTCGCGCTTCCACGCCCGCTGGTATGCGGCGACCGTCGTCTTCCTGGCTTTCGACATCGAGATGCTCTTCATGTATCCGTGGGCCGTCGTGGTGGCCATGATGGGCCCGACCGCCGTGGTCGAGATGTTCCTGTTCCTCGGAGTCCTGTTCGTGGCGGTCTTCTGGGCCTGGCGGGAAGGAGCGTTCCGGTGGGCGTGACGCAGGCGCTCGCGAAGCTGGCGGCGCAGCGCGCCCACGTGCTCCTCGTCGAGGCGCCTGGCGGCTGGCGTGCGCGGGTGGCGGCGGAGCAGGCGGCCGTCGCGCTCGGGTGGCGCATCTCGCTGTCCCCGGCGGATGCCGATGTCCTGGTCGTGTGCGGCACCGCCGGGCCCGAACTGACCGCGACTGTGGAGCGCATCTGGGAGCAGCTGCCCGGGCCTCGCGTGCGGATCGTGGTCGGCTCTGCGGCCGAGGCGCTGCCGAGCTTCGAGCAGGCGCGCAGGAGCCTGTCCGCCGTGGACGTGCACGTCGACGACGCGAGGACACGCCTGCGCGTCGCCAGCGTCAGTTCGGCGACCGAGACCCGCGGCGAGTCCTCAGAGGGTGCCAGCGGCACGAACCACAGCGGCATGGACCACAGCCAGATGGACCACTCCGGCATGGATCACTCCGGCATGGACCACAGCCAGCCAGACCACAGCCAGATGGACCACACCGGCATGGACCACAGCCAGATGGACCACACCGGCATGGACCACAGCCAGATGGACCACACCGGCATGGACCACAGCCAGATGGAC
>NZ_JBXAPA010000007.1:167346-192565 GCF_058803545.1 Agrococcus sp. GW821-FHT14H11
CCACTCCGGCATGGACCACAGCCAGATGGACCACTCCGGCATGGACCACAGCCAGCCAGACCACTCCGGCATGGACCAAAGCCAGCCAGACCACTCCGGCATGGACCACTCCGGCATGGACCACAGCCAGCCAGACCACTCCGGCATGGACCACAGCCAGATGGACCACTCCGGCATGGACCACAGCCAGATGGACCACTCCGGCATGGACCACTCCGGCATGGACCACGGCCACATGGACATGGCACCAGCGGGGATCCCGCTGGCGAGCGGCGCCGCGGACCGCGATGGCCTGGAGATGGACACGCTGGCCGTGCAACTCGGTCCGGTGCTGCCCTACTGGCCGCCGGGCCTCGTGCTGCACTGCGCGCTGAACGGCGACGTCATCACGCGTGCGCGGGCCCGGGCGCTCGACGATGCGTGGCATGGATTCGTCGAGCCGGGCAGGCGCGATGCCGCCGCTCGGCACTGCGACGACGCGGCCGCGCTGCTCGAGCTCGCGGGGGCGTCGGACCTCGCCGCCAAGGCGCGCCGACTGCGCGGGGCGCTGCTGCGCGGCGATTCGGCGGCGCGGCCCGGTCTGGAACGACTCGAGCGCCGCATCCGCCGCTCTCTGCTCCGCTGGTCTCTGGGGCGGCTGGGGGTCATGGACGACGCCGCACTTGCAGAGCACCTCGGTGTGACGCACGCAGGCAGCGTCTTCGATCGGCTGCTCGCCATGCTGGGCGCGGCGCGAGAAGCGATCAACGGATCAGCCGAGGAACGACGAGATGCGAGCCGTCTGATCGCGGCGCTGCCGCAGCTCGTCACCGGTCTTGACCTCGCTGCCGCACGGCTCGTCGTCGCCAGTCTCGGTCTGCCGTCACTTGTCGCGGAGCGGGGCGTTCATCATGACTGACGCCGTGATCGAGGTGCAACCCTTCTGGGCAGTCGCGGGGGCCCTCCTGCTCGCCGCACTGGTCCTGGTCGCGGTGACTCTCGACGGGGTGCTGGCTGCGCGGGCGCAGGGCGGCTCTTCCAGAGCATCGCTGCGCTGGCCTGTTGCTGAGACGGCTCGCCTGCTCCGTCAGCGTCGACGGTCCACCGTGGCAGCCGATTCGCTGCTGTGGCGCATCGGCGGCGCCGGGATGCTCGTCGCCGCACTGCTGAAGATCACCGTCATCCCGTTCGGGGATTGGACGCTGTTCGACTTCGAGGCGGGGCTGGTCTGGTTCAACGCTATGGATGTGCTGGTCTGGGCGTTGGTCTGGCTCGTCGGCTGGGGGGGCAACTCCGTGCACGCGCTCGTGGGCGGATACCGCTTCCTGGCGCTGGCGGTGGCGTACGAGCTGCCGCTGATGTTCGCCCTCATCGCGCCGGCGATCGCCTCCGAGAGCCTCGACGTGGGCTCCATCGTGGCGGCGCAATCGGAGCTGTGGTTCATCGTGTGGATGCCGGTGGCGTTCCTGATCTACTCGATCGGCGTGATCGCGTTCTCGGTCTGGGGGCCGTTCGGCGCCCCGCTGGGCTCCGACATCGCCGGCGGGGTCGCCGCTGAGCTCTCGGGCGTCGACCGGTTGGTCTTCTCGGCCGGCCGGTATGGCGTGCTCGTCGCGGGTGCGGCGTTCGCCGTGCCGCTGTTCCTGGGCGGAGGCTCCGGCGCGATTCTGCCGGAATGGGCATGGTCACTGCTGAAGACCGTGCTCGTGCTCGCCGCCTTCGTGTGGGTCCGCCGCAGGATCCCGCTGATGCGACCCGATCAGTTCATGGAGGTCGGCTGGATGCTGCTGATCCCCGCGGGCATGCTGCAGGATCTCCTGGTGGCATTGGTGGTGGTGAACCGATGACCCTGCTCGGCGACGTGATCTTCTGGGTGCTCGGCGCGACAGCCGTGCTCTCCGGAGCCGCGGTGTTCTGGGTGAACTCCATGGCGCGGGCGACCTATGCGCTGGCCATATCGTTCGTGGCGGTCGGCCTGCAGCTGCTGCTGCTCGACCAGGCATACCTGGGCGTCATCACCATCCTGATGATGGTGATGGAGATGGCCGTCATGGCCGTCTACATGATCATGTTCATGGGGATGAACCCGGCGCTCATGCCCATGAGCATGGTGCACGACAAGCGGCTGTCGCTCGTCATCGCGCTCGTCACGTTCGCGCTGCTCGCGGTCGGCATCCTGCTGACGCCGTGGCCCGCCGGCCGTCCGGCCCCGACCGAGGATGTCACCATGGCGCTCGGCGTCGCTCTCATGGAGTCGAAGATGCTGGCCATGATCGTGCTGAGCCCGGTGATGGTGGCGACGATCGTCGCGGGCGTCAGCCTCAGCCTGCACCGCGGCCGGTACGACCGCTACGGAGACGACCTCCGTCGCGCCGAAGCCGACGATCCGCAGCCGGGAGGTGTGGGCCGATGACACTGGAGACGGTGCTGCTGATCGCCGCTGCGCTCTTCAGCGTGGGCCTGTACGGGGCGATCTCGCAGCAGGTCGTGGTGATGGTGATGATGGGCCTCGAGCTGATGCTCAACGGTGTCATCCTCGCCGCGGGCGCATTCTGGTGGTTCCTCTCGCCAGAGCCGACCGGGCAGGTGCTGCTGCTCGTCGTCATCGCCGCGATGACGGTCGAGATGGCCATGGGCTTCGCGGTGGCGACGCTCGTGCATCGTGCCCGTGGCAGCGACATGACCGACTCCGCGTCGGAGCTCAAGCGATGACCGGGCCCGGGGTCGAGCGATGAGCGCGACCATCGCCCTCTGGCTGCTGGTGCTCCTGCCGGCGACCGCCGGTGCGCTGCTGTGCCTCCTGCCACGGACGGAGCGTCTGGCAGGGGTCGTCGCGATCGGAGTCGCCGCGATCGGCCTCGCGCTCGCGGTCGTGGTCGCGACAGCCCAGCCCGCGGCCGCCGTGCCGTTCCTCGCCGGCGCCGCGTTCGACCTGCGCGTGGACGGGCTCTCCGCGATCATGCTGCCGACCGTCGCCGCGGTGACGCTGCTGGTGCTGATCTTCGCGGCCGGCGAGATCCGGGAGGGGCGCGCTCGGTTCCACGGCCTGATGCTGATCTTCGCCGCCGCCGCACTGCTGACCGTTGTCGCCGGGAATCTCGTCACGCTGCTGTTCGCCTGGGAGGTGATGGGCGCCACCTCCTTCGCGCTGATCGGATTCTGGTGGCGCGACGAGCGCCGGCTGGCGAGCGGCACCACGGCGTTCATCACCACCCGTGCCGGGGATCTCGGGCTCTACGCGGCGGCGGGCGCCGCGCTCGGCGGGGGCGCGGGCCTCGGACTCGCCGAGCTCACGGACGCGACGGCAGGATGGCGCGACGCCGCGGCCGCCGGTCTGCTGGTCGCGGCGCTCGGCAAGGCCGCGCAGCTGCCCTTCTCGTTCTGGCTCTCCCGAGCCATGGACGGTCCGAGCCCGGTCAGTGCGCTGCTGCACTCCGCGGCCATGGTCGCGATGGGCGGCTATCTCCTGCTGCGGGTCGCGCCGCTGCTGGAATCGACCGGATGGGCTGACACGGCCGCTGCGTGGATCGGTGCCGTGACCGCGCTCCTGCTGGGTGCGGTCGCTGTGGCGCAGCGGGATGTGAAGCAGCTGCTGGCCGCCTCCACAGCAGCACAGCTCGGATTCGTCGTGCTCGCCGCGGGGCTCGGCGCGCAGAGCGGCGGTGTCGCGCACCTGGTGGCCCACGCCTCCACCAAGGCCGCGCTGTTCATCGCAGCCGGCGCCTGGCTGACCGCGCTCGGCACGCGACGCCTCTCCGGCCTGGCCGGTGCCGCGCGGCGCTGGCCCGTGCTCGGGGTGTCCGCGAGCATCGCTGCCCTCGCCCTCGCGGGCATCCCTCCCCTGTCGCTCTGGGCGACGAAGGACGCCGTGCTCACCGCCGCGCTCGAGGAGTCGCTCTGGCTCTACATCGTCGGTCTCGCTGCCTCCGCGCTGTCGGCCGTCTACGCCGCCAAGCTGATCGTCGCGATCTGGCGGAGAGCCGATGCGCACACCGCGACGCACTACGACGAGCACGAGCAGGGCACGCGCCCTGTCGGGGCGGCCGATTCGGCTCCCGTCGCGGTGCTCGCGGCCGGCGCGGCGGTGCTCGGGATGCTCGCCCTCCCGCCGCTCAGCGGCGCGGTCGCGCGGGCGCTCGGTCAGGAGCCTGCCCAGCCGGGCGTCTGGGAACTGATCGCCTCCGGGACGATCGCGCTGGTGCTGGTGCTCGCCGCGACGCGGTGGCGGCTTCCGGAGCCGCGCTGGGCGGCCGACTGGCTGGGACTCGAGCTGGCCGCGGATCGGCTCCTGGTGCGGCCCACCATGCGACTCGCGGCCCGCCTCGCACGTGTCGACGACGCGGGGATCGATGCGGCGGCGGAAAGGGCGGCGGAGGGGGCGGCGGCGATCGCGCGCAGGGCGGCTTCCCTCGACGACAGCGGGATCGATGCGGCGGCGGATGGCGCGGCGGCGGCGTCGCTGACGACTGCGCGCGCAGCGGCTTCCCTCGACGATCGGGGGGTCGATCGGTCGGTCGACGGGTTCGCCCGACGGGTCTGGCGCGCAGGTCGCGACAGCGCGCGCGCGCAGAACGGTCAGCTGCACCACTACTACGCGCAGGCTGTAGCCCTGCTCAGCGCCGTGGTCGTACTACTCCTCGTGATCGGAAGGTAACCCATGCTGAGTGCCATCGTCTTCTTGCCGCTCGCCGCCGCGCTGCTGCTCACCGTGCCGGCCGTCTCGGACCGGGTGGCGCGCTGGGCGTGGGTAGCGGTGGCAGCAGCGGATCTCGGGCTGGTAGCCGTGGTCTGGGCGAACTTCGAGGAACCGCCGGAGGGCCAGCTCGCGTTCGAGGAGCGCCTGGTGTGGATCCCGGGCGTCGGAGCCAGCTACCACATCGGGGTGGACGGGCTGTCCCTGCCGCTCGTCGCGATGACGGCGGTCGTCTTCCTCGCGTGCGCCATCTATGCGCTGCGGGACGAGGACCGCCCCCGCATCCAGGCGGCACTGTTCCTCTTCCTGCAGAGCGTCAGCCTCGGCGTGTTCGTCGCCGCGGACCTGATCCTCTTCTTCGTCTTCTTCGACCTGTCGATCGTCGGCATGTACTTCGTCATCGCCGGCTGGGGTCACGGAGCCACTGCCGGACGCTCCGCGCTGAAGTTCTTCCTCTACACCTTCCTCGGGTCGCTCGCACTGCTGCTCGGCTTCATCGGGCTGTACGTCTCCGCCGACACGCCGACGTTCGACATGGTCGAGCTCGCCGCGATGATGCCGCTGCAGGGCCAGCCGGTGGCCGGCGGCGCAGTGCTCGCTGCCATCCTGATCGGGCTCGCCATCAAGACCCCCACTGTTCCCTTCCACACCTGGCTCCCGCCGGCACACACCGACGCCCCCGCCATCGGGTCCGCGGTGCTCGCCGGGGTGCTGCTGAAGATGGGCACCTACGGCTTCGTGCGGATCGCGATGCCGATGCTCCCGGAAGCATGGCGAGCCTGGGCGTGGCCGATCATCATCGTCGGTTTGGTCTCGGTGCTGTACGGCGCTCTCGTCGCACTCGCCCAGCAGAACCTCAAGCGCATGGTCGCCTACACATCCGTCAACCACATGGGCTACGTCGTGCTCGCGGTCGGCGTGGCGGGCCTCGTGGGCAGCGGCACGGAGGATGCCCGGCGGCTGGCGATCGTCGGGGCGGAGACGCAGATGGTGAGCCACGGGCTGATCACCGCTGCGCTCTTCCTGCTCGTCGGTGTTCTGCGTGATCGTGCGGGCAGCTACGAGCTCTCGGGCTACGGAGGGCTCGCGGCTCCTGCGCCGAGGCTCACGACCCTGTTCGCGATCGGCGCGTTCGCGTCGCTCGGCCTCCCGGCCTTCTCGGGCTTCATCGCAGAGTTCCAGATCTTCGCGGGCGCCATCGGCACCGCCCCCGTCACGGCAGTCGCGCTGCTCGGCATCCTGCTCACCGCCGCCATGTTCCTGCTGGCCGTGCAGCGCATCTTCGCCGGGAAGACGCGCGGTGGTTCGATCGGCTTCCGCGACCTGTCGGCGCACGAGCTGTGGTCGGCGGGGTCCCTGCTGGCGCTCTCGCTCCTCATCGGCGTGCTCCCGAGGGTCATCCTCGACGTGATCGAACCGGCCGCTGCGACACTCGCCGAGCTCGTGGGCAGGTGACCGGTGGAGTCTGACGCGGGCTTGGACGTCCTGGCGATGCTGCCCGAGATCGTGCTGATCGCGGGCGCGCTCGTCGTGCTGCTCACGGGCTCGTACCTGCCCCGCTCCAGGCAGGGCGTGGCGTACGGCATCGCGACAGCCACGGCGCTGCTGAGCGCCACGGTCGTGCCCGTGACGTTCGCCGCCGCTCCGGAGGCCGTGTTCGCCGGCACCTTCCTCGTCGACACGACGACGCAGGTGGCGCGCATCGCGGTCTCCGGCGCCACCGCGCTCGTGCTCCTCGCGGGCCGCCGCAGCATCGCCGGCTCCCCCAGGGAGAGCGAGACCGCCGCGCTCGCCCTGCTCGGTGCCGCGGGGACGCTGGTCATCGCGGGCGCCGGGGACCTCCTCGTGCTCGCCGTGGGCTTCCTGCTCGCGAGCATCCCGCTCTATGGCCTGATCGGCCTCGCCGGCACGGCGCGCGCTGCGGAGGCATCGCTCAAGACCTACCTGCTCGGTGCGCTGTTCGGCATCCTGCTGCTGGTCGGCGTCACCCTCCTCACCGGACTGTCCGGGACGAGCGTGTACGGCGAGCTGCCTGCCGCGCTCGCCGAATCACCGGCCGGCGCGGTGACGGTGGGGGCAGCCGCGGTACTCTCGGGCCTCATGTTCAAGGCGGGCGCGGTGCCCGGCCACTTCTGGGTGCCCGACTCGGCGCAGGGGGCGAACGGGCTGGTCGCGACGTTCCTGACGACCGTACCGAAGCTCGGCGCGTTCCTCGCCGCGTTCCGGGTCGTGGCGGCTCTGCCGGACCCGGCGCCGGCCGCCGCCTTCGTCGGCGTCCTCGCCCTCGTCACGATGACGCTCGGCAACCTCGCGGCATACACCCAGGACGACCCTCGCCGGCTGCTGGGCTGGTCGACCGTCGGGCAGGCGGGGTTCCTGCTGGTGCCGGTGGCGGTGGCGCCCACGAGCGCGCTGGCGCTGCCGGCGCTGCTGTTCTACGTGCTGGCATACGCGGTCACCAACGCGGCGGCGTTCTCTGTGACCCTGGCGCTTCCCGGCTTCCGCAGCCTGGCAGACTACCGCGGACTCGCGCGGCGACACCCGGCGCTCGCTGCGGCCCTGGTCGTCGCGCTCCTCGGACTCGTCGGCACGCCGCCGACCGCGATCTTCGTCGGCAAGCTGACCGTCGCGGCCGCGGCGTGGCAGGGCGGCGCGGCCTGGTTGGCAGTGGCCGTGATGGCCAACAGCGTCGTCAGCCTCTACTACTACCTGCGCTGGATCATCCCCCTGTACCGCCCCGCCGATGCGGTGCCAGCGCAGCCCACTGCACCGCTCAGGGTCGGGGCGGCACGCACCGCGATGGCGGGCGCGGCCCTCAGCGTGCTGCTCGGGGTCGCCGCCGGAGTCGTGTTCTCGGTGCTCTGAGCCGGACGAGGGCGTGCCTGCGACATCGCAGCTGGGCG
Organism: Agrococcus sp. GW821-FHT14H11; assembly: GCF_058803545.1. NCBI lineage: Bacteria > Bacillati > Actinomycetota > Actinomycetes > Micrococcales > Microbacteriaceae > Agrococcus > Agrococcus sp. GW821-FHT14H11. The sequence continues at coordinate 174,922 of NZ_JBXAPA010000007.1, forward strand.
CCGACGCGGTCGCGGTGGGCCCGGATCTCGATGAGGGCGTGACGGGCGGGTGCACGCCCCGATGCCGCGGACCCACCGCGGCCTCGCAGCGTCAGTCCTGCGCGTGTCCCCACTGCTGGTGCCAACTGCGCAGCTGCTCGCTCTCCTCGATCTGATCCGAGTGCATCTTCGCAGCCAGCTCTCTCAGTTCTGCGTGCACGGCCTTGCTCGAAGCGAGTTCGGACGTCGCGATCGCCTGCGCGTGGTGCTTGATCATCATCTCCAGGAACTTCCGGTCGAACTCGTCCCCGGACGCGGACGACAGTTCGTCAAGCGTGGACTAGGCCATCTCGTCCATGTGCTTCATCATGTCGTCCATTGCGTCAGCCATTCCATCCTCCTTCTGCTTGTCGACCCGGGCGGCCGCATTCCGGTGCGAGGGTAGGCGCGGACGCTGACCGCATCCTGAGGGGTCGTCGCGGACCAGACCCGAGGCCGCGGGAGACTGACGGGGCGATCGGCCGCTCGGTCACGATCGAGCGCGGTCGCGGCCGCCGCAGCTGGTCGCGCATCCAGCCGTTTGGGGTACAGTTCTGCGGCATCAGCACAGCAGCGAGAGGACGCCCCGTGTCCAGCAGAGACCCCATCGACGCCACGCTCGACGCAGCGGACGCACCAGCCCCAGACCACGACGAGAAGCCCGACGCGCCGCCCAAGCTCGAGGGCGCGAGCTGGAAGTACGCGCTGAAGCGCGCCCTGAAGGAGTTCGGCAGCGACGGCGGCACCGATCTCGCAGCGATGCTGACCTACTACATGGTGCTGTCGCTCGCGCCGGGGCTGCTCGCCGTCTTCTCGATCATCTCGCTCGTGCTCGCCAACAACGCGTCGACCGTCACGGGCATCGTCGACGACGCCGTGCGGCAGGTGCCCGAGGACTACCGGGATCTCGTCGTCAACCTCGTCGAGACGATGACCGACTCGGCGGCCGGCGGCGTGATCGCGCTCATCATCGGTATCGCGACAGCCGTGTGGTCGGCATCCGCGTACGTCAAGGCGTTCTCGCGCTGCATGAACATCGTCTACGGCATCGAGGAGGGCCGCGGCTTCATCAAGCAGACGGCGACGATGCTGCTGATCACCGTCGCGCTGCTCGTGGGCGTGGTGGTCATCCTCGTGTCGCTCGCCGTCAACGACGCCCTGGTGACGGGCGTGCTCGGCCCCATCGCCGAGCCGCTCGGGCTCGGCGGCTTCCTCGCGTTCATGACGCAGACCTTCCTGCCGATCTGGGCGTGGGTGAAGTGGCCCGTGATCCTCGCGCTCGTGATCGCGATGATCGCCCTGCTCTACTACCTGGCCCCCAACCTGCAGCAGCCGAAGTTCACGTGGGTCAGCATCGGCTCGGTCGTCGCCATCGTCGGCATCGCGCTCGCCTCCGTGGCGCTCGGGCTCTACTTCACGTTCGCCTCGGGCTACAGCTCCTACGGCGCGATCGGCACCGTCATGGCGCTGCTGTTCGCCCTCTGGGTCTTCAACATCGTGCTGCTGCTCGGCGCCGAGGTCGACGCCGAGGTCGAGCGCGCCCGCCAGCTGCAGGCGGGCATCGAGGCGGAGTCGGCCATCCAGCTGCCGCCGCGCGGCGTGAAGAAGGTCGAGAAGAAGGCCGAGGCGCGCGACCGGCTCGAGGCCGAGGGCCGCGAGCTGCGCGAGCAGCACAGCGACGCGGACGTGGAGCACGACGGCGCGGGAACCGCGGCCGACCGGCACGAGGCGACGGATGCATCGCGTGGGTCGGGCCAGGACGCCTCGGGCGAGCACGCGGGGGCGAGCGCCGCGGAGCGCCCGGCCGACGCGCGCAGCGAGCGCGGCCGCCGGCGCGGCAGCGGCATCGTGCGGCGGCTGCGACGCGCCCTCGGTCGCCGTCGCGGCAGCCGCGGCAGCCGCTGACGGCGGCCGTCAGCGGCGCGGCGCGCGCGTCGCCCAGAGCGCCCAGGCGATGAGCACCGGCTGGAGGAAGAGGCGGCCGAAGCGACGCTCGTCCGTGTCGAGCCCGAAGGCGTCGCGGCGGTGGATCCACTGCGAGAGGTTGCCCGGGAAGATGGCCGTGAAGAACGCGGCGGCCACGCGGCCGACGAGCGGGCGATGCCGCGCGGGCGCGAAGGCGATGGCGCTGCCGAGCGCGACCTCGACGACGCCGGAGGCGAGCACGACGCCGTCCTCGTCGAGCGGCGACAGGTCGACGACCGTGTCGGGCACCTGCGCGCGGAAGTCGCGGCGCGCGAAGGTCAGGTGGCTGACGCCGGCGAGGACGAGCGCGCCGCCGAGGGCGACGCGGGCCGCGGCGCGGACGGCGCTCACGACGCCACCTGTCCGAGCGCGATGAGGCCGGTCACGACCGCGATGGCCGGGAAGAAGCCCTGCACGACCGCCGCTCGGCCCTTCGTGCGGTCGGAGATCACGAGGTAGAGGGCGGCGGCGAGCATGATGCCCGTCGACGCCAGCAGCACCGCGAGCCCCGCGCCTCGGGCGCCGGCCACGAGCGTGATGATGCCCGCGAGCGCGGCGATGCCGAGCAGCAGGTTGTAGACGCCCTGGTTGGCGGCGAGCTGCCTCGTGGCCGCCGCCTGCTCGGGGCTCGTGCCGAAGACCCGCCGCGTGCCCGGCTCCTCCCAGCGCAGCGTCTCGAGCACGAAGATGTAGCCGTGCACGGCGGCCGCCAATGCGGCGGCGATGCAGGCGATGACGGCGAGGTCCATGGGCCGCAGTCTAGGCGCGGGAGCCGTTCGCGGGCCGAGCGCGACGGTCCCGGAATGCGCCCGGACAAGCGAGAAGCCCCCGCGTCGCGGGGGCTTCGAAGTGCTGGGGTACCTGGACTCGAACCAAGAACAAAGGTACCAGAAACCTCCGTGTTGCCAATTACACCATACCCCAATGGCCGCATGCCGAAGCGGGCGAGCCAAGAGACGAGCATAGCAACTCGGCGCCCTCCGCGCGAATCGTGGCGCGCGCCGGCCGCCTCAGTCGGCGGTGCGGGAGACGTCGATCGCGTAGCTGAGCACGCACATCCCGTCGCCCGAGCAGGACACCAGGCCGCTCACCGGCATGCCCATCGCGTCGCCCGCAGGGATCGCCCACTCGGTGGCCTGCCCGGTGCGCACGGCGTCGGCGACCTCCTCGGTGAAGGCGGTGATCTCGGCGTCGTCGACCGGCCAGCCGAAGGCTGCCGCGCCCGACTCGACCGCGCGCATCGCCGACGGGAACTCGGCCCACCCGACCGGCGAGCGGGCCATGTCGAAGCGCACGACCTCGCCGCCGGACGTGGTGGCCGTCACCGACGACATCATCTCGGTGAAGTAGCCCTGCCCCTCGATGCCGCCGCCCTGGCCGCGGTAGAAGGTGGTGTCGAGGAAGCCGTACCCGGGGGCGATGACCGCTTGCGCGTCGGGCCCCATCGAGAGCTCCTCGGCCGCGATCGGCAGGCTCGCGAGGTTGAGCGTGACGACCTGGTACTGCACTGCGTACGACGTGCCGGCCTCGCCGAACTGGGTCGTGTTGTTGGCCGAGACCTCCTCGGCCGTGGCCTCGCGGGGCTCCCCGAGGCCGCCCGCGAGCAGCTGTTGGGTGAACCAGAAGAGCCCGCCGATGAGCAGCACGCCGACGATCGGCAGCAGCCAGGTGAGCACGCGCTTGCGGCGCGCCTTGCGCTCGGGCGCCGAGAGCGTGCGCTGCGTCTTCGGCCGGTCGTCGATGAGCGTCATGGCTGTGCCTCCTCCGCGGGGTGACCGCGTGCGCAGACCAGGCTACAGCGGGGGGCTGACATCTCGATACGGCCCTTCGGGCCTACTCGATGAGCGGGGAGGGGACGGCCCTTCGGGCCTACTCGATGAGCGGGGAGGGGACGGCCCTTCGGGCCTACTCGATGAGCGAGGGCTGACATCTCGATACGGCCCTTCGGGCCTACTCGATGAGCGGGAGGGGGGCTGCTCGATGAGCGGGAGTGGGGGCGGGAGGGGGTCAGCGGTCGCGCGCGATGAGGTCGCGGTTGATGACCGAGGCCGCGATGGTGCCGGCACCGGCCGCGACCGCCAGCTGCCGGAAGCCGGGCGTGATGTCGCCCGCCGCGTAGACGCCCTCGACCGAGGCGCGCTGCGCGCGGTCGACGAGCACGAGCCCGTCCTCGTCGGTCTCGAGGCCGAGCGGCTCGGCGAACTCGAGCTGCGGGTGCCACCACGGGCGCACGAAGCCGCCCGTGCGCTCGCTCCGCGCGCCGTCCTCGAGCACGATCGCGCGCATCCCGTCGCGGTCGCCCTCGATCGCGGCGATCGGCGTGCGCACGAGGGCGACCCCGTGCGCGGCCAGGCGCTCCTCGCCCGCCGCGTCGACCGCATCCGACCCGTTCGTGAAGACGGCGAGGTCGTCGGTGTGGCGGCGGATGACCATGGCGCGGTCGACGAGGTCGTCGGTCTCGCCGATGAGGGCGAGCGCCTGCCCGCGCTTGTCGTAGCCGTCGCAGTCCATGCACGAGTGGAGGCTCGTGCCGTACCAGGGGCGCACGTGGTGCGAGGCGGGCAGCGTCTCGCTCAGGCCCGTCGCGATGAGCACCGCGGCGGCCCGGGTCTCGCTCTCGGCCCGCGAGCCCGCCTGCTCGGCCTGCACCGCGAATCCGTCGTCGACCGCGACCACCTGCCGCACGAGCGTGCGCTCGTAGGCGACCGTCGGGTAGCGCAGCACCTCGTCGCGGCCGAGCGTGCGCAGCTCGAGCGGCGAGACGCCGTCGCGGGTGACGCAGCCGTGCGACTGCAGCGTCGCCGCGTGCCGGGGCCGGTTGGAGTCGAGCAGCGCCACCGAGCGCTGCTGGCGCGCCAGGTTGAGCGCCGCCGCGAGCCCCGCGGGGCCGGCGCCGATGACGACGACGTCGACGTCCATCAGACCCTCGCGGCCAGCCGCTCGATGCGGGCGAGCGACGCCTCGCGGCCGAGCAGCTCGAGGGACTCGAACAGCGGCGGCGAGATGCGGCGGCCGGTGACGGCGACGCGCAGCGGCGTGAAGGCGAAGCGCGGCTTGATGCCGAGGCCCTCGACGAGCACCTCGCGCAGCACCTGCTCGATGCTCGCGGCGTCGAACGACTCGAGCTCCTCGAGCGCGCGGCGCGAGGCCTCGAGCACGGCGTGCGCGTCGTCGCCGAGGCTCGCGACCGCGTCGGGGTCGTGGTGGATGTCCTCGGTGTCGAGGAACAGGAAGCCCAGCATGTCCTCGGCCTGGCCGATGAGCTGCATGCGCTCCTGCACGAGGGGCGCCGCCTGCGCGAGCACCGCGCGCTGCTCGTCGCTCGGCGGGCCGTCGAAGATGCGGCCGAGGTAGGGCTCGAGGCGCGCCGCGAAGTCGTCGGCGGCGAGCATGCGCACGTGGTCGCCGTTGATCGACTCGGCCTTCTTCGGGTCGAAGCGCGACGGGTTGGGGTTGACGTCCTCGACGTCGAACGCGGCGATCAGCTCGTCGCGCGTGAAGACGTCGCGGTCGGGGGCGATCGACCAGCCGAGCAGCGCGAGGTAGTTGAGCAGCCCCTCGGGGATGAAGCCGGCCTCGCGCAGCAGGAAGAGGTTGGACTGCGGGTCGCGCTTCGAGAGCTTCTTGCTGCCCTCGCCCATGACGTACGGCAGGTGGCCGAAGCGCGGGATGGCGGATGCGACGCCTATCTCGGCGAGGGCGCGGTACAGCGCGATCTGCCGCGGCGTCGACGAGAGCAGGTCCTCGCCGCGCAGCACGTGCGTGACGCCCATGAGCGCGTCGTCGACGGGGTTGACGAAGGTGTAGAGCGGCGCGCCGTTCGGACGCACCACGACGAAGTCGGAGAAGGAGCCGGCGGGGAACGTGATCTCGCCGCGCACGAGGTCGTCGAACGAGAGGTCCTCGTCGGGCACCCGCAGGCGCAGGCTCGGCTGGCGGCCGGCGTCGCGGTGCGCCTGGCGCTCCTCGCTCGTCAGGTCGCGCTCGAAGTTGTCGTAGCCCTGCCGCGGGTCGCGGCCGAGGTCGATGTTGCGCGCCTCGATCTCCTCGGCGGTCGCGAACGACTCGTAGAGGTGCCCCGACTCCTTCAGGCGCTCGATGAGCTCGGCGTAGATCTCGCCGCGCTGCGACTGCCGGTAGGGCGCGTTCGGGCCGCCGGTCTCGACGCCCTCGTCCCAGTCGATGCCGAGCCAGCGCATCGCCTCGAGCAGCTGCTCGTACGACTCCTGGCTGTCGCGCGCCGCGTCGGTGTCCTCGATGCGGAACACCATCTTGCCGCCGTGGTGGCGCGCGTACGCCCAGTTGAACAGCGCTGTGCGGATGAGCCCGACGTGCGGGGTGCCGGTGGGCGAGGGGCAGAAGCGGACGACGACATCGCCGCCCGTCGCCGTCGAGAAGGGGACGCTCATGATGGCTCCATCCTAGGCGTGGGAGACTGGAGGGCGATGCCCAGCCCCGACCCCGTCGCCGACCTCGTCGGCCGCCTCGAGCGCGCCGTGGTCGCGTCCGGCAGGCGGCGCCGCGAGCTCGCGCGCGAGATCGAGGGCGACCTGCGGGAGGCCGTCGCCGCTCGCGTCGAGGCGGGCGCGCCCGAGCCGCTCGCCGCATCCGCCGTCGTCGCCGAGTTCGGCGACCCGCACGCGATCGCCGCCGAGCTCTCGACCGAGCTGCTCGCCGACCGCGGCCGCCGCTTCGCCCCGCGTGCCGCGCTCGCCGCCGCGACGCTGCTCGTGGTGTGGTTCGTCGGCATGACCGCCCTCGCGGCGGTGCCCGGGTTCCGGGTGCCGGTCGAGGACGGCTGGATGCTCCAGGTCTCGCGGGCGCTCGACGCCGCGGGACCGATCGTGGCGGCAGCCGCCGCCGCCGGCTGGCTCGCGATCCGGCGCTCGGGCTCGCTCGCCGCGCTCGTGGCCGTGGCCGGCCTGCAGCTCGCGTTCGCCGTCGCGCTCGTCGCGGGCGCGGTCGCGATGGCGGCGACGATCGCCGTGCCGGCCGCCGGTGCCGGTATCCTCGCGGCCCTGCTGGCGACGACGCTCGTGCTCGGCTCGTCGCTCGCGGTCGCCGCGGCCGCGCTGCTCGTGCGCTGGGGCGCCGTCAGGCTCGCGCCGCGCCGAGCACGCTCGTGATGATCGAGGCCGTCGCGGTCCACTCGGTGCGCTGCGCCTCGAGCTCGCTCGTGCCCGCAGGCGTCAGCCGGTAGACCCGCTTCGAGCGCCCGCTCGACTCCCACTCCCCCTCGATCAGGCCGCGGCGCTCCAGCCGCTTCAGCGCCGGGTAGACGGTGCCGCTCGGGAAGTCGAGCGCGCCGCCGGAGCGGTCGCGGATGCGCTCGATCGCGCCGTAGCCGTGCACCGGCCCGTCGGCGAGCACCGACAGCAGCATCGCGTCGACGTGGCCGCGGAGCGCGTCAGGGGAAGCCATGCGTGCAGTCTAGCCGTTGCCTGCCTGCATATGCAGACAGCCTGCACTCCGTCGAGCTTCCCTCGAGCGCGGGTCTCGCCGCGGAGGAACCGGAGCTCGGGGAAGCTCGACGGAGCCGGCCTCGCGCGGGCCAAGTCAGCCGCGGCGACCGCCGCCGAGCAGGCCGCCGAGGATGTCGCCGAGCGGGCCGAGCGGACCGCCGCTCGAGCCGCTCTCCCGGCTGGAGCCGCCGCCCAGGATGCCGCCGAGCAGGTCGTCGAGGCCGAGGCCGCCGCCCTGGCCCTGCTGGCCCGGCTGCTGGCCGGGCGCGGGCGCCGGGGTCTGCGTCTGCGGCACCTGCACCTTCTGCTCGGCGCCCGCCGAGCCCCGGTCGAAGGGCGAGTCGAAGCCGCCGCCCGGCTCCTCGGCGCGCTCGGGCGCCTGCGGCGCCGCCCCGCCCCGCTGGCCGAGGAACCGGTTCGCGATCCACGCGAGCACGATGGGCGCGACGATCGGCAGGATCTTCTGGATGATGCCGCCGAGCGCACCGCCGCCGCCGGCCGCGCGCGCGATCTGGTCGGTGTTGTCGCCGAAGACGTTGTGCACGATCTTCTCGCCGTCGGCGGTGTCGATGTCGCCCGCGAGGCGCTCGTCGAGGTGGCCGGCGTGCGCGCCGAGCGCGCCCGCGAGCGACTGGGCGCCCGCCGGGTCGTGCGCGTTCGCCTGCATCCCGCCGACCAGGGTCGGCACGATGGCCTCGACCGCCTGCCTCGCCTCGGCCTCGCTGACGCCCGCGCGCTGCGCGATCTGCTGGATCGGCATCTGGCCGAGCAGCTGCTGGATCTCCGACATGGCTCCTCCTCGAGTCGATCGGCGGCTCGCACCGCCGGTGCGACTGATGCTAGGCGACCCGGCCGAGGATGAGCCGGGAGGGATCAGCCGACGGTGGCCTGCGCGACGACCGGGTTGCGCAGCGTGCCGACGCCCGGCACCTCCACCTCGACCGTCTGGCCCGCCCGCAGCGGGCCCACGCCCTCCGGGGTGCCCATCAGCACGACGTCGCCGGGCAGCAGGGTCATGGATGCGGTGATCCACTCGAGCACGGTGGGCGCGTCGAAGATCCAGTCGCTCGAGACGCCGTCCTGCCGCACCTCGCCGTCGACGCGCGTGATGACCTGCAGCGCGTCGTAGTCGGGCTCGGTCTCGATCGCGGGCCCGAGCGGGCAGAACGTGTCGAAGCCCTTCGCGCGCGCCCACTGCTTCTCGCGGTGCTGCAGGTCGCGCGCGGTCACGTCGTTGGCGACCGTGACGCCGAAGACGGCGTGCAGCGCGTTCGCCCGCGTGAGGCGCCGCGCGACCTTGCCGATCACGAGGGCGATCTCGCCCTCGAAGTGCACGTCCTGGGACTCCGGCGGCAGCACGATCGCGTCGCCGGGGCCGATCACCGATGTGTTGGGCTTCAGGAAGACCAGCGGCTCGGTGGGCACCTCGTTGCCGAGCTCGGCCGCGTGCTTCGCGTAGTTGCGGCCGACCGCCACGACCTTCGAGCGCGGGATGACGGGCGCGAGCAGGCGCGCCTCGGCGATCGGGATGCGGGTGCCGGTGGTGTCGAAGCCGGTGACGATCGGGTCGCCGACCAGCTCGACCAGCGCATCCCCGTCGACGACGCCGTAGCCGATGCGCTCGCCGTGCGCGAACCGCGCGACGCGCATCAGCGGGCCTCCGTCAGCTGCACCATCCAGCCGTGCGGGTCCTCCGCGCGGCCGTACTGGATGTCGGTGAGCCGCTGGCGGAGCGCCATCGCGACCGGGCCGGCGGGCGCGCCCGGGTCGCCGATCGTCTCATCGGGGCTCTTGAGCGCCGCGATGGGCGTCAGCACGGCGGCGGTGCCGCACGCGAAGACCTCGGTGATCGAGCCGTCGGCGATGCCGTCGCGCCACTCCGCGAGCGTCACCGGCCGCCGCTCGACCCGGTGGCCCGCATCCGCCGCGAGCTCGAGCAGCGAGTTGCGCGTGATGCCGTCGAGGATGGAGTCGGAGTCGGGGGTGATGAGGGTGCCGTCGGCCCGGACGAGCACGACGTTCATGCCGCCGAGCTCCTCGAGCTCGGTGCCCGCCTCGTTGAGGAAGAGCACCTGCGCGCAGCCGTTCGCGGCCGCCTGCTGCGTGGGCAGGAGGCTCGCGGCGTAGTTGCCGCCGCACTTGGCGGCGCCGGTGCCGCCCTTGCCGGCGCGGTTGTACTCGCGCGAGAGCCAGATCGAGACCGGCTTCACGCCGCCCGCGAAGTAGGGCCCGGCGGGGCTCGCGATGACCATGAACCGCACCGTCTGCGCCGCGCGCACCCCGAGGAACACCTCGTTGGCGATCATGAAGGGCCGCAGGTAGAGCGAGTTCTCGCCGCCGGCCGGCACCCACGCCTCGTCGATCCGCACGAGCTGCCGCACCGACTCGACGAAGTCGTCGACCGACAGCTCGGGCAGCGCCAGCCGCGCCGCCGAGCGCTGCATGCGCTTGGCGTTCTCCTCGGGCCGGAAGGTCCAGACCGAGCCGTCGGCGCGGCGGTAGGCCTTCATGCCCTCGAAGATCTCCTGGCCGTAGTGGAGCACGGCGGAGGCCGGGTCCATCTGCAGCGGGCCGTACGGCTCGACGCGGTGGCCGTGCCAGCCCTCGTCGACCGTCCAGTCGATCGAGACCATGTGGTCGGTGAAGTGCTTGCCGAAGCCGGGCTCGGCGAGCACGCCCTCGCGGACGCTGTCCGCGGCGGGCCGCTCGTTGCGGGTGATCGCGAAGTCGGTCATGCCTGCTCCTTGCGGGTGGATGCGCTGATGCGGCCGGCGATCGCGTCGCCGACCTCGCTGGTGCTGCGTGCGGTGCCGTCGCGCCCGTCGATGTCGGCGTCGACGGCGTCGCGGATGCGCCGGCCGGCGTCGGGGTGGCCCGAGTGCTCGAGCAGGAGTGCGGCCGAGAGGATCGCCGCCGTCGGGTCGGCGATGCCCTTCCCCGCGATGTCGGGGGCCGAGCCGTGCACGGGCTCGAACATGCTCGGGAAGGCGCCCGAGGGGTTGAGGTTGCCGGAGGCGGCGAGGCCGATCCCGCCGCCGACGGCGCCGGCGAGGTCGGTGAGGATGTCGCCGAACAGGTTGTCGGTGACGATCACGTCGAAGCGGCTGGGCCGGTCGACGAGGAAGATCGTGGCGGCGTCGACGTGGAGGTAGTCGACCTCGACCTCGGGGTGGTCGACCGCCACCTCGTCGACGATGCGCTGCCAGAGCGCGCCGGCGTGGACGAGCACGTTCTTCTTGTGCACGAGCGTGAGCCGGCGGCGGCGCTGCTCGGCGAGCTCGAAGGCGAAGCGCACGACCCGCTCGACGCCGAAGGCGGTGTTGACGCTCGTCTCGTTCGCGATCTCGTGGGGCGTGCCCTGGCGGAGCGCCCCGCCGTTGCCGACGTACGGCCCCTCGGTGCCCTCGCGCACGACGACGAAGTCGATCTCGCCCGGGTCGCGCAGGGGGCTGCCGATCCTCGGGTGCAGCACGGTCGGGCGCAGGTTCACGTGGTGGTCGAAGGCGAAGCGCAGGCGCAGCAGCAGCCCGCGCTCGATGATGCCGCCGGCGAGGCGCGGGTCGGCGGGGTCGCCGCCGACGGCGCCCAGCAGGATCGCGTCGTGCTCGGCGAGGCTCGCGAGCGTGGCGTCGTCGAGCACCTCGCCGGTCTCGAGGTAGTGGGCGGCACCCAGCGCGTACTCGGTCTCGACGAGCTCGACGTCGGCGAGCGCGGCGCGCATGGCCTTCCTCGCCTCGAGCGTGACCTCCTGCCCGATGCCGTCTCCTGCGATGACCGCGAGGCGCAGCTGCTCCACGCTTCCTCCCCTGGCGCACCCGTGTGCGCGTCGTCGAACCGCCTCCGCAGCCGTGCGGACGGCGATTCCCAGCCTAGTCGGCGGGCGCGTTCACCCGGGTGCCAGGGAGCGGCGGGTACATTCCCTGCAAGCGGCCTGGTCCCGGGCCGCACCAACGAACGGAGTGCACCTTGAGCATCGGCTTCGGCATCTTCCTCATGGCAGTCGGCGCGATCGTCGCCTGGGCGGTCCCCGCCCTGTGGCAGGTCGACGGCGCCAACTGGACCCTCATCGGCTACATCCTCCTCGGCGCCGGTGCTCTCGTCACGCTGATCGGCATCGTCATGGCCGCGCGCTCCGGCCGCACCAGCCAGGTGTCGCGCACGGCGGTCGACCCGGAGACCGGCACGCGCGTCGAGCGCACCGAGCGCCGCGACGACCTGATCTGAGCGTCCCCGCACCGCAGCGGCGCCGTCCCTCCCGGGGCGGCGCCGCTTCGTCGTCCCGGCGGCCTACGCGCGACGCAGGGCTCGCAGCGCGACGACGACGGCCGCCGCCATGAGCGCCGCCCCGGTGAGCGCGGTCCACAGCGCCCCCTGGTCGAAGGCCGCGCGCGCGGCCTCGGCGATGCCGGCGCCGAGCTCGCCCTGCACTCGCTCGGCCACGTCGAGCGCGCCGGCGAGGGTCTCGCGCGCGGCGTCGGCGTCGGCGGATGCGATGCCGTCGGGCAGCGCGATCGACGCGCGGTAGACGGCGCTCACGATGCCGCCCAGCACCGCGGTGCCGAGCACGGCGCCGAGCTCGTACGCGGTCTCGGAGACGGCGCTCGCCGCGCCCGCCTTGGCGGGCGGCGCGGTGGAGACGACGATCTCGTTCGAGAGCGTCTCGGCGGCGCCGACGCCCGCGCCGAGCAGCACGTAGGCGATCGCGACGTGCAGCGGTGAGAGCGCATCGCCCGCGAGCGCGACGAGCAGGTAGCCGGCCATCGAGCTCGCGAGGCCCACCGCCACCACCCGGTGCGCGGGCACGTGCCGCACGATGCGCACGACGCCGAGGCCCGCCAGCACCATCGCGATCGTGCCGGGCACGAGCAGCAGCGCCGCGTCGAGCGTCGAGAGCCCCTCGACGAGCTGCAGGTGCTGGGTGAGGAAGAACAGCGCGCCGACGAGCGCGACGACGCTCAGCAGGTTGATCGCGATCGCCCCCGAGAAGGCGGGCACGCGCAGCAGGTCGAGGTCGAGCATGGGCTCGTCGACCGAGCGCATGCGGCGCGCGAAGCCGAGGCCCGCCACGACCGCGACCGCGAGCAGCGCGACGGCGAGGAGGTCGGGGCCCTCCACCGCGACGTGCTTGATCGTCGCGGCGAGCGCGCCGAGCGCGGCGATCGAGAGCGCGATGCCGAGCGGGTCGATGGGGCCGGGCGCGGGGTCGCGGCTCTCGCGCACGAGCAGCGGCGCGAGCACGAGCAGCGGCAGCAGCACCGGCACGGCCATGAGGAAGACCGAGCCCCAGGCGAAGTGCTCGAGCAGCAGCCCGCCCACCGTCGGGCCGAGCGCCGAGCCGACCGAGAACGCCGTCGCCCAGACGGCGATCGCGAGGCGGCGCTGGTCGCGGTGCGGGAAGGTCGAGCGCAGCAGCGAGAGGGTCGACGGCATGAGCATCGCGCCGAAGAGGCCGAGCGCGGCCCGGGCGGCGATGAGGGCGGATGCCGTGGGCGCGAAGGCGGCGAGCACCGAGACCACGGCGAAGCCGGTGGCGCCGATGAGCAGCATCCGCCGGCGGCCGAAGCGGTCGCCGAGGCTCCCCATCGCCACGAGGAGGCCGGCGAGCACGAGCGCGTAGGCGTCCACCATCCACAGCTGCTGCGCGGCGTCGGGCTCGAGCGCGAGCGAGATCTGCGGCAGCGCGAACGCCAGCACCGTGTTGTCGATCGAGACGAGCAGCACCGGCAGCATGAGCACCGCGAGCGCGACCCATTCACGCGCGCCGGCGCGCGGCGCGGTCGCCTCGTCGATGACGCGGGGCTGCTGGCGGATGTCCATGGTCGGGCTCCTGGTCGGGTGACGGCCGGCGCGGGCGGCGCGCGACCTCGTTACTGTACCGTCTGGACGGTTGGCTGGCAACGCTATGCTCATGCCGTGCCCCGTGACTCCCCCGCCAGAGCGCAGCTGCTCGACGCGTACATCACGCTGCTCATCGAGGGCGGCGAGCGCGCCGCGACCGTGCAGGCGGTCGCCGAGCGCGCGGGCGTCTCCAAGGGCGGGCTGCTCTACCACTTCGGCTCGAAGGCCGCGCTCGAGGCCGGGCTCATCGAGCGCTTCGAGCTGCTCGGGGCCGACGACCTCGAGTCGCTCCGCGCCGCCGACGACCTCGTGGGCCGGTTCCTGCGCACGTCGGTCGCCGAGGGCAGCGACCTCGACCGCGCGACGGTCGCCCTCGTGCGCCTCGCGCAGTCCCCCGCCGGCGCCGGTGCGCGCGCGGCGCTGCAGCGGCTCGACGACGAGTACGTCGCGGCGCTGGCTGCGCGGCTCGGCGACGAGGAGCTCGCGCTCGCGATCGTGCTGATGTCCGACGGCGTCTACCTGCGCTCGGCGCTCGGCGCGCTCGAGCCCGGCCGCGCCGAGGTCGAGATCGAGCGGCTCATCGCCGTCGCCCGCCGTCTGGGCGCCTCAGCCGGAGGACCTGCATGACGATCGAGGACATCGCGCGCCGCGAGGCCATCGCCGAGTACCGGCTGCTCGGCGAGGCGCCTGAGCCCGACCTGCAGAGCCTCGTCGAGCTCGCCGCCGCGCTGTGCGGCGTGCCGACGGCCGTGATCAACATCATCGACGACCGCAAGCAGCACCAGGTCGCCGCGATCGGGCTCGACCCGAGCGTCTGCGCGCGCGAGGACTCGATGTGCGCGGTCGTCTTCCGCAGCCCCGGGCACGTCGTCGTGCCCGACGCGCGCGACGACGAGCGGTTCCGACGGAACCCCTTCGTCACCGGCGAGATCGCCGCCGTGCGCTTCTACGCCTCAAGCGCGCTCATCACCCCGGCCGGGGTGCCCATCGGCACGCTGTGCGTCTTCGACGACGAGGTGGGCGAGCTCACCCCCGAGGCGAGCCGCGCGCTCGCGCTGCTGGCCCGGCAGGTCGTCGACGTGCTCGAGCTGCGCCGCATCACCCGCGAGCTCGAGCGCTCGAACGAGCAGCTCGCCCACTTCGCCGGCCAGGTGAGCCACGACCTGCGCACGCCCCTCACTGCGCTCGTCGGCTTCCTCGAGCTCGCGGCCTCGAGCCCCGAGATGGCGGCGGCGCCGGCGGCCGGCCGCGCGCTCGAGCGCGCCGAGTCGGCCGCCGACCGCATGAGCGCGCTCGTCGAGGACCTCCTCGACTTCGCCCGTGTCGGCGGCTCGGTCCGCCGCGGTGAGGTCGACCTCGACGCCGTGGTCGCCGACGCGCTCGACGACCTCGACGCCGCCGTCGCGGCATCCGACGCCGTCATCGACGTCGGCCCCCTCCCCCGCATCACCGGCGATGCGACCCTCCTGCGGGCGCTGCTGCAGAACCTGCTCTCGAACGCGCTGAAGTTCGGCGGTCGGGGCGGTGCCGCGCCGCGGATCGAGGTTCGCGCGCACCCGATGGCGTCAGGCTGGCGCATCGCTGTGGACGACGACGGCCCCGGCGTGCCGGAGGCCGACCGGGACCGCGTGTTCGAGCTGCTCGAGCGCGCGGGCAGGGGCGACGTCGACGGGCTCGGGATCGGCCTGTCGACCTGCCGTCGCATCGTGCAGGCGCACGGCGGCCGCATGGGCATCGACGACGCGGCGCTCGGCGGCGCGAGCGTGTGGGTGCTGCTCCCGGGCGACGACTGAGCGCGACCGGCTACCGGCGCGCGCCGGTCGCGGCCTCGCCGATCACCTGCGCGAGCTCGACCGGCCTCGACCACATCGGCCAGTGGCCGGTGGGCAGGTCGACGAGCGTCATCGCCCGGTGCTCGAGGAGCCCGGCGAGGAACGGCACGCCCTGCTCGGCGTACGAGCGGTAGTCGGCCGCCGAGTACGCGGTGCACACCACCGTCGCCGGCACGTCGAGCCGACGCTCGTCGGCGAGGCGCACCGCGTCGCGCACCGTGCGGCCCGGCTGCGGCACGGCGCGCTCGCGGAACTCGGCGAGCTGCGCGTCGGTCAGGTCGCGCATCGAGCCGTCGGCGAGCTCGTCGTCCCACCGCTCGTCGAGCGTGAGCACGTCGGCCGTGGACGACGCATCCATCGCCGCCCCGTCGACGACGGGCGCCGTGTCGACCCAGACCGTGCGCGCCACCGGGTCGACGGCGCGGTCGAGCGCGAGGGTCGCCGGCAGCGCGCCGCCCGAGTGCGCGACGAGCACCGCCGGTCCGTCGCCGAGCGCCGCGACGATCGCGTCGGCCTGCTCGTCGAGCGTCACCTCGCCGCGCGCCGGGTGGTCGGGCTCGAGGCCCGGCAGGGTGAGCGCGACGACGTCGTGGCCCTGCTCGCGCAGCAGCCGGGCGACGTCGTCCCACGCCCAGGCGCCCAGCCAGAAGCCGGGCACGAGCACGATGCGGGCGGATGCGGTGGTGTCCATGCGCGCGACGCTACCGCCGGGCGCCGACACGGGCCAGGGTCGCGACGCGACTCAGAGCGGGCGGATCTCGATCTGCCGGATCGTCGTCGCCTCGATCGCCGCGCCGAGCTGCTCGACGAGCGCGTCGGGCGCCGCCTGGTCGATCGTGATGATCGACAGCGCGTCGCCGCCCGCCTCCGTGCGCGCGATCTGCATGCCGGCGATGTTGATCGACGCCTCGCCGAAGGCCGCGCCGTAGGCGGCCACGATGCCCGGGCGGTCGACGTACTCCATCACGACGAAGTGCTCGGCCATCGGCACCTCGACCGACTGGCCGTTGACGCCGACGATCTTCTCGACCTGCTTCGGCCCCGTCAGCGTGCCCTCGACGCTCACCCGGCGGCCGTCGCTGCACGCGACGACGACCTCGACGACGTTGCGGTACTCGTCGCTGCGCTCGTCGGCCGACAGGTCGCTCGTGACGCCGCGCGACTCGGCGATCACCGGCGCGTTGACGAAGGTCACCTGCTCGCTCACGATCGAGGAGAAGAAGCCCTTGAGCGCCGCCAGCCGCAGCACCTTCACGTCGTAGCCGGCGAGCTCGCCGTGCACCGCGACATCCACCGCCTCCACCGGACCGGCCGCGAGGCCCGCCGCGAACTGGCCGAGCCGCTCGGCGAGCGGGATCCCGGGGCGCACGTACTCGTCGATGACGCCGCCCGCGACGTTCACGGCATCCGGCACGAGGTCGCCCGAGAGCGCGAGCCGCACCGAGCGGGCCACGGCGATGCCGGCCTTCTCCTGCGCCTCGTCGGTCGAGGCGCCGAGGTGCGGCGTGACCTGGATGTTGGGGGCCGAGGTGAGCGCGTCGTCCTTCGGCGGCTCGGAGACGAACACGTCGATGCCGGCGCCGGCGATGCGGCCGGAGCGCAGCGCCTCGGCGAGCGCGGCCTCGTCGATGATGCCGCCGCGCGAGGCGTTGACGATCCGCAGCGTCGGCTTCGCGAGCGCGAACTGCGCCTCGCCGATGAGGCCGACGGTCTCGGGCGTGCGCGGGATGTGGATGGTGATGAAGTCGCTCTCGGCCATCAGCTCGTCGAGGCTGCGCAGCTCGACGCCGAGCTGGGCGGCGCGCGCGGGGCTGACGAACGGGTCGTAGGCGACGAGCTTCGTGCCGAACGCGGCGAGCCGCTCGGCGACGAGCACGCCGATGCGGCCGAGGCCGACGATGCCGACGGTCTTCTCGTACAGCTCGACGCCGGTGTAGGCCGAGCGCTTCCACTCGCCGCGCTTGAGCGACGCGTCGGCGGCGGGGATGTGGCGGGCGAGGCCCAGGATGTGCGCGATCGCGAGCTCGGCGGCCGAGACGATGTTGGAGGTGGGCGCGTTGACGACCATGACGCCCGCGGCGGTCGCGGCGGGGATCTCGACGTTGTCGAGGCCGACGCCGGCGCGCGCGATCACCTTGAGCTGCGGCGCGTGCGCGAGCGCCTCGGCGTCGATGCGGGTCGCGCTGCGGACGAGCACGGCGGATGCGTCGGCGAGCGCCGCGAAGAGCGCCTCGCGGTCGGTGCCGTCGACCGAGCGGATCTCGAAGTCGGGGCCGAGGGCATCGACGGTCGCGGCCGAGAGCTCCTCGGCGATCAGGACGACGGGCTTGGACATGCGGGACTCCCTTGACGGTGATGACCGCGCGTGGGGTGCGCGGCCCGGGCGCAGCACGTCGTCGTGCCTGCTCCAGCGTAGCGTCGGCCCGATGCCCGGGACGGGCATCGGCGCTGGCGTCGCGGCGCGCCGCATCGCCGACCTCGAGGGCGGCGCCGACGCGGTGCTCGTCGCGAGCGGCCAGGCGGCGATCG
>NZ_JBXAPA010000008.1:0-174644 GCF_058803545.1 Agrococcus sp. GW821-FHT14H11
GCCACGGACGTACTCGCACGAGAGTGCCGAGCACATCCAACTCACGACCTAGGTTGATATCCCCGATATCCAGTCGAAGAGGGTACGAAGCCCTCACGCCCGTCTGGTATCCCCCGCGCACTCGCCGAAACCCGCAGGCGGAGCGACGAGCAGGCGGCCGATCCCCGCGCATGCCGCTGTAAGAATCTGCGGCAGCGCGCGGCGCGCACTGCCGCGCGACGCTTCGATGCCGCGAGCGTCAGTGACTGCTGTATAGTCAGTGTGTGCTGACTATTGCGAATCGACTGGACGTGATGCATCGGCTGGGCCGGGCACTGGCGGACCCGACGCGCTCCCGCATCTTGCTGAGCTTGCTGCGGGCGCCGAACTACCCCGCTGTCCTTGCGCGCGAGCTCGACCTGACACGCTCGAACGTATCGAACCACCTAGCCTGCCTACGTGACTGCGGCATCGCCGTGGCCGAGCCTGAGGGCCGCCAGACGCGGTACCAGATCGCCGACCCGCACCTCGCGCAGGCGCTGACTGCGCTAGTTGAGGTGACCTTGGCTGTCGACGAGCAGGCGCCATGCCTCGATCCGGAGTGCCCTGTCCCCGGCTGCTGCGAGACGGCCCGATGAGCGCGGAGACGCTGACCGAGGAGCGACGGAGCACCCTGCACCGCCGAGTGCGACTGATCGTCGGATTCACGATCACCTACAACGTCATCGAGGCGATCGTCGCGATCTGGGCGGGCTCGATGGCCTCTTCAGCCGCTCTGATCGGGTTCGGTCTCGATTCAGTCGTTGAAGTGCTCTCCGCTGCCGCGGTCGCATGGCAGTTCACCCGCAAGGATCCGGAGCGGTGGGAGAAGGCGACTGTCCGCGCGATCGGCATCGCGTTCTTCGCTCTCGCCGCGTACGTCATCATCGACGCGGTGTTCACGTTGACCGGAATCGAAGAAGTCGATCACAGCCCACTGGGCATCGGAATCGCCACTCTCAGCCTGCTCGTCATGCCGGCTCTGGCCTGGTTCGAGTTCCGCACTGGCCGTGAGCTCGGTTCGCGCAGCGTGCAGGCGGACGCAAAGCAGTTGCTCCTGTGCATCTACCTGTCGGGCACGGTCCTCATCGGCCTGTTGCTCAACCTGCTCTTCGGCTGGATGTGGGCAGACTCCGTGGCTGCACTGATCGTCGCTGGGCTCGCGATCCGCGAAGGCGTCGAGGCGTGGCGCGGCGAGGTCGAATCGCCCTTCGAGGTCCTTGGCGAGCTCGAGACGAAGAAGATCTAAATGCTCGCGACCATTACGTCCGCGATCGGCATGTTCGCGGCAACCAACATCGACGACATCGTCATACTCACCGTGCTCTTCCTGGCATCGTCCCGCGGCGGGCCCCGGCCCTGGCAGATCGTTCTCGGCCAATATCTGGGATTCGCGACGCTCGTTGCGATCAGCGTTGTCGCGGCACTGGGGCTTACGATCGTCCCGGACGAGTGGGTCGGCTTCCTCGGCCTCATCCCGCTGCTGATCGGTGTGATCGGACTCATCCGGGGACTGCGCGACCGTGACGATGCAGATCCTGACGAGTCGGCGATGAAGAACCTCGGCCTGCTCGGCATCGCCGGAGTCACCATCGCGAATGGCGCGGACAACATCAGCCTCTACACGCCGGTGTTCCGAACCATCTCGCCCGCGGACACCGCCATCACCATCGTCGTATTCCTCGCTCTGGTGAGCGTCTGGTGCCTCCTCGGCAAACTCATCGGCACGCACAAGGCCGTCACCGAGGGCCTCGAGCGGATCGAGCACTGGCTGGTCCCCGTCGTGTTCATCGGCCTGGGCTTGTTCATCCTGATCGAGTCCGGCGTCATCCCCCGCCTGTTCGAGGCACTGGCCTGATGTCGGTCACCAGCAGCAACTCGCCGACACACGCAGCGACACAATCCGCCCCAGGGGACACCGCCCCACCAGACAGGAGACCTCGACTGTGGCGAGTCACGATGGTCGGCTACATCACTGCACTCGCCGCCGTCGCGATTGATCAACTCAGCAAGCTCTGGGCTGAGGCGACCCTCGCTATCGGCGAGCGACATCCGCTCCTGGGGGACATGCTCGCGATCCAGCTCACCTTCAACCCAGGAGCAGCATTCTCGCTCGGCGCCACCGCAACGCCGCTCATCACCGTCCTCGCCGCCGCGGGCACCATGGTCGCGGCCTGGCTCACCTGGAGAACCACGTCACTGCCGTGGGCGGTCGGCCTCGGCCTCATCCTCGGTGGGGCGTTGGGGAATGTCATCGACCGGCTGGCGCGCCACCCTGGACCGGGCCGAGGTCACGTCGTGGACTTCATCGCCTACGCCGACTGGTTCATCGGAAACTTTGCAGACGTGTTCGTGTTCGGCGGCCTGGCCCTCTGCATTGCGTTCGCTTTCACAGGTAAGCCCATGAAGCCTTAATCATCAGCACCTGGCCGGAGAGTGCTCGGCAGAGCCCGAGCACGGGAGCTCACGACGTGAGTTGATATCCCTGATATCCAGTCGAATTCGTGATATCTAACTAGTTCGGCTCCCGACCCTCTCCTGTGTGCCAGCGCGCCGAGCGGCGTGAGCGTAATCTTGCACCCATGACCGACCAGCCCTCTTCTCCGGCGGTTGCCTGCTCGCTCGGTGCCGGCATGCAAGGCCGGGTGGATCGCTGGCGCTCGCTGCTCGAGGGCGCCGAGCCCGAAGTGGTCGACGGCGGCCTGCAGTATCTGCTCCCGATCGCGGTCGTCGCGTCGGCGGCACGTGTCGCCGCCGATGAGCAAGCGTGCTGTCCGTTCTTCGCGTTCGATCTCGCGCTGCGCGGCGAGATGTTTGTGCTCGCGATGCGCACGCCTCCAGAAGGTGCGTCGATGCTCGCGGAGATCACCGGACAGCTCCCCCACACCGGATGACGCCGCGTCTGGTGCAGGCCTGGGACCAACACCAGGTTCCGATCTACCTCGCCGCGATCGCCGTCGGCGCAGCGGTCGGACTCATCTCCCCCTCGGTCGCACCCACGCTGGAGCACGCGATCGAGCCAGTGCTGATGCTGCTGCTCTTCGCGACCTTCCTCGGCGTACCGCTCGTCGAGGTGGGGCGATCGTTCCGCGACGCCCGATTCCTCGTGACGATTCTCGGCGCGAACTTCGTCGTGGTTCCTGTGCTCGCGTGGAGTTTATCGAGATTTGTCGCCGACGACCGCGGCCTACTGCTCGGCGTGCTGCTGGTGCTGCTGACGCCGTGCATCGACTACGTGATCGTCTTCACCGGCCTCGCCGGCGGCGCACGCGCACGCCTGCTCGCGGCCGCTCCCCTGCTGATGCTGGTGCAGATCCTCCTCCTGCCGCTCTACCTGCTGCTGTTCGTCGGAACCGAAGTGCTCGATGTCATCGACGTCGGCCCCTTCGCAGAGGCCTTCCTGCTGCTCATCGTCATCCCGCTCGCCGCGGCCGCGATCGTCCAGGCCTTCGCGAAGCGACACCGCTTCGGCCGAGTCGTCGAGACGGTCATGGCCGCCGCCATGGTGCCGCTCATGATGCTCACGCTCGCGACCGTCGTCGAGTCGCAGATCGGCGCCGTTGGCTCGCAGATCGGCGCCCTCATCCGCGTCGTGCCGCTCTACGTGGCGTTCGTCGTCGTCGCGGTGATGCTCGGCCTGCTCGCGGGCCGCATGGCCCGGCTCGACGTCCCTGGAACGCGGGCGGTCGCCTTCTCGCTTGCGACCAGGAACTCGCTCGTCGTCCTCCCGCTCGCACTGGCATTGCCCGCGACACTCGGCATCGCCCCGCTCGCCGTCGTCACCCAAACCCTCGTCGAGCTGGTGGCCATGGTGGTGCTCGTGCGGCTGGTGCCACGCTTCATCCCAGAGCGTGTCAATCGTGGGCGCGGCTCATCGTCGCGTGGAGCTCACGACGTACGTTGATATCCCCGGTATCCAGACAAGTTGATACCGAAGCTCCGGCCCCGCTCTCCCTGAGGCCCAAGTCAGCAAACAAATCCCACCAAAACCTGCTGACCGGGCGTTTTCCGTGCGTGGTGGACTCTTAACGAGCGCCCACCGCTCATAGGTGATGCAGACAATGCACCAACCCGGCGTCCTGCGGCCCGGCCGGTGCGGCCCGGGTCGGGTCAGGCACAGCAGGAGGTGGGTAGTTCGTTGCGGAACAGCCCGGCGGCGATCCGCAGGCTCTCGGCCATGGTCAAGTAGGGAGCCCAGGTGTCGGCGAGGTCGTCGACGGTCATCTCGGCCTTGATCGCGTAAGTGGCGGCGAGCATGATCTCGCCCGCTCCGTCGGCGACCGCGTGGACGCCTAGGACCTTGCCGGTGCTGGCGTCGGCGACCAGTTTCAGCGCGCCGCGAGTGTCGCGGTTCACCAGTGCTCTCGGCACGTCCTCCAAAGCCAAAGTTCGGCAGGCACACGGGTGGCCTTGCTCAAGCGCTTCTTTCTCAGTGAGCCCTGCCGAGGCCAACTGTGGGCGGGTGAACATCACCGCCGGCAGGCCGGTGTAGTCCACCGTCTCACGCTTTGTCCCACCGTCGGCGAGTGCGTTGACGGCGGCGACCCGTCCAGAGGCGGCGGCGACGTACACGTACTGCGGAGTGCCCGCAACGTCGCCCGCTGCATACACCCGCGGGTTGGACGTGGCCTGGTGTTCGTCGATCACGACGAAGCCCCGGGCGTCGGTGTCGACGCCAGCTGCCGCGAGATTCAACGTGATGGTGTCGGAGTGCCTGCCGGTCGCCACCAACAGTCGCTCCGCAGTCACCTGGTTCCCAGACGCGGTGATCACTCTGACGCCGCCTTCCTCGGCGGTCTCGACGCCGGTCGCGTGTTCGGCGATCACGGCGATACCGTCATCGGCGAACACACCGGCCATGACCTCGCGCAACTCCGGCTCTGCGCGCGGCGCCAGGCGCCCGATCACAGTCACGCGAGCGCCGAGGTGCGCGAACAGCTGGGCCTGCTCCATCCCGACATAGCCGCCACCGATGATCACCAGCGACTCGGGCACCTCGGTCAGTTCCATCGCAGTCGTCGACGTCAAGTACTCCACGTCCTCGATCCCGTCGATGCCGCGCACCGTGGGCTGCGAACCGGTCGCGATCACGTAGGACCGTGCCCGCAGCGGCTTCCCGTCGACCTCCACCGTGTCCTTGTCGGCGAATCGAGCCTCACCTGAGATCAGCGGGAACCCCCACGCTTCAGCGACCTCGGTGTACTTGTGCTGCTTGAGTCGGTCGATCAACTCAGCTTTCTGCGCCACCAGGGCGTCCAGGTCCACGCCGTCCGCGGAGGTGGGAACGCCGTCGAACGGGTTGGTTAGCGCACTGTGCCGGGTCCCGGCAGCGGCCAGCAGGGTCTTGGACGGAATACAGCCGACGTTGACACAGGTCCCGCCCAGAGCGCCGCGCTCGATCAGTACGACCTCGGCGCCCGCCTTGCGGGCCGCGATACCTGCTGCCATCGCGGCCCCTCCCGACCCGATGACGGCCAGGTCAACGTCGTACTCCGCGCTCATCTCGATCTCCTCCGGTTTGGTATTCGCCCATCCATCACCCACCATGGACCTTCCAGTGCAGTAGAAGGTCAAGTACCGAGAGCGGAGACCGCCATGCGAATCGGTGAACTCGCCGAGGCCACTGGCACGACCACCAAGACCCTGCGGTTCTACGAGGACAGCGGACTGCTGCCGCCCCCCGAACGGACCGTCAACGGATACCGCGACTACGACCAAGAGGCCATCGCCAGGCTGGATTTCATCCGGCGAGGGCGCGCCGCCGGACTCACACTCGCTCAGATCCGCGAGGTACTCGATATTCGAGATACCGGGACCGCCCCGTGCCACCACGTCAAGGAGCTCCTCGACATCCGCCTCACTGCCCTCGACCAGCAGATCACCGACCTACAAGCGCTCCGCACCAACGTCGCCCACCTCCGAGACGGCGCCGCACAAGCCAACCCCTCCGAATGCCAGTCCAAGGACGTATGCCGCTACCTGTGAGCCCTTCGTGGCCATAAGCCCGCGGCGGTAGCGCATGACGACCGGTGCGGGCTGCTCGAGGCGACTCTGTGCTCAGGTTCACGACCTGGGTTGATATCTCCGATATCCAGTCGAGTGCCGACGAGGCCTCCCCGGGATCCCCCAGCCCCGCGGGCTACCGTGACCACCCACCAGGAAGGCAGGCCCCCGTGCTCCGCATCGCCGCATCCGTCCACGACGCGACCATCGCGCTCGACGACCCCATGAACCTCTTCATCCTCGGCGCGACCGGCATCGTCACGCTCGCCGCGCTCGCGCTCATCGGCGCGTTCGCGTCGACGCTCACGGAGCGAGCCGAGCCGGCTCCTGGCCCTACGCTGAGCCGGTGACCGCAGCAACCCGCAGCCCGCGCATCCTCGACGCCGAGTGGCGTCGCAAGTTCCTCGTCGAGGAGCGCTACATCTCCCGCTCGGAGCGGCGGACCCTCTACGGCAGCGCCATCGCGCTCGCCGTCGTGGGCCTCACGATCTTCACGGTGATGCTCGTGGGCGTGCTGACCGACTCGGGCGCCGCGAGGCTCAACGAGCCCGTGCAGCAGTGGTTCGTCGACGCCCGCGACGACGCAGAGACCGTCACCATGTCGGTGCTCGCGTACGTCTTCGGCCCCGTCGCGATGCCCATCATCGTGCTCGTGGTCTGCATCGGCTGGACGATCCTCGCGAGCCACGCCTGGCGTCCGCTCGTGCTGTGCGGCGGCATGGCGCTCGGCGTCATCAGCGCCCTCTCCATCGCTCCCCTCGTGCAGCACCCGCGCCCCCCGATCGACCTCATGGTGCTCGGCGCCGACCACACCTTCTCGTTCCCCTCCGGGCACGTGCTCGGCGCATCCGACTTCCTGCTCATCACCGCCTACCTCATCGCCTCGCGGCAGCGGCACATCCCCCTGCGCATCGGCCTCTTCGCGCTCGCCGCGGTCGGCATCGTGGCGCAGATCGGCAGCCGGCTGTACCTCGGCTACCACTGGCTCACCGACGTCATCGCGTCGGTCGGCCTGTCGTTCGTGATCCTCGCGATCGTGATCGTCGTGGACACCCTGCGCACGGCCCGCGTCAAGGGCGAGCCGATCACCGGACCGCTCTCGACGGCCCAGCGCGACGGCACCTGACCCATCCCCGGACCCATCCCTCCGGCCCGCGGCTCCGAACCGCTGTGGACCCACCGACAAGGGAGCACCGCCATGACACCTCGATCCGCATCGATCACCGCCCTCCTCGCAGCCGCCGCGCTGGCGCTCGCGGGCTGCTCCGCCAGCGGTGAGTCCGCTCCGCCGTCCTCCGGCGACGCGGCGCCGAGCTCGGCACCCGCGACGGAGCCCTCCTCCCCCGCATCGTCGGGCGACGAGGCGGGGATGGCGCTCATCGGCATGGTCGGCACGGCCGACGACCCCGACGCGTACGAGATCGCGCTCACCGACGCCGACGGCCAGCCCGTCGAGACGCTCGCGGCCGGCGACTACACGCTCACCTTCGCCGACCGCACCGCCGCCCACAACTTCCGCCTGACCGGCCCCGGCGGCGTCGACGTGGCGACGGATGTCGCGGGCACCGACGAGACGTCGGTGCAGGTGACGCTCGTGGCCGGCACCTACACGTTCGTGTGCGACCCGCACCCGGCGACCATGGTCGGCGAGGTCGAGGTCACCGGCTGATGCGCCGCGTGTGACCACCAGGCTGCTGCTGCTGAGCGACACCCACCTGCCGCTGCGCGCGAAGGCGCTGCAGGAGCAGGTGTGGCGGCTCGTCGACGAGGCCGACCTGGTGGTGCACGCCGGCGACTGGGTGGTGCCGGAGCTGCTCGACGAGCTCGAGTCGCGGGCAGCGCGCCTCGTGGGCGTCGCGGGCAACAACGACGGCGCCGAGCTGCACCGCCGGCTCGGCGAGACCGCGCGCTTCGAGGTCGATGGGCTCCGCTTCGCGGTGGAGCACGAGACGGGCGCCGCCGCCGGCCGGGAGCGCCGATGCGACGCGCGCTTCGGGCCCTCCTCCCCCGCGCCGGCCGACGTGCTCGTCTTCGGCCATTCGCACATCCCCTGG
Organism: Agrococcus sp. GW821-FHT14H11; assembly: GCF_058803545.1. Classification (NCBI taxonomy): domain Bacteria; kingdom Bacillati; phylum Actinomycetota; class Actinomycetes; order Micrococcales; family Microbacteriaceae; genus Agrococcus; species Agrococcus sp. GW821-FHT14H11. The sequence goes on from NZ_JBXAPA010000008.1 coordinate 8,076, forward strand.
GACTCGACGACGCCCGGAGGGCTGCGCCTGCTGAACCCGGGCTCCCCCACCGACCGGCGCCGCCAGCCGATCGGCACCGTGATGACGGCGGTCGTCGACGGCGGCGCGCTCGGCGAGGTGGCGCTCGTGCCGACGCCGCGCTGACGCGCCGGCTGCTTCCTGTGGGCCCGCACGCCTGTTCCTGCGAGTCCGCTGGTCATCCGTCCCCCAAGGGCGGGATACGCTCAGGGGGACAAATGGAGGACGCCATGGGCGCTGCCGACCCGCTCCAGCAGGGAAGCCTGCTCGCCGAGCGCTATCGCATCGGCGAGCGCATCGGCGCCGGCGGCATGGCCTCGGTGCATCGGGCCACCGACGAGGTGCTCGGGCGCGAGGTCGCGGTCAAGGCGATCGTGCGCGAGAGCACCGATCCGGCCGACCTGCAGCGCGAGCGGTCGGAGATCGACCTGCTCGCCTCGCTCAACCACCGCGCGCTCGTCACCCTCTTCGACGCGGGCAGCACGACGCTCGACGGCCTGCTGGTGTCGTACCTGGTGATGGAGCTCGTCGACGGGCCCACGCTCGCCGCGCGCCTCGCCCAGGGGCCGCTCCCGCAGGAGCAGGCGTGGCGCATCGCGCACGACCTGGCCGAGGCGCTCGTCATCGTGCACGCGAGCGAGGTGGTGCACCGCGACATCAAGCCCGCGAACATCCTGCTCGCGCCCTCGCTCGTGCCCGGGAGGGACTTCGACGCGAAGCTCGCCGACTTCGGCATCGCCGCCATCGTGGGCGCCGCGCGGCTGACCGCGACCGGCACGGTGCTCGGCACCGCCGCCTACCTCAGCCCCGAGCAGGCCACCGGCGCGCGCGTCGCGCCCTCCTCCGACATCTACTCGCTCGGCCTCGTGCTGCTCGAGGCGCTCACGGGGCGCCGCGAGTACCCCGGGCCGCTGCTCGAGTCGCTGAGCGCGCGGCTCGCGCGCGATCCCGAGATCCCCGGCTCGATCGGCTACGAGTGGAAGTCGCTGCTGACGGCGATGACGGCGCGCGAGCCCGAGGCGCGCCCGACGGCCGCGGCCGTGCTCGAGCGGCTCATCGAGATGGCCGCCGCCGTCGCCACGACCGGCGACATCGACGCGACGGCGGCGCTCGGCAGCGTCGCGACCGCCGCGATCATCGCCGCCGACTCCGGCCCCGCGCCCGTCGCTGCGATGGCTGCCGACCGCAGCACCACCGCCGAGACGCTCCGGTCCGCCGCCATCGCTCCCGAGGCGGGCACGGCCGACGCGGCGACGCGCGGCAGGCGCCGCCGCTGGGCGATCGCCGGCGGGCTCGCCGCAGGCACCGCGCTCCTCGTCGCCGTCCCCGCGATGGCGCTGCAGGCGGGCGACCCGACCGCACCCACGGTCGAACCAGCGGTGATCGAGTCCGAGCCTCCCGCCCCTAGCGTCGTCGCACCTGCCCCGACGGAGCCCGCACCGACCGAGACGGCCCCTGCCGAGACCGCGGTCGCCGACCCCGCGCCGGCTGAGCCGGCGCCCGCGGCACCGATCGCCCCGGCGACGGTCACGACCGACGGCAGCACGTCGGGCGGCGGCGGCACGTCCGGCGGCGGCCAGGGCGGCGCGAGCACCGGCGCCGAGAACTCCGGCAACGAGAACGCCGGACCCGGCGGCGGCAACGGCAACGGCGGCGGCGGACGCCCGTAGCCTGAGCGGGATCCGTCCCGCACCCCGAGGAGCACCATGGCCTTCGACGTCGCCGCCTTCCGCGCGCACTTCCCATCCCTCGCCTCCGGCATCGCCCACTTCGACGGGCCCGGCGGCACGCAGACGCCCGCGGTCGTCGGCGAGGCGATCGCGCGCACGCTCACCGGGCCGCTCTCCAACCGCGGCGGCCTCGTCGAGAGCGAGCGCAACGCCGACCGCGCCGTGGCCGCCTTCCGCGCGGCGATGGCCGACCTGCTGGGCGCCGACGCCCGCGGCATCGTCTACGGCCGCAGCGCCACCCAGCTCACCTACGACCTCTCGCGCGCGCTCGCGAAGACGTGGCGGCCGGGCGACGAGGTCGTCGTCTCGCAGCTCGACCACGACGCCAACGTGCGCCCGTGGCTGCAGGCGGCGGAGGCGGCCGGCGCGGCCGTGCGCTGGCTGCGCCTCGACCCCGGCAGCGCCGACCTGCGCCTCGACGAGCTCGACGCGGTGATCACCGACCGCACCCGCCTCGTCGCCGTCACCGGCGCATCCAACCTGCTCGGCACGAAGCCCGACGTCGCGCGCATCGCCCGGCGCGCGCACGAGGTGGGCGCGCTCGTGCACGTCGACGCGGTGCACCTCGCCGCGCACGCCGCGATCGACACCGCGGCGCTCGGCGCCGACACACTCGTCTGCTCGCCGTACAAGCTCTTCGGACCGCACTGCGCCGCGCTCGCCGCCGACCCGGCGCTGCTCGAGTCGCTCACGCCCGACAAGCTCCTGCCGTCGACCGACGCGGTGCCGGAGCGCTTCGAGCTCGGCACCCTGCCGTACGAGCTCATGGCGGGCGTGACAGCCGCGATCGACCTGCTGGCGGATGTCGCCGAGGTGCCCGGCTCGCGGCGGGAGCGCCTGCTCGCGGGCCACGCGAGCATCGAGGCGCACGAGCTGCGCATGCGCGAGCGCATCGAGCGCGGCCTCGCCGGGCTCGGCGACCGCGTCGTGATGCACTCGGTCGCGGCGGAGCGCACGCCCACGCTCTTCGTCACGTTCCCCCGCAACGACGCGCGAGCGGTGTCGCGCGCGCTCGCCGACCGCGACGTGCTCGCGCCCGCCGGCACGTTCTACGCGCTCGAGCCGTTCCGGGCGCTCGGCCTCGACGTCGACGAGGGGCTGCGGATGGGCGTCGCGCCCTACACCGACGACGGCGACGTCGACCGCCTGCTCGAGGGCCTCGAGGCGGCGCTGCGCTGACGCCGCTCCCCCGCTCGGGGGCTCGAGGCGGTCAGCGGTGCGCGACGATCGCGGCGGCGACGGCGCGCGGCGCGGAGTGCTGCGCGGCGTGGTGGTGCCCGGGGATGCGCACGAGCGCGGCGTCGGGGGTCGCGTCGCGGAGCGCGCGGCACCACGCCTCGCCCGCGACGGTGTCGTGCGCGCCGCGCACGATGAGCAGCGGGCGGCGCAGCACCGGCAGGCGCCGCTCGATCGGGTAGGCGAGCGTCTGCCGCAGCTGCGCCGCGTACCAGGCGACCCCGCAGCGCAGGTAGTCGGTGCAGGCGATCTCGACGAGGCTCGGCGGCTCGCGCACCGCGTCGGCGAGCAGGGCGACGAGCTGCTCGCGCACCGAGCGATGCGCGGCGTCGACGACCGGCGCGATCGCGACGACGCGCGAGACGAGCTCCGGCCGCTGCACCGCGAGCTCGACCGCCCACTGCGCGCCCATCGAGTGGCCGACGAGCACGACCGGCGGCAGGCCGAGCCGGGCGAGGAGCGCGCCGAGCGCCCCCGCCATCTCGACCACGTCGACCTCGCGCCGCGGCACCGGCAGGCCCGCATGGCCCGGCATGTCGATCGAGAGCACGAGCGCGCCGGGCCGCAGCGTCCGGTGCAGCCGATGCATCGCGCGCTGCGACATGCCGATGCCGTGCACCAGCACGATCGCCTCGCGCGGGCCGGGACGCTCGCGCAGGTCGCCCGAGACGCGGAACTCGAGGTCGCCGATCCGCTCCCGGCGCGTGCGGCCCGCGCGCGGCGCGCGATCGCGGCGGCGCGGGTCAGGCACGGATGCCGTCGCGCGGGGCGAGGTCGAGCGTCATGCCGAGCGGGTCGCCGTCGGCGGCCGCGAAGCCGAGGCCCTCGTAGACCCCGACGGCCTCGGGGCTCGCGAACAGGCCGACCACGGCATCCGCCGGCGCCTGCGACCGCGCCCACTCGAGCAGTCGCTCGACGATGCGCGACGCGATGCCCTCGTCGCTCGCATCGGGCCGCACCATCACGTCCTGCACGTAGAAGTAGCGCACCCCGTCGCCCACGAGCCGCCCGACCCCGACGACCTCGTCGCCGTCGAGCGCGACGACGCCGTGCAGCGAGCCGACGAGCGAGGCGCCGATCGACGCCCAGTCGAAGTGCTCGCCCCAGCCGACCGCCGTCGCGACGGCGCGCTGCTCGTCGACGGTGGGCACGCGATCGGCGAAGGTGAGCATCCTGGCACTCTACGGCCGCCGCCCGGCAGGGGGCTGGAGCTCGCGCACGTCGAGCCGGAAGCCGCGCCGGCGCAGCCGCTCGACGAGCACGTCGCCGAGCGCCACCGCGGGCGTCAGCACGCCGCCGTCGGGGCTGCAGCGCGCACTGTCGACCGCGAGCGCGAGCGCGGCCTCGCCGAGCATGACCGCGGTGGCGGCATAGCCGGGATCGCCCTCGGCCGCGACGGCCGCCGCGTACCGGCGGCCGCGGGTCGTGGTGGTCGTCGTCTCGACCTCGAACGAGCCCGCCGCTCGCCGCTCGGCCGACGGCCCCTCGCCCGGGGCGGGCAGCGCTCGCGCCACCAGGGAGCGGATGCCCGGGGTCGCGAGCGCGCCCGCGAGCGCCGCGAACCCCGCGGCGAGCGCCGTCGCGCGGAGGCGGCCCGCGGTGCCGCGACCGGTGGGCACCACCTCGCGGTAGCGGAAGCCGGCGTCGTCCTGGATGGCGCGGAGCGCATGCGAGCGGCGCACGAGGCGGGTGTTGTACGGCGCCATGACGAACGGCGCATCCCACTCCCCCGTCTCGGCGTCGCGGAAGGGCACCGCGACATCGGGCTGGCCGGGAGCGAGCGGCGTGCCGCCGCTCAGCGCGGCCGGATCCCGCACGATGCGACCGAGCGACGCATCCGCCCGCGTGCGCTCGAGCTGCTCGCGCAACGACGCGATCGTGCCGCCGCTCACGCCACCGACGAGGCGCCGCACGCGCAGCGTCGTGTCGCCGAGGCCGCCCGCGCCGTCTGCGGCGGCGCGCTCGCGGAGCAGGTGCACCGCGAGGTCGGACGGCACCGAGTCGAAGCCGCACGAGACGACGAGCCTGGCGCCGGTCGTGCGCGCCCGGTCGTGGCAGCGATCGCTGAGCGCGCGCACGTAGAGCACCTCCCCGGTGAGGTCGACGCAATCGGTGCCCGACGCGGCGCACGCCTCGGCGAGCGGCAGGCCGTGGCGCAGGTAGGGGCCGACGGTGGTCGCGACCACCCGCGTGCGCTCGGCGAGCGCTCGCACACCGGCGGCGTCGCCGCTGTCGACGATCAGCAGCGGCCAGTCGGCGGCCGCGGCGCCGAGCGAGGAGCGCACGGCCTCGAGCCGCTCGCGCGAGCGCCCGGCGAGGGCGATGCGCAGGCCGGCGGGCGCGTGCTCGGCCAGGTGGCCGGCGACGAGCCGGCCCACGAAGCCGCTCGCGCCGAGGAGGACGAGGTCGAGGTCGCGGTCGTCGGGCATGCGCCCATCGTGCACCCCCAGCCTGCGCACAGCCCCCGGTGCGAGCGTGGCGCCATGACTGCACACGACGACCGGCTCGACACCATCGCCGAGATCATGCGCTCGACGCGCATCGCCTCCCTCGCCTACGTCTCCGCCCAGGGCGACCTCGTCTCGACACCCATGGGCACGCAGGACTTCGAGCACCCAGGCACCGTCTGGTTCATCAGCGAGCGGTCGACCGACAAGGTCGCGGCGATCGAGGCCGACCCGCGCGTCAACGTGCACTACGCCGGCAAGGGCGGCTGGGTGTCGCTCGCGGGCACCGCCCGCTTCGTCGACGACCGCGCGAAGCTGCGCGAGCTGTGGGACGCGTCGGCAGGCATCTTCATGTCGGGCGGCCCTGACGACCCCGACAACGGCCTGCTCGAGGTGACGGCGACGAGCGCCGAGTACTGGGACTCCCCCGGCGCCGTCGCGACCGCCGTGCAGCTGGTGAAGGGCCTGGTCACCGACGGCGAGCCCGACCTCGGCGACAGCGGCATCGTGCGCCTGTGACGCAGCGCGCGACCGTCTGGCTGACCGACTGGCAGGTGTGGGACACCGGCCTCGCCGCCGCTCCCGGGATCGAGGTCGAGTGGAGGCTCTCGGCACCCGATGCCTGGAGCGCGAGGCTCTTCGGCGAGCCGCGCTCGATCCACTTCGAGCTCGACACCGAGGTGGATGCCGTCCCGGGCCGTGCCGTCATCGTGACCCGTGGCCTGATCGAGGACGTGGAGTGCGTCCGGGTCACCCGGAGTCCCGAGGGGGCTGCCGTCGACGGCTCGGCGACGACCGAGCGCGTGCGCTCGACCCTCGAGATGCTCGAGGGCGACGTCATCGGCTACCTCGTGCGGCTGCGCGTCGACGCCATGACGCCGGACGTCACCTGACCCTGCGCGCGGAGGGTTCGGCGCGCCCCCGTACGATGCTCGGCGTGGACGTGGACCCGGCGGATGCGGCGGCGGTCGAGCGCGCCCGGGCGGCGCTCGAGCGCGTCGCCGAGCGCCTCGCGGCGGCCGGCGCCCGCGACGAGGCGCTCGCCGAGCACATCGAGCCGAAGCCCGTGCTCGGCATCCGCCGCCGGCCGACGATGCGCTCGCTCGGCCGCGCCTGGCGCCTCGGCGCCCTGCTCGTGACGCGCGACGGCGCCGTGTGGCAGACGGGCATCTCGACGCGCGTCGCCGAGCCGGGCCGGCCCCAGTTCCACTCGGCCTCGGTCGAGCAGCGCCGCGCCTACCGCGCGGCCGCCATGCAGGGCGGCTTCCCGCTCGGCGAGACGGTGAACCACGCGATCGCGCCCATCCCGATCGACGTGTCGCTCATCGACGGCGACCGCGCGCTCGTCGTGCGCGGCGGCGAGGCGCTCGTGCGCTGGGGCACCGACGCGCCGGTGCCGCTCGAGCGCTACCTCGACGACCTGGCCGACCTGCTGCTGCACCCGCCGGAGGGCGCGGGCGGCTAGGTTCGGAGGATGCGCGCCGACCCTGCAGCCCCCGCGTACCTGCGAGCGCTCGGCGACGGCCGCTACCTCCCCACCGAGCACGCGAGCGGCGCCTGGCAGCCGGGCGAGCTGCACTTCGCCCCGCTCGGCGGCCTGCTGACGCACGCGATCGAGCAGCACCGCACCGCCGCGGGAGCGGCCGACCTGCTCCTCGGACGCATCGCCTTCGACATCCTCGGGTTCCTGGCGCTCGACGAGATCGCGGTGCGGGTCGAGACCCGCCGACCCGGTCGCACGATCGAGCTCACCGAGGCCACCGCATCCATCGCCGGCCGCGACGTCGCCGTCGCCCGGGCGTGGCACAGCGTCGCCGTCGACACCGCCGCGGTCGCCGGCGGCACCGCCCCTCCCCTGCCGGCGCGCGACGAGGCGCGGCCGACCGCGTTCGACGAGGCGTGGGGCGGCGGATTCGTGCGGTCGCTCGAGGTGCGCGAGTGCGGCCGGGGAGCCCCGGGCCGCAGCCGCATGTGGATCGCCTCGCCGCTCGCGCTCGTCGAGGGCGAGGAGGCGAGCCCGCTCGCCCGCTGGATCGGCCTCGTCGACGTCGCGAACGGCGTCGCCGTGCGCGAGAGCCCGGATGCGTGGATGTTCCCGAACCTCGACCTCACCATCCACCTCCTGCGGCAGCCGCGAGCAGGCTGGATCGGCTTCGACACGACGGTCGCGTTCGGCCCGACGGGGCAGGGCATCACGGCCGCAGAGCTGCACGACGAGCACGGGCCCGTCGGGCGCGCGGCGCAGACGCTCACCGTGCGTCCGAGCCGGCAGCGCTGACGGCGGATGCGGCCCGGGACGCGCTCCCGGGCTAGGGTCGTTCCCCGGTGCGAGCCACCACGACCCCGACCGCACGACACCGGAAGCGCCCATGAACCTCGAGCCGCTGCAGACCGCCCTCGATGCCCTGAGCGGCATCATCTGGGGCCCGTTCCTCCTCATCCCGCTGCTGGTCGGCACCGGCCTCTACCTGACGATCCGGCTCGGCGGGCTGCAGTTCCTGAAGCTCGGCGCGGGGCTGCGGCTCGGGCTCTTCCAGCGCAAGGACGACGGCGCCGAGGGCGACATCTCGCAGTTCCAGGCGCTCACCACGGCGCTCGCGGCGACGGTCGGCACCGGCAACATCGTCGGCGTCGCGACCGCGATCGGCATCGGCGGGCCCGGTGCGCTGTTCTGGATGTGGGTGACGGGCCTGGTCGGCATGGCCTCGAAGTACAGCGAGGCCTACCTCGCCGTGCGGTTCCGCACGACCGACGACGCCGGCGAGAAGTCGGGCGGCCCGCAGCACTACCTGCAGAAGGGCATCCCGGGCCCGCTCGGCAAGGTCCTCGCGCTCTCGTTCGCCGTCTTCACCGTCGTCGCCTGCTTCGGCATCGGCAACATGACGCAGGGCAACTCGATCGCGACGAACGTCGACAGCAGCTGGGGCGTGCCCACCTGGGTGACCGGCATCATCCTCGCCGTCCTCACCCTCGTCGTGCTGGTCGGCGGCATCAAGTCGATCGGGCGCGTCACGGCCGGCTTCGTGCCCGTCATGATCGTGCTCTACGTGCTCGGTGGCCTGTACATCCTCGGCGCGAACCTCGGCGGGCTGCCGGCGGCGATCGCGCAGATCTTCACGGATGCGTTCACGGGCACGGCCGCGGTCGGCGGGTTCGCGGGGTCGGTGCTCATCATCGCCGTGCAGTACGGCGTCGCGCGGGGCCTGTTCTCGAACGAGTCGGGACTCGGCTCCGCGGCGATCGCGGCCGCCGCGGCCCGCACGACGCACCCCGTGCGCCAGGGCCTCGTGTCGATGACGCAGACCTTCATCGACACGCTGATCGTGGTCTCGATCACCGGCCTCACCATCGTCGTCACGGGCGTCTGGGACGACGTCGACGAGGCGACCGGCGAGCCGATCAGCGCCGCGCTCATGACCGGCGAGGCGTTCAGCACCGGCCTGCCCGGCGAGTGGGGCCACTGGATCGTGACGCTCGGCCTGCTGATGTTCGCCTACTCGACGATCCTCGGCTGGTCGTACTACGGCGAGCGCAACGTCGAGCGGCTGCTCGGGCGGCGCTGGGTCATGCCGTTCCGGGTGCTCTTCTCGGCGGTCGTCTTCATCGGCTGCACGACGCAGCTGTCGCTCGTGTGGTCGTTCTCGGATGTCGCGAACGGCCTGATGGCGCTGCCCAACCTCATCGGCCTGCTCATCCTCTCGGGCCTCGTCGCCCGCGAGACGCGGCACTACCTGCGCCACGACCCGCACCTGCGCGCGTCGAAGGACGAGGTCGAGGCGTTCATGGCCGACCAGCCCGGCTGGGACGAGTGGAAGGCGGGCGACCGCATCGGCACGTCGCGCATCGATCTGCGGGCTGCCGCGCGCGACTGAGCCCAGCGCAGGGCCGCTGACGGCGGCCGCTCAGGGCAGGGCAGCGCAGCGGGCGACGACCCAGTCGAGCAGCGCGTCGCGCTGCGCGTCGGGGCTCGGGAGCACGAGGTCGACGGGCCGGTCGCCGTGCTCGGCGCGGATGCGGAAGAGCGTGCCCTGCTTGTCCTCGGCGACCGCGTGCAGGTCGCAGCGGCCGGGCACGAGCGGCACCCGCACCGCGATGGGCGCCGCGCCCGCGCGCAGCTCGATGCCGAGCGGCAGCGCCTCGGCGCGCTCGCCGTCGGCCTCGAGCGCGAGGAGCACGGTCGCCGGGATCGCCTCGAGCCGCCCGAGCGGCTCGCCGTCGCCCGCCACCGGCGTCACCTCGAGCCGCAGCACCGCCGGCCCCGAGCCGTCCTGGGGGATGTCCGGCTCGCCCCACGCGAGCCCGGCCACCTCGCGCTCGAAGGCGCGCAGGTCGCAGACGGCGTCGTCGAGCGCCTCGAGCTGCCCGTAGGGGTCGGTCGGCTCCGCCTCGAGCTCCCGGCCGTCGGCGAGGCGGAGCGTCGCGCGATGCTCGAGCGGGCCCGCGTCGCACGTGGGCTCCGGCAGCGGCAGGCGCAGGTTGCGGCGCGCACCGGGCGGGATGCGCGCCTCGTCGTCGCGCACCATCGGAGCGCTCCAGCGGCTCGACTCGTAGGCCGTCGAGGCGATCACGAGCTCGCGGTCGCCGCGGTTCGTGACGCGCAGCTCGACGTGCCCGGAGGCGACGTCGCCGCGCAGCTGCACGAGCTCGACGAGCACGTCGGGAGCTGGCCCCTCGTCGGGCGCGGGCGCGCCCGCGCAGCCGAGCGGCGCGACCGCCAGCAGGCACGCGGCGGCCAGCGCTCCGAGGCTCCGACGGCGCGGCACGTCGCCATCCTGGCACCTGCGGAGGCAACGAGCTCCCGGCGGGGAGAACTGCCCATTCCGCCCGGCCGGGCGAGCCAGCTAGCGTCGCTCGCGACAGAGGCGGACGGCGTCGGTCGCGGCCTCGCGTCGAGCCGCCGGCGGCTCCTCCTCCCCGTCGGGCCGTCGGCGGCTGCCCTGCCGAGGCGCGCTCGGGAAGCGGGCCTACTGCTCGAGCGCCGCCTGGATCGCCGTCTCGAGGTCGGCGAAGTCGCGCAGCTCGAGCTGCTCGCCGTCGACGAAGAACGTCGGCGTCGACTGCACGCCGAGCGAGATGCCGGCGTTGGCGTCGAGCGCGACGCGGTCGAGCGTCGCGGGGTCGGCGACGGCGGCGTCGTAGGCCTCGAGGTCGAGGCCGAGCTCCTCGGCGTAGCCGCGGAAGACCGCCACGGCGTCCTCGGTGCCGGCCCACTCCTGCTGGCGGTCGAAGAGCAGCTCGTGCATCGCCTCGAACTGCCCCTGCTGGGCGGCCGCCTCGGCCGCGAGCGCCGCCGGGATCGCAGCGTCGTGGCTCGGCAGCGGGAAGTAGCGCACCGCGAACGTGACCTCGCCCGCGTAGGTCGAGCGCAGCTCCTCGACGATGGGGTGGAACTGGCCGCACGCGGGACACTCGTAGTCGAGGAACTCGACGACGACGGGTGCGCCCTCCCCTGCGTCGTCGAGGATGTGCGTGGTCTCGTCGACGAGCTCGGCGGGCGGGCCGCTCGCCGCGGCCGGCGCCGGCGCCGCGGTGCTCGTCTCCCATGGGCGCACGATCAGCAGCGCGGCTGCGACGATGAGGACGATCGCCCCGACGAGGACGGAGATGCTGACGGCGGCGCTTCGCGACATGCGCTCCAGGCTATCGGGGCGACGGCCATTACCCGGACCTCGACGGCGCACTGAGGGGCGCATGGGCCGGCCCGAGGAGTAGCGTGCCGCGGGTGGAGCTCGAGTTCAGCACGACCGCGATCGAATGGCGCGGCCCCGCCCCCTTCGTCTTCGCACCCGTGCCCGCCGACGAGTCGGAGCTGATCGCCGAGAGCGCCCGCGAGCTCACCTACGGGTGGGGCGTCATCCCCGTGGAGGCGACGGTCGGCGGCACGACCTTCACCACCTCGCTGTTCCCGCGCGACGGCGGCTACCTGCTGCCGCTCAAGATGGTCGTGCGGCGCGCGGAGGGCATCCTGGTCGGCGACCCGGTGCGGGTGCGGATGCGCCGCGGCCGCTGACGACCGCGTCAGCGCCGCCGAGTAGCATCGGCGTCTCACGAGGCGAAGGGGTGCGGGATGCAGCTGGCAGCACGGATCGGGGCGACCGCGGCGGTCGCCGCCCGGCGCGCGGAGCGCGCGCTCCACCGCCTCGCCCGCCCCGCCGCCTTCGCGCTCGCCCCGGTGCTGCTGGGGCAGGCGAAGCGCCTGCAGTCGGGGCTCGTGTGGCTGCCGGAGCCTGCGGGCACGCGCTCGGGCACCGTCGGCGAGGGCGACGGCGCGCCGCTGCGGCTGCTCGTCATCGGCGACTCGACCGCGACCGGCGTCGGCGCCGAGCGGCTCGACGACAGCCTCGCCGTGCAGACCGCCGCGCTCGTCGCCGGCTACCGCGGCCGACCGGTCGCGTGGCGCATCGAGGGCCTCGAGGGCTCGAATGCCGCGCAGGTGCTCGAGCGGCACCTGCCCGCCGTCGGCGCGCCCGACGACGCCCCGTGGGACGCGATCGTGCTGCTCGTCGGCGCCAACGACGCGCTGCAGCTCGTCAGCCGACGCGCGTTCGCGCGCGCGATCGGCGGGCTCGTCGACGGCCTCGGGCAGCGCCTCGCGCCCGGCGGTGTGCTCGGCCTCGCCGGCGCGCCGCAGATCGACACGTTCGAGTGGCTGCCGCAGCCCATCCGATCCCTCATCGGCGGCCACGCCCGCAGCCTCGACGACGTGCTGCAGCGGATCGCCGCCGACGAGCCGCACGTGCTGCACCTGCCGACGCCCGCGATCCTCGAGCCGCACCTGCACGCATCCGACGGCTTCCACCCGTCGGCGGCCGGCTACCGGCACTGGGCGGCGATCATCGCGCCGCGCCTCGCGCGCGCGCTGCGCGAGCGGCAGTCCGACCGCGCGCCCCACCCGTCCGCGCGGCACGGCATCGTGCCGCCGTTCCTGCTCGAGCGCCTCGCCGCGGCGGGCAGCCCCGCCGCCTCGGTCGCCGCGCACACCCTCGGCCTCGACCGCGGCATCCGCGCCGAGCGCGCCGCCGCGCCCGCGCATCGCCGGCTGCGCGCCCCCGCCCCCGCGCGCGTGCCCGGCGAGCGCCCCGCGCCCCGCCGCATCGTCAGCGACGCGCGCGGCACGACGGCGCTGCCCGGCGACCCGGTGCGCACCGAGGGCGACCCGCCCACCGGCGACCCGGCGGCCGACCAGGCCTTCGACGGGCTCGGCGACTCGTGGCGCATGCTCTTCGAGGCGCTCGGGCGCGACTCGCTCGACGGCGCGGGGATGCCGCTGCTCGCGACGGTGCACTACGGGCAGCGCTACGACAACGCGTTCTGGGACGGCGAGCGCATGGTCTTCGGCGACGGCGACGGCGAGGTCTTCGCTGGCTTCACCGGCGCGGTCGACGTCATCGGCCACGAGCTCGGCCACGGCGTGATCTCCGCGACCGCCGACCTCGTCTACCGCGACGAGCCCGGGGCGCTCAACGAGTCGATCGCCGACGTGCTCGGCGCGCTCGTGAAGCAGCACTCGCTCGGCCAGCGCGCCGACGAGGCCGACTGGCTCATCGGTGCCGGGGTCTTCACCGAGCAGGTGCAGGGCGTGGCGCTCCGGTCGATGGCCGCCCCCGGCACCGCGTTCGACGACCCGGTGCTCGGCAAGGACCCGCAGCCGGGCCACATGCGCGACCTCGTCGTGACGACCGACGACCTCGGCGGCGTGCACATCAACTCCGGCATCCCCAACCGCGCCTTCCACCTCGCGGCGACCGCCATCGGCGGGCACGCGTGGGAGGCGCCGGGCCGCATCTGGATGGACGCCCTCACGGGCCCGCTCCCCCGCACGGCCGGCTTCCGGGACTTCGCCGAGGCCACGCTCGCCGCGGCGGCCGCGCGCTACGGCGACGACGTGCGCGAGACCGGCGCGGTGCGGGCCGCGTGGGAGGCCGTCGGCGTGCTCGAGCCCGCGGCCGGACCGGCGCACGGCGACGGCGCGGAGCCGACGGATGCGGCGCCGACGGATGCGGCCCATGACGCGGTGCGGGTCGCTCGCTCGGGCGGCATGCTCGGCCGCACTCGCGCGGCCGTGCTCGAGCTCGAGGTCATCCCCGGCGCGGATCGCGAGCGGCTCGACACCCTCGTCGCCTCGGGCGCCCTCGAGGCGCTCGACGGCCAGGCGATGCCCGACGCGCCGCTGTGGCGCGTGACGGTCGAGACGCGCTGCGACGTGACGGTCGCCGAGCCGCTGCTGCCGGAGGAGGTGCTCGAGCTGCTGCGGCGCCTGCTCGAGCTCGGCGACCGGCCGCTCGGCGGCGACGAGCCGGTCGCGCACGAGGGCGACGAGCCGGTCGCGCACGAGGGCGACGAGCCGGCGTGACCTACCGGGCCGAGGCGCGGGTCGCCGCCTCGACGATCTCGAGCATGTAGGGCGCGACGACCTGCTGCGAGACGCGGCAGTCGGCGACGAAGACTCCCTCGGCGCCGCTCGCGAGCCAGGCCTCGAGCTGCGCGAGGTCGGCGAGCGTCTCGATCACCGCGCCCTCGGCGCCGACCGCGCGGCCGAGCGCGGCGAAGTCGACCTGGTCGATGAGCATGGGCTGCTCGGCGACGCCGCGCACGGCGTACTGGTGGATCTCGGCGCCGTAGGCGGCGTCGTTGACGATCACGACCACGCCGCGGCGCACCGTGCGCGCCACGCTGTCGAGGTCGGCGAGCGCCATGAGCGCTCCGCCGTCGCCCGAGACGAGCACGAGCGTGTCGTCGGGCCGGGCCGCCGCGGCGCCCACCGCGCTCGGGAACCCGAGCCCGATGGTCTGGAAGGCGGTGCCGACCATCAGCAGCCGCTCGGGGTCGGCGATCGTCAGGTGCGTCGGCGCCCACCCGATGAAGTGCCCGCCGTCCGAGACGACCACGCGGTCGTCGGGCAGGATGCGCTCGAGCGCGTGGAAGAGGCTGCGCGGGTCGAGCCGCCCGTCGGGCGCGGCCGGCTCCCCCGCCTCGCGCTCGAAGTGGATGCCCGTGACGTCGCCGAGGCCGGCCGCGGCCCACCCCTCGTCGCCGCGCGCGTGGCCGTCGCCGTCGCCGAGCAGCGCGAGCAGCGCGTCGGCCACGAGGCGCGCGTCGCCGCGCACGAGCTCGTCGACCCGCGGGTTCGTCGCTGCATCGAGCACGTCAACCTGCACGATGCGGGCGGCGGGCGCGAAGGCGTCGCCGAACCGCGTCTGGAACTGGTTGAGGCCCGCGCCGACGACGAGCACCGCATCCGCCTGCTCGATCGCGGCGGCGGCGCGCTCGGAGGCGAAGCCTCCCGAGATGCCGAGGTGCCGGTGGTCGGCGGCGAAGATGCCGCTGCCGAGCGCGCTGGAGGCGGTGCGGGCGCCGAGCCGTGCGGCGAGCGCGCGGAGCGGCTCGGCCGCCCCCGCGAGGTGCGTGCCGCGGCCGGCGAGCACCAGCGGCCGCTCGGCGGCGTCGAGCAGCGCCGCCACGCCCGCGAGCTGCTCGGCGTCGATCGCGATGAACGGCGGCACGGGCGCGCGCTCCGCCGTGGCCACGCCACCGGTCTCCTCCTCCGCCGGCCGGTGGGCGAGGTCGTAGGGCAGCGCGAGCACGACGGGGCGGCGCTCCACGAGGGCCGTCTGCGCCGCGCGGCGGGCGGCGGCACGTGCGTCTCCGGTGCCGACGACGATCGTCTCGACGCCGACTGCGGCCGCGATCGCGGCCTGGTCGACGTCCCACGGCCGCGGCCCGGTGGTCGGCTGGTCGCCGACGACGAGCACGAGCGGCACGCGCGCCTGCGCGGCCTCGGCGAGCGGCGTGAGCGCGTTCGTGTAGCCGGGCCCGTAGGTGGTGGTCGCGATCGCGAGCCCGCCGCCCGCGCGGAAGCAGGCGTCGGCGGCGGCGACTGTTGCCGCCTCGTGCCGCACGGCGGTGACGCGCATGGCGCCGCGGCGCACGACGGCGTCGAGGAACCAGGCGTTGCCGTTGCCCATGAGGGCGAAGACGTGGGACGCGTGCTGCTCGAGCTCGGCGGCGACGGCGGCGGAGACGGTGGTGGTGTCGGACACGGGCACTCCAGGGCGGGACGGAGGCTCATCCACGGCGCGGCAGCGGGTGCGGCGCGACGTGGCACGGAACCTCGACGATGGGGTTCGTGTGTGTCGCGCGCGGATGCGCGTGGTCCCATTTCTCGAGACCGGCGCGCGAGGGCGCCTGACGTGACGAGCGTAGCCGACGCGCGTCAGTCGTGGAACGTGCGGCGGGCGGCGGTCGGCAGCCCCAGCTGCGCGTCGTGCGGGTGCTCGCGCAGGTGCTCGCGCATGCGCGGGATGGCGAAGTCGACGAGTCCCCGCCCGGGCACGACGATGACGCCCGCATCGAGCAGCCGCGCGCGCTGCCTGCCGGCGTTGCCGCTCGTCGCGCCCATCCGCTCGGCGACGTCGGCCGTGGTCGCCGGCCCGTCGTCCTCGGCCATGGCGAGCAGGTAGTCGCGGTCGCGGCCCGACAGGCCGCGGAGCGCCGGCACGATGACGCTCTCGCCCATCGTCGCGTAGGCGACCTCGACGGCGTGCTCGACCGCATCCGCCGTGATCTCGTCGTCGGCGGGGCGGTGCTCCCACGCGCGGGCGCCGATCGTCTGCACGAGGAACGGGTAGCCCTCGCTCGCGCGCGCCGCGCGCTCGAGCGCCGCTTCGCCGATCGAGCGCCCGTGGGCGCGCACCGGCTCGGCGATCGCCGCTCGCGCCTCGGCGAGCGTGAGGGTGTCGAGCCGCACCTGCTGCGCGCGGCGGAAGAACGTGAGGCCGTCGGCCTCGAGCGCCGCGGCGATGGAGGCGGGCACGCCGGCCGCGACGATCGCGACGCGGCGATCCTCGCGCAGCAGGTGCTGCACCGCGATCGCGATGCGGCGCAGCTCCTGCATCGACTCGACCGCGACCTCGTCGAGCGAGAGCAGCACGCCGGCGCCGCCCGCCTCGGCGAGCTCGACGAGCCGCGCGAGCATGCTCTCGAGCCGGGGCTCCCGCGGGTACTGCGGCACCACCTGGGTCGTCGCCCCGCCCAGCTGCGGCAGCGTGACGCCGGTGAGCTCGCGGGCGTAGGCCTCGGGATCCTGCGCCTGCAGCAGCGCCGGCAGCCGGTCGCGCTCGAGCGCCTCGACGAGGCCGACGTGCAGCGTGCCGTGCACGACCGTCCAGCCGCGGCCCCGCGCCTCGTCCTCGACCGCGTTGAGCAGCACCGTCTTGCCGACCCCGCGCATGCCGGTGACGAGCGCGGCGCGGAAGGGCGACCACGCGCCGAGGCCGAGCACCTCGCGCCACTCGGCGAGCAGCGCGTCGCGGCCGGCGAGCAGGGGCGGCGAGATGCCGAAGCCGGGGCGGAACGGGTTGTCGTGCACGCGGCCACTCTGCCACCGACCGCCCACCCGGCTCGCCGACACGGCGACGGCCCGCTGCCGCCCACCGCGCTCGGCGTGGAACGATGGCGGCATGTCCGCCACGCCGACCGCAGGCCTGCGCGCCGGGGCGCCCGCGGGCGGGCCGGTGGGCGTGCCGCGGCCGCTGCGCCTCGCGTTCTGGTGCTCGGGCATCGCGCTCGCCGCGAACGTCGGCGCCGCGCTGCTGCTCGGGCTCGAGATCGGCGACGCGGGGCTGCTCGAGCTCACGCGCAAGGCGCTCATGTGGGCGCTCGCGACCCCCATCGCCGTGGCGCTCGTGCTCATCGGGGCGCTCCGCCACGCGGTGGGCCGCTGGCACGTCGCCGCGCTCGTGCTGTGCGCGCTCGGCGACGGCCTGGGCGCCGCGACGGCCATCACGATCGTGCTGCTGGGGCTCTTCCTCGCCGGGCACCTCGTCTATCTCGCGGCGCTGTGGCCGACGCGGCGGCGCTCGCTCGCCTGGAGCTGGGCGGCGCCCGGCTACGCCTTCGTCGCGCTGCTCGCCGGCACCGTGATCGCCGCGAACGCCGGACCCTTGGCCGTGCCCGTGCTCGTGTACGCGCTCGTGCTCGCGGGCCTCGCCGCGTTCGCCGCCATCGACACCCCGGGCCTCGTGGGCGGCCTGCTGCTGCTCGCGACCGACCTCATCCAGGGCTTCGGGCTGTTCGTGCTCGAGATGCCGGATGCGCTGCGCGCGTTCGCGGTGCTCATCCCGTACGCGGCGGCGCAGGCCCTGCTCGCGCTCAGCTTGCAGCAGCGCCTCCGGCTCGGCGTCGCCGACGTATAAGCGACGGTTATCCGAGCGCTGAGCAACACAGGCTGGACTGATGCCCACTGTGGGTGGTGGAGTGGACGGCATGCACCCCGCACCCCTCGGCATCCTCGGCGGCATGAGCTGGCACTCCACCGCCCACTACTACCGCGCGATCAACGAGCGGGTCGCCGCGGTGCGCGGCGGCCACGCCTCCGCCCGCATGCTGCTCGCGAGCGTCGACTTCGCCGAGGTGCGCGACTGCCAGCTGCGCGAGGACTGGCCGGGCGCCGCGGCGATCCTCGCCCGCGAGGCGGCGGCCCTCGAGCGCGCGGGCGCCGGCTCGATCGCGATCGCGACGAACCTCATGCACAAGGTGGCGCCCGAGGTCGAGGCCGCCATCGGGGTGCCGCTCGTGCACATCGCCGACGCCGTCGCGCACGCGGCACGCGCGGTCGGCGCTCGCACGCTCGGCATCGTCGGCACGCGCTGGGTCATGTCGGAGCGCTTCTACGCCGACCGCCTCGCCGCGCACGGCATCCGCGCCGTCGTGCCCGACGCATCCGCGCAGGTCGAGCTCGACCGCATGGTCTTCGACGAGCTCACGCGCGGCGTCGTGACGGAGGCGTCGCGCGCGGCCTTCCGCGACGCCTTCGCCGCGCTCGCCGACGCGGGCGCCGAGGCGATCGTGCTCGCCTGCACCGAGATCATGCTGCTCGTCGACGCGAGCGACGCGCGCGTGCCGCTCATCGACTCGTGCGAGCAGCACGCGGCCGCCCTCGCGCGGATCGCGCTCGGCGAGGCGTCAGCCGACGCGCTCGCTCCAGAGCCGCTGCATGGCGTCGAGCACGGTCTGCACCGCGGGAACGCGCTCCGCACCGTGGCGGTGGCGCAGGGAGACGGTCCGGCCTGAGCCGTCGGCGAGCGGCGCCACCACCACGTCGTCGCGCGTGAGCACCCGCAGCGCCATGTCGGGCAGCAGCGTGACGGAGCCGGTGGCGGCGACGAACGACTGCGCCGCGACGAAGTCGTCGGTCTCGAACTGGATGCGCGGGGCGAAGCCGGCGTCAGCGGCGAGGGCCTCGAGGTGCGACCGGCAGCGCTCGCAGCCGCCCACCCAGTCGGCGCTCGCGAGGTCGCCGATGTCGACAGGGCGGCCGTCGGCGAGCGGGTGGTCGCGCGGCAGCACGATGCGCGAGGGGTCGGGGCCGAGCTCGATGCGCGCGAGCTGCACCTCGTCGTGCAGCTCGTCGTACTCGAAGGCGACCGCGACGTCGGCGTCTCCGGCGAGCACCGCCTCGATCGCCTCGGGCGGCTCGACCTCGATGACGCGGGCCGTGAGGCCCGGCACGGCGACCCGCGCCGCCGCGATCGCGCGGGGCACGAAGTCGGCGAGCGCCGACGGGAACGCGGCGATGGTGACCGTGCCGGCGCCCTCGGCGAGCGACGCGAGCTCCGCCTCGGCGGAGCCCAGCAGCCCCGCGATGCCGTCGGCGTGGCGCAGCAGCCGCTGGCCGGCCTCGGTGAGCGTGACGCCGGTCGACGAGCGCAGCAGCAGCGCCTGGCCGACCTCCTCCTCGAGCAGCCGGATGTGCTGGCTCACGGCGGGCTGCGTCCACCCGAGCGCGCGCGCCCCGCCCGAGACGGAGCCCTCGCGCGCGACGGTGCGGAAGATCAGGATGCGTCGCGGGTCCAGCTGCATGGGTCAAGCATGCCGCACGTCTGCTGGCGCGGCCGCTACTCCCCCGGCATGCGCACGGGCGCGTCGATCGCGCCCGTCGGCGTCTCGTCGCGCGTCGCGGTCGCGTGCCGGCGCGCGGCGAGCAGCTCGACGGCGTACATGGCGCCGAGGATCATGCCGCCGCCGACGAGCAGCCGCCAGGTGAGCTGCTCGCCGCCGAACGCGATCGCGAACGCCGTCGCCCACACCGGCTCGGCGGTCATGATGACCGCGGCCCGGGTGGCGCTGATCTGCGCCTGCGCCCACGTCTGCACCCACATGGCGCCGATCGAGGCGAAGACGACCATGTACGCCATCGACAGCCACTGGCCGCCGGTGTCGGGCAGCGTGATGCCGTCGGGCGCGCCGCCGGCGAGGCATACGAGCCCGATGACCCACAGCTGCACGATCGAGATGCCGAGCGCGTGCTCGGTCGTGGCCCAGCGCGCGGTGGCGATGATGTGGAGCGCGTAGGCGAGCGCCCCGCCGAGCGTGAGCGCCTCGCCGACGCCGAACGAGATGCCGGTGAGGGTGAGCACGACGAGGCCCGCGGCGGCGACGGCGACCGCGACCCAGGTGCTGCGCTCGATGCGGTGGCGCAGCGCGAGCGCGGCGATGAGCGGCGTGAGCACGACGTACAGGCCGGTGAGGAACCCGGAGACGGATGCGGGGGTCGTCTCGAGGCCGATCGTCTGCAGGATCTGCGCGGCGGTGTAGAGGCCGCCGAGCGCGGCCGAGCGCAGCAGCAGCGGTCGCCCGAGCCGGGCGATCGACCGCCATGCGATGAGCGTCATGACGACGGCGGCGAGCAGGAACCGCACGCCGAGGAAGTCGAGCGACGGCACGTGCTGCACGAGGTCGCGGATGAGGAAGAAGGTCGAGCCCCACACGATCGTCAGGGCCACGAGCAGCGCGGTCGCGAGCCGAGTCGTCCCTGTCGCTGCCACCGGATCAGCCTAGGGCGGTAGCGTGACCGCCATGGACCAGCAGCAGCAGATCGAGATCGTCGACAACGCCGAGGCGCGCCGGTTCGAGGCGCACCTGGACGGCGCCCTCGCGGGCTTCGCCGACTACCGCGACGCCGACGGGGTGCGCTCCTTCGTGCACACCGAGGTCGACCCGTCGTTCGGCGGGCGCGGCGTCGGCTCGCAGCTCGTCGATGCGGCGCTGCGCGCCACCATCGCCGACGGCAAGCGCGTGCGGCCGCTCTGCTCGTTCGTGCGCGCGCGTGCCGCCGCCGACGAGTTCGCGGTGCACGTCACCGGCTGAGCCGGGCTACTCCCCGAAGCGGTTCCGCGCGAGCGCCTCGATCGCGGCGAGCGCGTCGCGGGCGTCGGGGCCCGTCGCCTCGAACACGACGCGCGAGCCGCGATCGAGCCCGAGCGCGAGCACGCGCAGCATGCTCTTCGCGTCGACGCCCTCGACGGTGACGGCGGCGTCGAAGCCGCTCGCCGTGCGCACGAGCTCGGCAGCCGGGCGGGCGTGCAGCCCGTGCTCGTTCTCGAGCACGAGCTCGAGGCGCTGCGCCTCGCCCGCGGGCTCGTCGCCCGCCTGCGGGGGCGCGGCCTCCGCCTGCCGCGCCTCGGCGGCGGCGACGACCGCGTCGAGCCCGTCGCCCGACTCGGCGGCGACCGCGGCGGCGACCGCGCCCTCGACGATCGGCGCGTCGGCGATGCGGATGCGCTCGGGCGCCTCCGCGAGCTCGAGGGCGGTCTCGGCCGTGAGCACGGCAGAGCCCAGGTCGCACAGCACCACGACGCCGTCGCCGGACTCCGCCTCGGCGAGCGCCGCCTGGATGCGGTCGAAGCTCGTGCCGATGCCACCGTCGTCGGTGCCGCCGGCGGCCGCGATCGTCACGCTCGGCGCCATCTGCGCCGCGAGCTCGACCACCCCCTCCGCGATCCGGGCGGAGTGCGAGACGACGACGAGCCCGACGGTCACCGCGTCTCCGCGGCGGCGCGCAGCATGAGCGCGGTCGACTCGGCGCCCGGGTCGCGGTGCCCGATCGCCCGCTCCCCGAGGTACGAGGCGCGCCCCTTGTGGGCGACGAGCGGCTCGGTGGCGACGGCTCCGGCCTGGGCGGCCTCCGCGGCCGCCTCGAGCACGGCGCGCACGTCGTCGCCCGCTGCCGCGGCGGCGTCGACGGCCGGCGTCCACGCATCCACCATCGTCTTGTCCTGCAGCTCGGCCTTGCCCCGCGCGACGATGCCGTCGCGCGCCGCGGTGAGCACCTCGACGAGGCCGACCGCATCGAGCGCGTCGCGCTCGCCCGCCGCCATGGCGCCCTTGAGGAACGCGGTGCCGTAGAGCGGACCGGCGGCGCCGCCGACCGTCGAGATGAGCGTCGTGGCGACGAGCTTCAGCACGGCGCCGGGCGTCGCGCCGTCGTCGAGCGCGTCGAGCTTGCCGAGGACCGCCTGGAAGCCGCGGTCGAGGTTCTCGCCGTGGTCGGCGTCGCCGATCGCGCGGTCGAGCGCCGTGAGCTCGGCCTTGCGGCTCGAGACCGCGGCGGCCACCGCCTCGATCCAGCGTCGCGTCCAGGCGCCGTCGAGGTGCTGCTCGGCCACCTCAGCGGCCCCAGCGGAGCGCCGCGGTCTGCACCGGGGCGTCGTAGAGGTCGAGCAGCTCGTCGTCGACCTGCAGGAGCGTGATCGACACGCCCTGCATCTCGAGGCTCGTGACGTAGGAGCCGACGAGCGAGCGGGCGAGCTCGATGCCGCGCTCGGAGAGGATCTCGGCCGCGCGACGGAAGACGATGTAGAGCTCCGACAGCGGCGTGCCGCCCATGCCGTTGACGAGCAGCACGACCCGGTCGCCCTTCGAGAAGGGCAGGTCCTCGAGGATCGGCTCCATGAGCCGGTCGACGATGCGGTCCGCGGGCTCGAGCGCGATGCGCTCGCGGCCGGGCTCGCCGTGGATGCCGATGCCGATCTCGACCTCGTCGTCGCCGAGGTCGAAGCTCGGCTCGCCCGCGTGCGGCACGGTGCACGGCGCGAGCGCCATGCCCATCGAGCGCACGCGGCTGTTGACGGTGCGCGCGACCTCGGCGACCTGGTCGAGCGTGTCGCCGCGCTGGGCGGCTGCGCCCGCGAGCTTCTCGACGAGCAGCGTGCCCGCGACGCCGCGCCGGCCGGCCGTGTAGAGCGAGTCCTTGACCGCGACGTCGTCGTCGACGACGACCGACTGCACCTCGATGCCCTCGGCGAGCGCGAGCTCGGCGGCCGTCTCGAAGTTCAGCACGTCGCCGGTGTAGTTCTTGACGATGTGGAGCACGCCAGCGCCGGCGTCGACCTGCTTCGTCGCCTCGAGGATGGGGTCGGGCGTGGGCGACGTGAACATGGCGCCCGGCACGGCGGCGTCGAGCATGCCGAAGCCGACGAAGCCCGCGTGCAGGGGCTCGTGGCCCGAGCCGCCGCCCGAGACGAGCCCGACCTTCCCCGCCACCGGCGCATCCGCGCGCACGACGGCGAAGGGCGGGTCGATCACCACGCGCACGAGGTCGGCATGGGCCGCGGCGAAGCCTGCGAGGCCCTCGTCGACGGTCTTGGCGGGGTCGTTGATGAGCTTCTTCACGGTGGCTCTCCTTCGGACGACAGCGGGTCTGTGCTCACGCTACGCCTCGACCGCTGGAAACTCGACGGACCATCTGAGACATCCTCCAATCGACTCCACACAGCCAACCCATTGCTGGTTACAGTGGCGATACCACCCGAGCGGGCGGTACGGGCGATGAGGCCCGTGGACGAGAAAGCAGGGTCCTGTGGACGATCCGAACATCGGTCTGATTTTCCTGTCCGAGCTGGTGGGCACCGCGATGCTCGTCCTGCTCGGCTGCGGCGTGGTCGCCAACGTGGTGCTGAAGGGCAACAAGGGCTTCGGCGGCGGCTTCCTGATGATCAACTTCGGCTGGGGCCTCGCGGTGTTCGCCGGTGTCACCGTCTCCATCTACTCGGGCGCGCACATCAACCCGGCCGTGACCTTCGGCCTGCTCGCGAACTCCCTCGCGACGGGCGCGGAGTACAACTGGGCGGCGCTCCCGGCCTACCTCGGCGGCCAGTTCCTCGGCGCCTTCCTCGGCGCCGTGCTCTGCTGGCTGGCCTACAAGCAGCACTTCGACATCGAGGAGGACCCGGGCGCCAAGCTCGGCACCTTCTCGACCGGCCCCGGCATCCGCAACACCGGCTGGAACCTGATCACCGAGATCATCGGCACCTTCGTGCTGGTCTTCGTCGTGATCGGCTTCGGCGCGCAGAACGGCACGGAGGACGGCGTGCCCGCCGGCCTCGCCGCGCTCGGCGCACTCCCTGTGGCGCTCCTCGTCGTCGGCATCGGCGCCTCGCTCGGTGGACCCACCGGGTACGCCATCAACCCCGCCCGCGACCTCGGACCGCGCATCGCGCACGCGGTGCTGCCGATCCGCGGCAAGGGCGACAGCGACTGGGGCTACTCGTGGATCCCGGTCGCCGGCCCGATCATCGGCGGCGTGCTCGCAGGGCTCGCCGCGCCGGCGCTGATCGCGACGATCGCGGCGGCCTGAATCGACGGGGAGGGGGCGGATCGCCCCCTCCCCTCCTCTTTCCCTGCACGCATCCACCACCAAACGAAGGAGTTCCGGTGAACGACTACGTCATCGCCATCGACCAGGGCACGACCTCCACCCGTGCCATCCTCTTCGACCACGCCGGCAGCATCGTCTCCACCGGCCAGCTCGAGCACGAGCAGATCTTCCCCCAGGCCGGCTGGGTCGAGCACGACCCGAAAGAGATCTGGAACAACACCCGCGAGGTGATCGGCCAGGCGCTGTCGAAGGCCAACGTGACCCGCCACAACGTCAAGGCGATCGGCATCACCAACCAGCGCGAGACCGCGGTGGTCTGGAACAAGCAGACCGGCGAGCCGGTCTACAACGCGATCGTCTGGCAGGACACCCGCACGCAGAAGATCGTCGACCGCCTCGCGGCCGGCGACACCGACCGCTACAAGCAGAAGGTCGGCCTGCCGCTCGCGACCTACTTCTCGGGAACGAAGATCGTCTGGATCCTCGAGAACGTCGAGGGCGCGCGCGAGGCGGCGGAGGCCGGGGACCTGCTCTTCGGCACGACCGACTGCTGGGTGCTCTGGAACCTCACCGGCGGCGTCAACGGCGGCGTGCACGCGACCGACGTCACGAACGCGTCGCGCACGCTGTTCATGGACCTCGAGTCGCTCGAGTGGGACGACGCGATCCTCGCCGACTTCGGCGTGCCGCGCTCGATGCTCCCCGAGATCAAGCCGTCGTCGGGCGAGTTCGGCGTCGCGGCCTCGGAGTCGCTGCTGCGCGAGACGCCCATCACGGGCATCCTCGGCGACCAGCAGGCGGCCACCTTCGGCCAGGCCGCGTTCGACAAGGGCGAGGCGAAGAACACCTACGGCACGGGCAACTTCCTCATCTTCAACACCGGCGAGGAGATCGTCCACTCGAAGAACGGCCTCCTCACGACCGTCGGCTACAAGATCGGCGACGAGCCCACCCACTACGCGCTCGAGGGCTCGATCGCGGTGACCGGCTCGCTCATCCAGTGGCTGCGCGACAACCTGGGCCTCATCCCCGACGCCCCGGCGGTCGAGCAGCTGGCGAAGTCGGTCGACGACAACGGCGGGGCGTACTTCGTGCCGGCGTTCTCGGGCCTGTTCGCCCCCTACTGGCGGCCGGATGCGCGAGGCGCGCTCGTGGGCCTCACCCGGTACGTCAACAAGGGCCACATCGCGCGCGCGGCCCTCGAGGCGACCGCGTTCCAGACGGCGGAGGTCGTCGACGCGGTGAACGCCGACTCGGGCGTCGACCTCACCGAGCTCAAGGTCGACGGCGGCATGATCGCCAACGACACGCTCATGCAGTTCCAGGCCGACATCCTGCGGGTGCCGGTCATCCGCCCGGTCGTCGCCGAGACGACCGCGCTCGGCGCCGCCTACGCGGCCGGCCTCGCGGTCGGCTTCTGGGGCTCGCTCGACGAGCTGCGCCAGCAGTGGCAGGAGGACCGCCGCTGGGAGCCGCAGATGGAGCAGGAGGCGCGCGACCGCACCTACCGCAACTGGAAGAAGGCCGTGCAGAAGACCCTCGACTGGGTCGACGACGACGTCGAGTGATCCCTCGAGCCGGAGGGTGATCGGAGGGGGCGGCTGCGGCCGCCCCCTCCTCGCGTCGGAGCGCTCGGTGTCAGAGCGCTCGGTGTCAGAGGGCGCGGTGTCAGAGGGCGCGGTACTGCGGGTCGGTGATCCAGATGATCGCCGCGGCGATGCCGAGGATCACCATCGCCGCCCTGGCCGTCGAGACCGCGAGCACGATCGATGCCCACCAGTCGTCGTCCTCCGAGAGCCGGCCGCGCGCGACCGGCTGCTTCGCCGAGATCGCGACCGCGATGGCCAGCAGGTCGAGGCCGGCGAGCGCGAGGATGAGCGCGGAGCGCAGCCGCGGCCGCTCCCCCGTGCGCGATGCGCGCCCCGAGCCGTGCGGCTCGGCGACGTTCGCGACCGGCAGCAGTGCGCGCATCCACCCGTCGAGCCACCACGCGAGCAGCACGAGGCCCAGCAGCAGCGCGAGCAGCACCGAGCGCACGAGCGCCTCGTCGGCGATCGACACCTGCTCGGCCCACGGGTCGGCGGCGAGGCGCGGGCGCAGCAGCGGCAGCGCCCGCCCGAAGAAGGCGGCGCCGGCGGTCGCGTAGCCGAGCACGACGATGAGGATCGTCAAGGGGTGCCGCATCCGCACGAGCATCCACGCGACGATGAGCGCGCCGCCGGCGAGGAAGTCGATCGCGTCGAACGCGCCGTACGTCGTGGCGCCGAGCAGCGTCGTCGACTGCATGAGCACGATCGGCACCTGCGCGATCGCGTACAGCACGATGCAGAAGACCGCGCCGATGCGGTAGCCGAGCGAGGCCGGGGCGACGACCGCGGCGAGCATCAGCAGCAGCACGCCGATGCCGCGGAGCGTGACCGAGGGCACGATCGCCGGCGGCCGGTGGAGCAGCAGCGTGAGCCCGTAGCACGCGAGCAGCCCGCCGACGGCGAGCGCGGCGAGCAGCAGCGAGCGCGAGCTGCGGTCGGCCCAGCCGAGCCGCCAGGTGTGCCAGACCTCGTCGCCCGACCAGGAGGCCTGCCGCTGCACCCGGTGGTGCTCGGTCGCGGTGCCGCTCACCCGCTCAGCCCGCGGCGGCGGCGCGCCACGCCTCGAGCGTGCGGGCGGCCGCGCCCGAGTCGATCGACGCCGTCGCGGTCGCCAGCTCCTCGGCCATGCGCTCCTTGAGCGGGCGGTACTTCTGGCGCGGGTCGCTCTCGAGCCGCCACGCGACGAGCGCCGCGGCGGCGTTCAGCAGCACGATGTCGCGCACCGGCCCGGGCTCGCCCGCGATGGTGCGGCGCAGCACCTCGGCGTTGTGCTCGGGCGATCCGCCGCGCAGGTCGTCGAGGCTCGCGCGCGGGATGCCGAGCTCGCGCGGGTCGATGTCGTGCTCGACGACGTCGCCGCGCGAGACCTCCCACAGCTCGGAGTGGCCGGTGGTGGTGAGCTCGTCGAGCCCGTCCTCGCCGCGGACGACGAGCGCCGTCGCGCCGCGGGTCGCGAAGACGCCCACGAACTGCTCGATGATGTGCTTGTCGGCGACCCCCACGACCGAGACCTCCGGGCGCGCCGGGTTGACGAGCGGTCCGAGGTAGTTGAAGACCGTCGGCACGCCGAGCTGCGCCCGCACCGGGGCCGCGTGGCGGAAGCCGGGGTGGAAGCGCATCGCCCAGGCGAACGAGATGCCGGCGGCCTCGAGGATGCGGCGCACCTCGGCCGGGTCGTCGCTCGCGGGCACGACGCCGAGCACGTCGAGCACGTCGGATGCGCCGGAGGACGACGAGACCGCGCGGTTGCCGTGCTTCAGCACCGGCACGCCGGCGCCCGCGACCACGATGCTCGCTGTGGTCGAGATGTTGACGGTGTGCTGCCGGTCGCCGCCCGTGCCGACGATGTCGACCACCCGCGACTCGCCCGGGAGCGGCACCGCCGCCTCGAGGATCGCGTCGCGGAAGCCGACGAGCTCCTCGGCCACGACGCCCTTGGCGCGCAGCGCGATGAGGAAGCCCGCGGTCTGCGCCTCGGAGGCCCGTCCGGCGACGACCTCGGCCATCGCCCACTCGGCCTGCCGGATCGCCAGATCCTCGCCCTCCAGCAGCGTCTCGAGCACGCATGGCCAGGTCAAGAGACGATCCATTGCTCCAGCCTATCCTCGCGCGGCACGCTGGCCGTCCGGGTCCGGACCCCGGGCCGATCTGTCACTAGGATGGATGTCGTGTCCACTACTGCGCTCTCCACGTCGCCGTCGGCGCCGATGATCAGGCGGCCGAACACCGTTGCGGTCGGCACGATCGTCTGGCTCGGCAGCGAGGTCATGTTCTTCGCCGGCCTGTTCGCGATCTACTTCACGCTCCGCTCGATGTCCGGCGACCTGTTCGCCACCGAGGCCGAGCAGCTGAACGTGATCTTCGCGACCATCAACACCGCGATCCTGCTGGCGTCGAGCTTCACCTGCCAGGCGGGTGCGAACGCGGCGGAGCACCACCAGGCGTTCCGCACGGGCAGCGCGCTGCAGCTGTCCAAGTGGGGCATGGTCGAGTGGTTCTACCTCACCTACGCCATGGGCGCGGTCTTCGTCATCCTGCAGGTGTTCGAGTACGTCGTGCTCGTCGGCCACGGCATCACGCTGTCGTCGAACTCCTACGGCTCGGCGTTCTACATCACGACCGGCTTCCACGGCCTGCACGTGACGGGCGGGCTCTTCGCCTTCCTGTTCGTCATCGGCCGCGCGTACGCGGTGAAGCGGTTCGGGCACAAGGAGGCGACGAGCGCGCACGTCATCTCCTACTACTGGCACTTCGTCGACGTGGTCTGGATCGGCCTGTACCTCGTCATCTACTGGCTCAAGTAATCGGTTGGTGAGCACATTGGCAACTCGTAAGAAGACCGGCCGCAGGCACCCCCTGGCGAGCGCGGCGATGCTCCTCATCGGCCTGGTGGCCGCGGGCAGCGCCTCGGCAGCGGTGAGCACCGTGGCGAACGCCGAGCCGGCGGGCACCGCTCCCCACGCGCAGCAGCTGACCGTCGAGGACGGCCAGGAGCTGTTCCGCGCCAACTGCGCCTCGTGCCACGGCCTGAACGCCGAGGGCACCGAGAACGGCACGAGCCTCATCGGCGTGGGCGCCGCATCCGTCGACTTCCAGGTCATGACCGGCCGCATGCCGATGGCCTACTCCGGCCCGCAGGCCGAGCAGCGCGACCCCATGTTCACGCAGGAGCAGTCCGACGCGATGGGCGCATGGGTCGCCTCGCTCGCGCCGGGGCCCGAGGTCCCCTCGGACGAGCTCCTCGACGTGTCGCAGGTCGACGAGGAGGGCGTCGCCCGCGGCGCCGAGCTCTTCCGCATCAACTGCGCCATGTGCCACAACGTCGCCGGCGCCGGCGGCGCGCTGACCGAGGGCAAGTGGGCCCCGCACCTGCGCGACATCGACCCGGCGCACGTCTACGAGGCGATGCTCACCGGCCCGCAGAACATGCCGGTCTTCAACGACGCCAACATCAGCCCGGAGCAGAAGCGCGAGATCCTCGCGTACCTGGACTACCTCGACGAGAACCCGTCGGTCGGCGGCTTCGACCTCGGCAGCCTCGGACCGGTGTCGGAGGGCCTGTTCATCTGGATCTTCGGCCTCGGCGGCCTGGTGGCCGTCTCGGTCTGGCTCACCTCGAAGCCGAACTGATCATGACGCAGGACACAGAGAGGACCAGCATGTCGGCTGAGGACCACGCCGGGCACGAGCAGCAGCAGGTCGCCGTCTACGACCGCGGCGCGGCCATCGAGCAGTCGGACGCGTTCGAGAACCCCGGCCTGCCGCCGCACCGCCCGCGCCAGACCGACCTGCACCCCGAGAAGGAGCGCCGCGCCGAGCGCCAGGTCGTCGGCTGGTTCCTGGTGTCGATGCTCGGCACCGTGCTCGCGATCGTCGCGTACATCGCGGTGCCGATCGTCGAGGGCGACATGACGAGCGTGCGCCTCAGCAACCTCTTCCTCGGCCTCGCCATCGCGCTCGCGCTGCTCGGCATCGGCATCGGCGGCATGCACTGGGCCCGCCAGCTCATGAGCTCGCACGAGGTCGTCGAGGAGCGCCACCCGTCGCGCGGCTCCGAGAAGAGCCGCGCCCGTGCCGTCGAGATCTTCCAGCTCGGCGACCAGGAGTCGGGCTTCACGCGCCGCTCGCTGATCCGCAACACGCTCATCGGCGCCATCGCGCTCGTGCCGCTGCCGGCGATCGTGCTCTTCCGCGACCTCGCCCCCGCGCAGGACGCCGTCGAGGCGATCTCGAACACCATGTGGCGGCAGGGCACGCGCCTCGCGCTCGACCCGACGGGCACGCCCATCCGCGCCGCCGACGTCACGGTCGGCTCCGCCTTCCACGTGATCCCCGAGGACCTCAAGGACCTCGACCACGACGGCGGCTACCTCGACCAGAAGGCGCTCGCCTCGGTGCTGCTCGTGCGCGTGCCGCTCGACCGCCTCAACGAGCAGCCCGACCGCGCCGGCTGGTCGTACGACGGCATCGTCGCCTACTCCAAGATCTGCACGCACGTCGGCTGCCCCGTGGCGCTGTACGAGCAGCAGACGCACCACCTGCTGTGCCCCTGCCACCAGTCCACGTTCGACGTGACCGACCACGCCAAGGTGATCTTCGGTCCCGCCAAGCGTCCGCTGCCCCAGCTGCCGATCACGGTCGACGACGAGGGCTACCTGATCGCCCAGAGCGACTTCACCGAGCCCATCGGTCCGTCGTACTTCGAGCGTCTGCACCACATCGACGAGGGCCACGTCCCGCTCTCGGCCGCTGAGACGGAGAACCGCGCATGACCTCCACCGCAACGCGCGACACCTTCACCTCGAAGGCGTCGAACTACCTCGACGAGCGCACGAGCATGTCGACGCTCGTCGCCACGCTCGGCCGCAAGGTCTTCCCCGACCACTGGTCGTTCATGCTCGGCGAGGTCATCCTCTACTCGTTCGTCGCGATCCTGCTCTCGGGCACGTTCCTGACGTTCTTCTTCGAGCCGTCGATGACCGAGGTGCACTACGAGGGCTCGTACGTGCCGCTCAAGGGCATCGCGATGTCGGCCGCGTACGCGTCGTCGCTCGACATCTCGTTCGACATCCGCGGCGGACTGCTCATGCGCCAGGTGCACCACTGGGCGGCGCTGCTGTTCGTGGCCGCCATCGGCCTGCACATGCTGCGCGTGTTCTTCACGGGCGCCTTCCGCAAGCCGCGCGAGATCAACTGGGTGATCGGCTTCGTGCTGTTCATCCTGGCGATGGCCGAGGGCTTCACGGGCTACTCGCTCCCCGACGACCTGCTCTCGGGCAACGGCCTCGCGATCATCAACGGCATGGTCAAGGGCATCCCGATCGTCGGCACCTGGATCTCGTACCTGTTCTTCGGCGGCCTGTTCCCGGGCCACGAGATCGTGCCGAGGCTCTTCGTGCTGCACATCATGCTGCTGCCGGCGCTCGTGATCGCGATGATCGGCGTGCACCTCGTGCTCATGGTCATCAACAAGCACACGCAGTTCGCCGGCCCCGGCAAGACCAACGACAACGTCGTCGGCGCGCCGATCATGCCGCTGTTCGCCGCGAAGGCCGGATCGTTCTTCTTCATCGTGTTCGGCGTGCTGGTGCTCATCGCCTCCACGTTCACGATCAACCCGATCTGGAACTACGGCCCCTACGACCCGTCGCCGGTCTCCGCCGGCACGCAGCCCGACTGGTACATCGGCTTCGCCGACGGCGCCCTGCGCCTGGCGCCGGGGCTCGAGACCGAGCTGTGGGGCATGACGCTCTCGTGGAACATCCTCATCCCGATGGCGGTGCTCGGCATCTTCATCGTGCTGGTCATGTTCTACCCCTTCATCGAGCAGTGGATCACGGGCGACAAGCGCGAGCACCACATCGCCGAGCGCCCGCGCAACAACCCGACGCGCACGGCCATCGGCTCCGCCGGCATCGTGTTCTACGCGGTGCTGTGGGCCGCGGCCTCGTCCGACCTCATCGCGACGCACTTCCGCCTCAACGTCTTCCAGGTCACCTGGTGGCTGCAGGCGACGCTGATCCTCGGACCGGTGATCGCGTACTTCCTGACGAAGCGCATCGCGATCGGCCTGCAGAAGAAGGATCGCGAGATCCTGCTGCACGGCTACGAGTCGGGCCGCATCCTGCGGCTCCCCGGCGGCGAGTACGTCGAGGTGCACGAGCCGCTCGACGAGTACGAGTCGTGGAGGCTCAAGTCGTTCGACACGTACGAGCCGGTCATGGTGCGTCCCAACGCGAAGGGCCGGATCACGCCGGGCACGCACCTGCGCGCGGCGATGACCCGCTGGTTCTTCGAGGACCGCATCAGCCCCGTCACGCGCGGCGAGCTCGAGGCCGCGAAGCACGACGGTCACTGATCTGACGCACGACGAGGAAGGGCCCGGGATCGCTCCCGGGCCCTTCCTCGTGCGCGGAATGCCCCGCGCGCTCGCCCGGTTGGCCTGAGCGGAGAGGATCCCCATGCCCATCGAGTTCGGTGTCCACACGTTCGCCGCAGTGCCCGTCGTCGACGGCGCTCCGCTCAGCCACGCGCAGGTGCTGCGCGACGTCGTCGCCGAGGGCGTCGCTGCCGACCGGCAGGGGCTGGCGTTCTTCGGTGTCGGCGAGCACCACCGCGACGACTTCGCGGCGAGCGCGCCCGAGATCCTGCTGGGCGCGCTCGCGACCGCGACCGAGCGCATCCGCCTCGGCACCGCGGTCACGGTGCTCTCGTCGAACGACCCGGTGCGGGTCTTCGAGCAGTTCTCGACGCTCGACGGCATCTCGAGCGGGCGCGCCGAGATGATCGTGGGCCGCGGCTCGTTCGTGGAGTCCTTCCCGCTCTTCGGCTACCGGCTCGAGGACTACGAGGCGCTGTTCGAGGAGCGGCTCGAGCTGCTCGCCGCGCTCGTGCGCGAGGAGCCGGTCACCTGGTCGGGCACGCTGCGGTCGCCGCTGCACGAGCAGCCCGTCTACCCGCGCTCGCACGCGGCGGAGCACGGCGGCCGCATCCCTGTCTGGGTCGGCGTCGGCGGCTCCCCCGAGTCGGTCATCCGCACCGCACGGCACGGGTTCGACATGATGCTCGCGATCATCGGCGGCAGCCCCGCGCAGTTCGCGCCCTTCGCGGGCCTCTACCGGAAGGCGATGGAGCAGTTCGGGCACGCGCCCGGCCGCATCGGCATGCACTCCCCCGGCCTCGTCGCCGAGACGGACGCGGAGGCCAAGCGCATCCTCATGCCGCAGTGGATGGTCTACCGCAACCGCATCGGCCGGGAGCGCGGCTGGGGCGACGCCACCGAGCGCGAGTTCGACGCGTCGATGTCCGAGCACGGCGCGATGTTCGCCGGGAGCCCAGAGACGGTCGCGCAGAAGATCGTCTGGGCGAAGGAGACCCTCGGCGTCGAGCGCTTCGACCTGAAGTACGACTCCGGCACGAGCCACGAGGACAACCTGCGCTCGATCGAGCTGTTCGGCACCGAGGTGGTGCCGCGCGTGCGCGCGCTGCTCGGCGAGGCCTAGCCGCTCGCAGCTAGCGCAGCACGGCCTCGGCGCGCTCGAGCAGCTGCTGCGCCGACGAGTTGCCGCGGTCGTCGCCGCGCCCCGCGTTGGCGAGCGCGTGCCCGAGCAGGTGCGTCGCCGCGATCGCCGCGACGCGCGCGTCGCCGTGCCAGCCGGCCTGCAGCTCGTCGGCGAACGCGGCGAGCGCGGCGCCGGCGGGCGTGCCGGGCGTGCGCTCGACGGCGCTGACGACGACGTGCCCGAAGAGCGCGCCGCGGTCGTCGGCCGGGTCGCCGAGCCCCGCCGTGTCGATGTCGAGGATGCCCGTGATGCGCGAGGGGTCGTCCTCGGCCACGAAGATCTGGCCGAGGTGCAGGTCGCCGTGGATCGTCACCGGGCGCGGCACGGGCGTCGCCGCGTAGCGCTCGTGCACGATGCGCGCGAGCCTCGCGGTCTGCCGCGCGAAGACCGGCGCCGTCTCCTCCATGCGCTCGGCGTACCAGTCGACGCGGCGCGCGAGCGACTCGCGCGCGCCGATCGCCGCGGGCACTGTGGCGATGTGCTGCGTGAGCTCGTCGAGCCCCCGGGCGAAGCGGACGCGGTCGATGCGCTCGAAGACCTCGATGGCCGGCACGCCCGGCAGCTCGCCGAGCAGCACGAGGCCGGCGTCCGAGAAGCCGAGCGTGCGCGGCACGGGCACGCCGGCGGCGCGGAAGCGCTCGTGCAGGTCGTGGATGGTCGAGGCGAGCGACGGGTGCACGACCTTCGCGAACCAGCGCTCGTCGGCGGTGTCGACGCGCAGCACCGCGCGCTTGCCGGGCCGGTAGGCCTCCATGCGCAGCTTCGCGCCCTCGGCGGCGATGCCGAACTTCGCCAGCACGACGCCCGCGGCCTCGGGGTAGGAGACGGCCGGGAGCGACGGCAGCGCGGGGTCCTGCGGGTACGCCCACGCGGTCAGGCGACGGCCCGAGGCGTCGACGAGCTCGACGGTGTGCTCGTCGACCGGGGCGCCCGGCGACGTGTTCACGTAGATGGTGACGCGCTCGATCGTGTCGTCGTGCGTGCGCACTCCGCAGGAGTAGCCGATGATGAAGCCGTCGTTGACCGGCTCCACATCCTTCTGCGCGAAGTCGACGAGCTCTCGCCCGCTCTCCGCGACGAGCCGCATGAGCACGGCGGCGGCGTTGTCGAGCATGGCCCCATCCAACACCGCCCCCGCTGGGAACGGCGCACGCCGCGCGTATCGTGGAGCCGTGCAGCGGATCGGGCGTCGGTGGTTCGGGCGCCTGCTGAGCGTCGAGCAGGTCTCATGGCTGCAGGTGCTGAAGACCGTGGTCGCGATCGCGCTCTCGTGGTTCGCCAGCCGCCTGCTGCTGGGCGTCGAGCTGCCGATCTTCGCGGCTATCGCCGCCCTGCTCGTGGTGGCGCCGAGCGTCAACCAGTCGATCGGCAAGGGCGTCGAGCGCTCGGGCGGGGTGCTCGGCGGCGTCGTGCTGGCCTGGGTCGCGCACCTGCTGCTGCCGCCGGGGCCGCTCATGGTGCTCGCGGTGACGATGGTCGCGGTCGTGCTCGCGCGGCTGCTGCGGCTCGCGCCGATGGCGGCGAACCAGCTGCCGATCAGCGCCATGATCCTGCTCGCGCTGGGAGCCGGCACGGGGCCCCTGTTCGGGTTCGAGCGCGTCGTCGAGACGCTCATCGGCGCCGTCGTCGCGCTGCTCATCAACCTCGTCGTCGTGCCGCCGGTGCACCACGAGCCGGCGGAGCGGGCGATGCGCGAGCTCGCGCACGACATCGCCGACGCCTACGACCGCGTCGCACGCGCGCTCACGTCGGAGCGCATCGAGGGCGCGCGGCTGCTCGCGGACGCGCGGGCGCTGCGGGGGCGCGTGCAGGCCACGCGGGGCGCGATGGACGCGCTCGAGGACTCAACCCGCCTGAACCCCCGCACCCGCGCGCTGCGGGAGCGCATCGAGCGCGACGAGCGGCTGCTGCTGAGCCTCACCGTGCTCACGAACCGAGTCATCGGCATGTCGCGCTCGATCGCCGACCGGTTCGAGCCGTCGCTCGTCGCGGACGCCACGGTGCAGCGCATCGCCGCCGAGTCGCGCAGGATCGCCCACGAGGTGCGCGCGCTCGTCGACCAGCAGGCGCTCGACGACGGGCGCACCACGTCGATGCCGGCGCTCGAGGGGCCGGCGCTCACGACGCCGATCGAGGTGCCCGCGCCGCATCCGACCCACTGGGTGCTCATCGGCGCCCTGCTGGAGGACGTGCGTCAGGCGCGCGAGTCGCTCGAGGCCGGCGCCGACGGCGTGTAGGGCACGAGCCACTGCAGGCGCCAGAACTCCTCGGCCGACAGCTCGAAGGAGTGCGTGTCGATCGACACGGCCCGGCGCACCTCGTCGGGGTCGAGGTGCGGGCGGGCGAGGATCGACACCGCGCTCTGGCCGAGCACCGTCGAGCGGCCGAAGTGGATGGCGACGATGTCGGGCGTCGCGGGCGTGTCGGAGACGACGTAGGCGCTCGACAGCAGCCGGGAGCGCCCGAGCATCCGCCACGAGAAGTGCCGGCCCGCCCACGTCGCCTCGGCGATCACCTCGCGGTCGCCCTTGTCGGGCCGGTGGTACTCGTAGACCTCGCGCAGCTGCAGCGGCGAGTTGCGCACGAGCTCGAAGCTCACCCGCGGGTTCTTGCGCTCGGCGTGCGTCCAGTAGGGGAACGTCGTCGCGCGGATCGCCCAGGTCCCCCGCAGGAGGCGGGCGAGCTCGGCGGGATCGGCGACGCGTGACATGCGTTCAGGATAGCCGCGGGGCTACGCTCGCGTCATGGCGACCGGCGACCTGCAGCACGCGATCCTCGTGGCCACGCGCGCCTACCAGGGCCGCACCGACCGGCAGGGCGAGCCCTACGTGGCCCACGCCATCCGGGTCATGCTCGACGTCGAGGGCGACGACGCGCGCTCGGTGGCGATCCTGCACGACGTGCTCGAGTGGGGCTCGATCTCGCTGCGCGAGCTGCTCGCCGAGCACTTCCCGCAGCGCATCGTCGAGGCGGTCGAGGCGATGACCGCGCGCGACGACGAGCCGCTCGAGGGGTTCCTCGAGCGCGTGCGGCGGAGCGAGCTCGCGGTGGCGGTCAAGATCGCGGACCTCCGCGACAACGCGCTGCAATGGCGGCTCGACGCGATGCCCGACGCCGCCACCCGCGAGCGGCTGCTCGCGCAGTACCGTCGCTCGGCCGAGCTGCTCGGCACGAGCCTCGACGAGATCTGCGGCCGCGCGGTCGCGTGAGCCTCGGCTACCAGATGCCCCAGGGGCGCCGGCGCACGCGCCGCTCGACCGGCAGCAGCAGCCGCAGGAACAGGCGGTAGCGCGCCTCGTCGAGCACGAGGTCGTGGCTCGGCAGGTGGTCGACGATCGGGCCGAAGAGGCGCTTGAAGATGCCCGGGCCGTGCATCCGGTGCGTCTCGTCGTCGGCGCGCCACGACGGCGGCGTCGCGTACGTGTCGTAGACCTCGCGGCCCTGCTCCTTGAACCACTGCATCGCCGTCCAGCGCAGCAGGTGCGCGCCGCCGCGGATCGCCCGGTCGGGCACGCTCCCGCCGTCCTTGGCCAGCGCGTAGCGGCCGAAGCCGATCATGAACGCCGACGCCTGCGGGCCGTCGTGCGCGCCGTCGTAGCCGAACCAGAAGTGGCCCTGCCCGCGCTCGCACAGCTCGCCCCACAGCGTGCGGTAGTACGCGTACGGCTTCATCGTGTCGACGCCCTTGCCGCCGGCGACCGTCTGCATGAGCGCGTACATCTGCTCGTACGTCTCCTCCGAGTGCGGCACCTTCTCGACGCGGTACCCGTGCTTGATCGCGTTGCGGATGTGGTTGCGCAGCTTCTTGCTGAACCCGGCGAAGATGTCGTCGACGTCTGGGCGCAGGTCGACGAGCACGGTGTGGATGTTCTGCTGCACCGTGTTCGCCGCGCGGAAGCCGGCCGCGCGCAGCGCCTCGCGCCGCTCCGGCGTGTCGACCTCGTACGGCTCGACCTTGACCGCGAACACGCCCTTCGCGACGTCCCCGCGGGCCGCGCGCAGCGCATCCGCGATGCCGGGCAGCTCGTCGAAGGCGGCACCGGGGCCGAGCGGCAGGTACCAGTAGCGGCCGGCGAGGCTGCGGTGCTCGAGGGCGAGCACGTGCACCGGCCCGGCGCCCTCGGCCTCGAGCACGAGGAACACCGGGTGCAGGCGCTCGGTGGCCTTGAGCTTCGCGTAGGCGAGCCCCTGGGTCCACTGGCCGCCGTCGGGGTTCGCCTCGACCCGGGCGTCCCAGTCGAGCAGCTCGTCCTGCCGGGCTCGGCGGATCGTCCAGCGGTGGGCGGATGCGGATGCCACGGGTCTCCTATCGCAGGGCGTCGGTGCCGGGCTTCAGTCGCCACTCGATGCGGCGCACCGCCTGCTCCCAGAGCCGGTGGCGCACGCCGCGGAGCACGATGTCGAACGACGGCAGGTAGCTGACGACGGGCCCGAACTTCTTCTTGAACTGGCCCACGCCGTGGTACCAGTGCGTCTCGTCGTCGAGCTGGTCGGGGCGGGGCGTGCCGCACAGGTCGAAGGCCGACTTGCCGTCGGCCGCGGCGTCCTGCATCGCGCGCCACAGCAGCAGCGCCGCTCCCCCGGCGATGTGCCGCGTCGGGCGCGAGCCGCCGTCCTTGTAGACGGCGGTGCGGCCGGCGAGCGTGACGAAGATCGCGGCCTGCGCCTGCCCGGAGTCGTCGTCGTAGCCGAAGTAGAAGCGGCCGTTGCGGGTCTTCGCGAACTCGCCCCAGAAGAGGCGGTAGTAGGCGTACTCGCGCATCGCCGCGACGCCCTCGCCGCCGTTGATGGTCTTCAGCAGCTCGTAGAAGCGCTCGAAGTCGTGCTCGGTCGCGTCGTGCGCCTCGATGCGCTCGACGCGGTAGCCCTTGTTCTCGGCGCCGCGGATCGACGAGCGGAGCTTCTTCTGGAAGTCCATGATGAGCTCGTCGCCGCGCGTGAGGTCGAGCACGACCGTGTGGGTGAGCAGCTGCATGTCGCGGCTGCGCACGGCGCCCACGCCCTCCATGCGGGCGATGAGCTCGGGGCTGCGGAGCAGGTGCGGCTCGACCTTGATGGCGAGCAGGCCCGCCTGCCGGCGGCCGAACTCGCGCATCGCCCGCACCATGCCCTCGAGGTCGGCGCAGGTCGGGCCGAGCGGCACGTACCAGTAGCGGCCGAGCCAGACGGTGCCCTCGTGGGCGAGCGCGTAGACGGTCTCAGCGCCCTCGACGACGAGGAAGCGCGGCTCGAGCCGGTCGTAGCGCTTGATCTCGCCCATGGCCCGGGCGCCGGTCATGATGCCGCCGTCGGGGTTCTGCTCGATGAGCTCGTCCCAGCGCGCGATCTCGTCGTCGGTCGCGAAGCGGACCGCGGTGGGCGCGCTCATCGCAGCGTGTCCGGGCCGGGCTTCAGGCGCCACTCGACGCGGCGCACGACCGACTCCCACAGGCGGTGCCGCACCGGGTGCAGCACGAGGTCGAACGACGGCAGGAAGCTCGTGATCGACCCGAAGCGCAGCTTGAACTGCGCGAGGCCGTGGAACGGATGCGTCGGGTCGTCGGCGCGGTCGGCCGGCGGCGTGCCGGCGAGGTCGAAGGCGAGCTTGCCCTCGGCGATGCAGTCCTGCATCGCCGTCCACAGCAGCAGCGCTGAGCCGCCGTTGATCTTGCGGTCGGGGCGCGAGCCGCCGTCCTTGTAGACGGCGGTGCGGCCCGCGGTCGTGACGAAGATGCCGGCCTGCGGCTCGTCCCCGTCGTCGTCGTAGCCGAAGTAGAAGCGCCCCGTGCCGGCCTCGGTGAAGCGGCCCCAGAACTCGTCGTAGTACGCGCGCTCGCGCATGCCGGCCATACCCTTGCCGCCCTGCACCGTGAGCATCATCGCGTGCATGCGGTCGAAGGTCTCGCGGGTCGGCTCTGGGCGCTCGACGCGGTAGCCCTTCTTGGTCGCGCCGCGCACCTGGCGGCGGATCATCTGCGAGAACGACGCGAACAGCTCCTCCTCGCCCTGCGCGAGGTCGAGCACCACCGTGTGCGTCATCACCTGCATGTCGCGGCTCTGCTCGAGGCCGAGCGCGACGAGCTCGTTGATGCGCTCGGGCGATCGCTCGAGGTGCGGCTCGATCTTGACCACCAGCAGTCCCTGCTCGGTGCGGGCGAAGGCGCGGAGGCCCTCGACGACGGCCGCCATGTCGGTGGCGGTCGGCCCCATCGGCAGGTACCAGTAGCGGCCGAGCGACACCGAGCCCTCGAGGGCGAGGGCGTGGATGCGCTCGGTGCCGCCGCCGACCGGAAGGGGCGCGTCGATCACGAGGAAGACGGGCTCGAGGCCGTCGAAGCGCTTCACCTCGGCGAACGCCCTCGACTGCACCATGTGCCCGCCGTCGGGGTTCGCCTCGATGAGCGCGTCCCAATCGGCGATCTCGTCGGCGGAGGCGCGTCGGACAGCGGCTGCAGCAGGCATGGAACCTCTCGGTGGGGTGGGCCCGACCAGCCTACGGCGCGCTCTGGACGGCCGTCGTCGGCTCGCCGCGGAGGTCGCGCACCAGCAGGGTAGCGCCCACGACAGCCACGGGCGTCGCGACGACGGCGAGCCCGGGCACGAGCAGCAGCAGGTAGGCGACCATGCCGAAGCCGAGCGACCGCCAGCGACGGCTGCGCAGCAGCGCGCGGCGCTCGGCGAGCGAGAGGCCGCGCGCGTCGCCGGCGATGCCGGTCAGTTCGCGCACGAGCGCGCTGCCGCCGAGCACGGCGCCCGCCACGAGCCCGAGCACCGTGCCGACGAGCGGCACGAGGCCCACGAGGAACACGACGGCGCCCGTGCCGATCGCCATGCCGATGAGCACGACCGCGTCGCGCAGGCCCTTGCCCAGCCCGGGCCAGAAGCCCAGCTCGACCTCGTCGGGGATGCCGCCGAGCCGCCGCTCGACCGAGCGGGAGATGCGCTCGTAGAACGGCTCGCCGACCGCCAGCGTGACGGCGGCGAAGGTGAGCACGCACAGCACGACCGCCCCGACGAGGATGCCGAGGGCGAGGGCGAGCCGCAGCGCGCCCGACCACTGCTCGTCCCACCCGTCGGCGAACGGCGTGAGCGCCTCGGCCCATCCGCCCACCTGGAAGGCGAGCAGCACGACGAGGGCGAGCATGGCGAGCCCCACGATGAGCGCCGGGATGGCGCCCAGCAGCATGAGGCCCGGGTCGCGGGCCCAGGTGCCGAAGCCGCGCAGCAGCAGTCGGGCGCCGGCGAGCAGCTCGGAGACGCGGTGTCGCATGGGGCCATGCTGGCACGTCCGTAGGATCGTCGCGTGCAGATCCCCGCGGCCGAGGCGCGTCCCTCGCACGCGGTCGCGGTGCTGCTCGCGACCGTGCTGTGGGGCACCACCGGCACCGTCGCGCACTTCGCGCCGTCCGGCTCCTCGGCGCTCGCGATCGGGCTCGCGACGTTCGGCGTCGGCGGGCTCCTGCTCGCCGCCGCATCCGCCCGGCGCGTGCTCGGCGTGCTGCGGCAGCGCGCGCACCTGGGGTGGCTGCTCGCCGGCGCCGCGGGCGTCGTGCTCTACCCGGCGGCCTACTACCCGTCGATGACGCTCGCGGGCGTCGCCGTCGGCAACGTCGTGGCGCTCGGCTCGGGCCCGATCTTCGCGGCCCTCCTCGAGTGGGCGGTCGACCGCCGGCGCCCCGACCGGCGCTGGGCGGCCGCCACGGGCGTCGCGGTGGTGGGCATCGCCCTCCTCGCGGTGGGCGGGCACGGCGCCGCCGCGGGCGGCGGACCGGCGGATGCCTCGGCCGCGCCCGCGGGCGTCGCACTCGCGCTCGCGGCCGGGCTGGGCTACGCGCTGTACGCCTTCGCGGGCGCTCGCCTCATCGCCCGTGGCGCTCCGGCGACCGGCGCGATGGGCGCGCTCTTCCTGCTCGGCGGGCTCGCGTGCCTCGCGTGGCTCGCGGTGGTCGGCCTCGGCCCGCTCGCATCGCCGGGCGGCGCGCTCACGATCGGGTACCTCGCCCTCGTGCCCATGGCCCTCGCCTACCTGCTCTTCGGCTACGCGCTGCGGGCGCTGCCGTCGTCGAGCGCGACCACGCTCGCGCTCGCCGAGCCGGTGGTCGCGACGCTGCTCGCGGTGCTCGTCGTCGGCGAGCGGCCGACGCCGGTCGGCTGGGCGGGCCTCGTGGTCGTGGGCGCCGGCATCGCGCTGCTCGCCGTGCCGCGGCCCTTGACGCGACGGCGTCGACGAGTAGCGTCGGTGCCCGACGACGACCCGCTGCGAGAGGAATCCGATGCCTGATCCGCACATCAAGGACGAGGAGCTCTACGAGAAGCTCCGCGACGAGGGGAACTCGAAGGAGAAGGCGGCCCGCATCGCCAACGCGGCGGCGCGCGACGGCCGCTCCGAGGTCGGCGAGCGCGGCGGCGACGCCGAGCGCTACGAGGATCGCACCGGCGACGAGCTGCGCGACCGAGCGAAGGAGCTCGGCATCGAGGGCACCTCGGGGCTCAAGAAGGCCGAGCTGATCGAGCGCCTCCGCGACCACTGAACCGGAGCGCTGCGCCGTGGCGGCGCCCGTGGCGCACGGATGGCCCGAGTCGGTGGCAGGATGCCGACATGCAGAACGACACCCGCGGGCGCGACGAGACCCCTGAGGAGCGCGCCGACCGCAACTTCGGCGACATCCTGCAGGAGCTCCGCGTCGTGCTCACCGGCACGCAGCTGGTCTCCGGCTTCCTGCTGGCGGTCGCGTTCCAGTCGGGCTTCCGCGACCTCGACCAGGACGAGGTGATGCACTACCTCGTGCTCGTCGCGCTCGCCGCGCTCGCGACCGTCCTGGGCCTCACGCCCGTGCTCGTGCACCGCCTCCACTTCCAGAAGCGCATGAAGCAGGAGATCGTGCGGCTGGCGAACGTGCTGCTGATCGCGACGCTCGTGGTCGTGTCGGTGCTCCTCGTCGGCGTGACGAGCTTCATCTTCGAGGTCGTCGTCTCCACGGGTGCCGGGCTGTGGGCGTCCATGGTGTGCGCGGCGGTCGTCGTCGCCCTCTGGGCGCTCGCCTGGGCCGCGAGGCGGAACGCTCCCCAGCGCGACGACTGACGCCCGCGGGCGCGCGCGGCGCATGTCGCCGTGTTACCGCCCGGGGTGCGCCTGCGGCGCAGCCACTGCGAGTCTGGCCCTCGTCCACGAGATGAGGGAGCAGCATGGCCGAGCACTGTCGCGGCGAGCACGCCTGGGACGGCATCCGCCGGGTCGACCTCGAGCGCCCGTCGAGCCGCAAGTGGAGCCTGCACCCGGGCACGATCGGCGCCTGGGTGGCCGAGATGGACTTCGGCACCGCGCCGCCCGTGCGCGAGGCGCTCGCGCGCGCCGTGCAGGACGACGTGCTCGGCTACCTCGCGCCGGCCACGGCCGCCG
This sequence comes from Agrococcus sp. GW821-FHT14H11, assembly GCF_058803545.1. Lineage (NCBI taxonomy): Bacteria > Bacillati > Actinomycetota > Actinomycetes > Micrococcales > Microbacteriaceae > Agrococcus > Agrococcus sp. GW821-FHT14H11. The sequence continues at coordinate 50,473 of NZ_JBXAPA010000008.1, forward strand.
AGCTCGCCGAGGCGACCGCCGCCTTCCAGGCGCGGGAGCACGGATGGGCCGTCGACCCCGAGCGGGTGCACGCGGTCTCCGACGTCATGGCCGCCCTCGGCGTCGCCGTCGAGGAGTACTCGCCGGCCGGCTCGGCGGTCATCGTGCCGACCCCCGCCTACATGCCCTTCCTCACCTACCTCGCGACCCTCGGGCGACCCGTCGTCGAGGTGCCCGGCGTCGTGGAGGACGGCCGCTGGTGCCACGACCTCGAGGCCATCGACCGCGCGTTCGCCGCCGGCGCCCGCACGCTCGTGCTGTGCAACCCGCACAACCCGACCGGCACGGTGCTGCCGCGCGCCGAGCTCGAGGCGATCGCGGCGATCGTCGAGCGCCACGGCGGCCGGGTCTTCGCCGACGAGATCCACGCCCCGATCCGCTTCGACGGGCGCGCGCACGTGCCCTACGCATCCGTGTCCCCCGCCGCCGCGGCCCACGCGGTCACCGGCACGAGCGCCTCGAAGGCGTGGAACATCCCGGGGCTGAAGGCCGCGCAGCTCATCACCGCGAACGATGCCGACGAGGCCGTCTACCGCCGCTTCGGGTTCGCCGTCGCCCACGGCGCTTCGACGCTCGGCGTGATCGCGTCGACCGCCGCCTACCGCGACGGCGGGCCGTGGCTCGCGGAGGCGGTGGCCTACCTGCAGCGCAACCGCGACCTGCTCGCCGGGCTGCTGGCCGAGCGGCTGCCGGGCGTGCGCTGGCGCGCGCCCGAGGCGACCTACCTCGCCTGGCTCGACCTCGCGGGCCTCGGCCTGCCCGCCGGCAGCCCCGCGACGCTGCTGCGCGAGCGCGCCGGCGTCACGCTCACCGACGGGGCGCTCTGCGGCCGCGGCTCCGAGACGCACGTGCGGCTCGTCTTCGCGACACCCGCGCCGGTGCTCGAGGAGGCCGTCGAGCGGATCGCCGACGCCGTGCTGCCGGTGGGCGCGGGAGCCGGTCGATGAGCGGCGGCTGGGGCTTCGAGACCCGGCAGATCCACGCCGGCGCCATCGTCGACGGCGAGGCGGGCGCGCGGGTCACGCCGATCTACCAGAGCGCCGGCTACGTGCTCGACGACTTCGACGACGGCGTCGAGCGCTTCGCGGGCCGCAGCGCCAAGCGCGCCTACTCCCGCAACGACAACCCGACCAACGTCGTCGCGGCGCGCCGCATCGCCGACCTCGAGGGCGGCGCCGACGCGGTGCTCGTCGCGAGCGGCCAGGCGGCGATCGCCGCGGCGCTGCACGCCCTCGCGCAGGCCGGCGACCACATCCTCACGACCGACCGCCTCTACGAGGGCACGCGCGAGATGGTGCGCGGCTCGCTCGCGCGGCAGGGGCTCGAGTTCGAGCAGCTGCCGATCGACGCCGACGAGGAGCGCTGGGTGGCGGCCGTGCGGCCGACGACCCGCGCCATCTACGCCGAGTCGATCGCGAACCCGCTCGGCGAGGTCGCCGACCTCGCGCTCCTCGGCCGCGTCTCGGCGCGCACCGGCGTGCCGCTCGTGGTCGACAACACCGTCGCGACCCCCTACCTGTGCCGCCCCTTCGAGCACGGCGCGGCCGTGGTCATCCACTCGACCTCGAAGTGGCTCGGCGGCCACGGCTCCGTCATCGGCGGCGCGGTCATCGACAGCGGCGCCTTCGACTGGTCGGCCGAGCGCTTCCCGCACCTGCACGCCCCGCGCCCGCACGGCGCGCCGTCGTTCGCCGAGCGCTTCGGGAGCGCGGCCTACGGCGCCTACCTGCGCTCGGTCATCGTGCTCGAGCACGGGCCGACCTTCCCGCCGACGAGCGCCTTCCTGCTGCTGCACGGCATCGAGACGCTCTCGCTGCGCATGGAGCGGCACGTCGCCAACGCGCGCGCCGTCGTCGCCGCCCTCGCGGCGCATCCGGCCGTCGCGCGCGTGCACCACCCCGACCACGACGACGCCCAGGCGGAGGTCGTCGGGCGGATGCTGCCCGACGGCGCGGGATCGGTCGTCTCGGTCGAGCTGCGCGGCGGCAGGGCCGCGGCGCGCGCCTTCCTCGACCGGCTGCGGCTCGTGAGCCAGATGACCCACATCGGCGACGTGCGCACGCTCGCGATCCACACCGGCAGCACCATCCACGGCAAGCTCGCCGAGGAGGAGCGGCGCGCGCTCGGCATCACGCCGGGGCTCGTGCGGATCTCGGTCGGGCTCGAGCGGGCCGACGACATCGTGGCCGACCTCGAGCAGGCGCTGGAGGGGCTGGCCCTGGAGGAACAGGCACCGTGAGCGCGCTCCCCTACTCCTTCGAGCTCTTCCCGCCCCGGAACGATGCCGCCGCGGCGCGCATGCTCGAGGCGGTCGACGCCTTCGCCGCCGTGGAGCCGGCGTTCGTCTCGGTCACGTTCGGCGCCGGCGGCACGACCTCGCGGCACTCGCTCGGCGTCCTCCAGCGACTGCTCGACGCGGGGGTGAGCCCCATGGCGCACCTCACTTGCACGGGGCTCGGGGTGAGCGACACGGCCCGGCTCGTGCGGCAGTTCCTCGACGCCGGCATCACGAGGTTCCTCGCGCTCCGCGGCGACCCGCCCGCTGACGGCGTCCCCGAGCCCGCCACGTCGCTGCGGTCGGCGGCCGAGCTCGTGCAGCTCATCGATCGCGTCGACTCGGAGCGGGTGCCCTACGCCGAGGTGCCGCTGCCGGGGCTGCGGGCCTCGGCGCTCGCCGAGCGGCGCTGCGGCGTCGAGATCGCCGTCGCCGCCTTCCCGAACGGCCACCCCGGCGCGGGGGTGCACCGCGGCGACGTCGACGCGCTGCTCGCGAAGCAGGAGGTGGGGGCGACGCTCGCGATCACGCAGCTGTTCCACGACCCCTACGACTACGCGCGCTACGTCGAGCTCGCACGCGCGCGCGGCGTGACCATCCCGATCGTGCCCGGCGTCGTCATCCCCACCTCGCACCGCCGGCTCGTGCGCTCGGCGCAGCTCGCCGGCGAGGGGCTGCCGCGCGTGCTCGCCGAGCGGCTCGAGCGGGCGACGCCCGCGGAGGCGGTCGCGATCGGCGTCGATGCGGCCGTCGCGCTCATCGACTCGCTCGCCGAGCACGACCCGCCGGGCGTGCACCTCTACACCTTCAACGACCACCGGCCGGCGATCGACGTGCTGCACGGCATCGGCGCGCTCGCCCCCACCCGCACGATCACGACAGGAGCACCATGACCAGCACCTTCCCCGGGGGCACGATCCTCGGCTACCCCCGCATCGGCCGCCGACGCGAGCTGAAGCGCGCGCTCGAGGCCCACTGGCGCGGGCGACTCGACGACGAGGGCTTCCACGCCGCCGCCGCCGAGCAGCGCCGCGCCGACCTCGAGCGGCTCGTGGCGCTCGGGCTCCGGCCCGACGACGCGTCCATCCCCGTCGACGGCGCGCACTACGACCACGTCCTCGACGCCACGCTCACCTTCGGCGCGGTCCCGCCGCGGCTGCGCGGCCGGCTCCCGGGCGGGCTCGCCGGCGAGTGGCTGCTCGCCCGCGGCGACGCCGAGGACGCGCCGCTCGAGATGACGAAGTGGCTCGACACGAACTACCACTACCTCGTGCCCGAGCTCGACGCCGACTCGACCTTCTCGCTCGCCGACCGCCGCATCGTCGATCGCTTCCTCGAGGCTCGCGAGGCCGGCGTCCACGCGCGCCCCGTGGTCGTCGGCCCCGCGACCTACCTGGCGCTCGCGAAGGCCGACGGGGTGCGCCCGATCGAGCTCGCGGAGCGCCTCGTGCCTGCCTACGCCGAGCTCGCGAGCGCGCTCGCCGCCGCCGGCGCCACGTGGGTGCAGCTCGACGAGCCGGCGCTCGTCGCCGACCTCGACCACGTGGCGACGGCAGAGCTGCAGGCGGTCGCGCGCGCCGGCGCCGACGCGGTGCGGAGCGCGGGGCTGCGCGTGCTGCTGCACACCGGCCACGGCGACGCGGCCGGCCGGGTCGAGCCCCTCGCTGCCGACGTCGACGCGCTCGCCATCGACCTCGTGCGCGGCACCGCGCCCGCGACCGGGGCGCTGCCGCTCGTCGCGGGCGTCGTGCACGGCCGGAACGTGTGGCGCACCGACCTCGACGCGGCGCACGAGGCGCTGCGCTCCCTCGCCGAGCGCGGCCCCGTCTCGGTCGGCACGTCGACCTCGCTGCTGCACGTGCCGCACGACCTCGACGCCGAGGGCGGCCTCGACGAGCGGCTGCGCTCCTGGCTCGCCTTCGCCGACCAGAAGGTCGAGGAGGTCGCGGCCCTCGCCGCGGCGCTCGAGGGCGCTCCCGACGAGGCGCGCTTCGCCGCCGCGCGCACTGCCATCGCCGACCGCGCCGCCGCGCCCGGCGTGCGCGACGGCGCGGTGCGCGAGCGCCTCGCGGCGCTGCCCGCCGAGGCGCGCGAGCGCGCGCCCTATGCCGAGCGCGACGCGCTGCAGCGCAAGCGGCTCGACCTGCCGCCGCTGCCGACGACCACGATCGGGTCGTTCCCGCAGACGGGCGAGATCCGCGCCGCCCGGGCGCGCCACGCGCGGGGCGAGCTCGACGACGCCGCCTACGCCGAGGTCCTGCGCGCCGAGGTGCGCCGCGTGGTCGAGCTGCAGGAGGAGCTCGGCCTCGACGTGCTCGTGCACGGCGAGCCCGAGCGCAACGACATGGTGCAGTACTTCGCCGAGCACTTCGACGGCTTCGCGGCGACCGAGCACGGCTGGGTGCAGTCGTACGGCTCGCGCGCGACCCGGCCCTCGATCCTGTGGGGCGACGTGTCGCGGCCCGCGCCGTTCACGGTCGAGTGGATCGCCTACGCGCAGTCGCTCACCGACCGGCCCGTCAAGGGCATGCTCACGGGCCCCGTCACGATCCTCGCGTGGTCGTTCGTGCGCGACGACCAGCCGCTGGGCGAGACCGCCGATCAGGTGGCGCTCGCGCTCGCCGACGAGATCGCCGACCTCGAGGCGGCAGGCGTCTCCATCGTGCAGGTCGACGAGCCGGCGCTGCGCGAGCTGCTGCCGCTGCGCCGCGAGGCGCGCCCCGACTACCTCGCGTGGTCGGTGGACGCGTTCCGGCTCGCGACCGCGGGCGCCGCGCCGGCGACGCAGATCCACACACACCTGTGCTACTCGGAGTTCAACGCGGTGGTGGATGCGATCGACGGCCTCGACGCGGACGTCACGAGCATCGAGGCGGCCCGCTCCCGCATGGAGGTGGTCGGCGCGCTGACCGAGCACGGGTTCGGCCGCGGCATCGGACCGGGCGTCTACGACATCCACTCCCCTCGCGTGCCGGGCGCCGACGAGCTCGACGCCCTGCTCGCGACCGCGACCGACGGCATCCCCGCGGGGCTGCTGTGGGTCAACCCCGACTGCGGGCTGAAGACCCGCGGCTACGAGGAGACCGTGGCGAGCCTGCGGGGGCTCGTCGAGGCAGCGGCGCGCGCCCGCGCGGCGGTCGCGGTGCGCTGAGCCGCTCTCCGGCCGACGGGGCCGTCCGCGCGAGCGGGCGGCCCCGTCGGCCTGGTGCGCGACCGCATCCCTGGCGAAGTGTGACGCCGCGTTGCAGGGCGATGTGCGCGACGCGACCCGATCGTCTGTACTTGTGGCAGCACCAAGTCCTGCTTATGGAGGTTCATCGTGGTCCACAGCACGTCCCCCCGCCGGGTCGGCATCGCCGGCGCCCTCGTCGCCGCGCTCGCGCTCTCGGCCTGCTCCGCGAGCGAGGCGTCCTCGCCCGCCGCCGGCGGCGACGGCGAGCCGGTCGTCGGCGGCACGCTCACCTACCTCGAGCATCAGGCCTACACCTCGCTCTACCCGCCGAGCGCGGGCTTCTACCCCAACGGCGCGCTCGTCAACAACCTCACCGCACGCCTGCTGCACCAGGACCCCGAGACGCTCGAGCTCGAGCCCTGGATCGCCACGGCGCTGCCGGAGGTGAACGACGACGCGACCGAGTACACCTTCGACATCCGCACCGACGTCACCTACTCCGACGGCACGCCGCTGACCGCCGAGAACGTCGTCGCGAACATCGAGCTCTTCGGGACAGGCGACACCGACCGCGCGCTCATCGTCTCCGAGGCGATCAACGACTTCACCGCCGGGGAGGTCGTCGACGAGGACACGGTGCGCTTCACGTTCAGCGCGCCCGCCCCCGGCTTCGCGCAGGCAGTCTCGACCATCAACTCGGGCCTGCTGGCCGACGCGACGCTCGAGCGCGACTCCGAGGGCTTCGGCCCTGGGAACGCGACCGAGATCATCGGCGCGGGCCCCTTCGTCGTCGAGTCGGAGGAGGTCGGCACCTCGATCCGCCTCGCCGCGCGCGAGGACTACGCCTGGGCCCCCGCGTCGGCCGAGAACCAGGGCCGCCCGTACGTCGACGCCGTCGACATCGTGATCGCGCCCGAGGACAGCGTGCGGATCGGCGCGCTCACCTCCGGCCAGGCCCACATCGCGCGGCAGGTCGAGCCGCAGCACGAGGCCGAGGTCTCCGCCGCCGGGATCCCCATCGTCGCGGCGCAGACCAACGGCGTGAACAACGGCCTCAGCTTCCGCTTCGGCCACCCGCTGCTCGAGGACATCCGCGTGCGGCAGGCGCTCATCGCCGGGATCGACCGCGAGGCGATCGTCTCGTCGATCTTCTCCGAGCAGTACCCGCTCGCCACCTCGTCGCTGTCGCAGACGGCGCTCGGCTACGCCGACCAGGGCGACGCCTACGCCTTCGACCCCGAGCTCGCGAACCGGCTGCTCGACGAGGCCGGCTGGGAGCCCGGCGCCGACGGCATCCGCGTGCGCGACGGCGAGCGGCTGCACCTGGTCGTGAACGAGGCGCTCCCGCAGCCCCGCTCGCGCGACGTCATCACGCTGGTCGCGCAGCAGCTGCGCGAGGTGGGCGTCGAGCTCGAGCTCTTCCAGGGCGACCAGGCCGCGCAGACCGCCGCATCGGCCGACGTGGAGCAGATCCAGATCTACCACTCGATGGTCGGGCGCGCGGACTTCGACGTGATCAAGAGCCAGTACTCGATCGAGAACCGCAGCACGCTGCAGAACGCCGACGCCGACGGAGAGCCGATCGACGCCGAGCTCGAGGAGCTGCTGCAGCGCGTCGCGTCGGAGCCGACCGTCGACGGCCGCGAGGAGGCCTCGGCCGCCATCCAGGCGCACCTGACCGAGCAGGCCTACGTGCTGCCGTTCTTCGAGGAACCGCAGGTGTACGGCGTGCAGCCGAACGTGCAGGGCTTCCGCACCGAGTCGGTGGGGCGCCCCTCGCTCGCTGCCGTCTGGCTCGAGGACTGAGGCGGGAGGCGAGCATGAGCGTCGTGATCCGACCCGCACCGGAGGCAGCTCCGCCCCGCTGGCGCCCCGCCGCGCCGCCGACCGCCCGGTTCGCGCTCCGCCGCGTCGGGCAGGCCCTCCTCGTGGTCGTCGCGACGTTCGTGCTCGCCTTCCTCCTGCTGCACGCGCTGCCGGGCGACGCGATCGTCGCCCGGTACGCGAGCCCCGAGCTTGGCCTCACCCCCGAGCAGCTCGAGGCCCTCCGCGTCGCCTACGGCGCCGACCAGCCGTGGTGGGTGCAGCTGGGCCTGTCGGCGGGGGGCTTCCTGACCGGCGACCTCGGCACCTCGCTGCAGAGCGGCGCGGAGGTCTCGACCCTCATCGCCGCCTCGCTGCCGCCGACGCTCGCGCTCGCGGGCCTCGGCTTCGCGCTCGCGGCGGTGCTCGCGGTCGGCATCGCCGCCGCCGCGACCTTCGCGGGCACCGAGTGGCTGCGCCGGGCGTTCCGCTCGCTGCCGCCGCTGTTCGTCTCCATCCCGGTGTTCTGGATCGGCATCGTGCTGCTGCAGGTGGTCTCCTTCCGGCTCGGGCTCATCCCCGTCATCAACGCGAGCCCGGCAGAGGCGCTCGTGCTCCCGGTCGTCACCATCGCGATCCCGATCGCTGCCCCGCTCGCGCAGGTGCTCATCCGCGCGATCGACGACACGCTCGCGGAGCCGTTCGTCATCGTCGCCCGAGCGCGCGGGGCCGGCCCGGCCTGGCTGCTCGGCAGGGAGGTGGCCCGGAACGCGCTGCTGCCGACCCTCACCATCGCCGGCGTGCTCTTCGGCGAGCTGATCGCGGGCGCCGTCGTCACCGAGACGGTCTTCGCCCGCTCGGGGCTCGGCCGCCTCACCGCCGATGCCGTCGCCACCCGCGACATCCCCGTGCTGCAGGCCGTGGTCGTCATCTCGGCCGTCGCCTTCGTCGTCATCAACCTCGCCGTCGACCTGCTCGCTCCGGCGATCGATCCGCGCCTCAGGAAGGAGGTGCGGGCATGAGCGCCGTCACGAGCCTCCTGCTCCCCCGCCGCGACGAGCCCGCCGCGCGGCCGAAGCCGCGCGCGACCCTCGTCGTCTCGATCGCCGTGCTCGCGATCGCGCTCGCCTGGGCGTTCCTGCCGTGGCTGTTCACGAGCCAGGACCCCCTCGCCGGCGTCGCGGCCGACGCCCTGCAGGCGCCGAGCGCCGCGCACCCGTTCGGCAACGACGCGACCGGCCGCGACCTGCTCGCCCGCGTCATCTTCGGCGCCGGCAACTCGCTCTCCGGCGCCGCGATCGCGGTGCTCGTCGGCCTCCTCGCCGGCACCGCGATCGGGGTGCTCGCCGGCTCCATCGGCGGCCTCGTCGAGGAGGGCCTCATGCGGGTGGTCGACGTGCTGCTCGCGATCCCCGGCCTGCTGCTCGCGCTGAGCGTGATCGTGCTGCTCGGCTTCGGCGTCACGAACGCCGCGATCGCCGTCGGCGTCACCTCGATCGCCGTCTTCGCCCGCCTCTCGCGCTCCCAGGTCGTGCGCGTCCGCCGCAGCGACTACGTCGAGGCGGCCTTCGGCTCGGGCGGCACCTTCCTCGCCGTGCTCGGCCGCCACGTGCTGCCGAACTCGCTCGGGGCGGTGCTCGCGCTCGCCGCGCTCCAGTTCGGCAGCGCCATCCTCCAGATCTCGACCCTCGGCTTCCTCGGCTACGGCGCACCGCCGCCCACGCCCGAGTGGGGCCTGCTCATCGCCGAGAGCCGCGACTACGTCGCGAGCGCCTGGTGGCTCACGACGCTGCCCGGCGTCGTGGTCGCCGCCGTCGTCCTCGCCGCGAACCGGATCGCGGCCGCCATCAGGGAGGCAACCGCATGACCGAGCCGCTGCTGCGCGTCGACGGCCTCGCCGTCTCCTACCGCACCCGGCACGGCCGCGGCCTCCACGGCCGCCGCACCGCCGTCGAGGGCGTCTCGCTCGAGCTCGGCCGCGGCGAGGTGCTCGCGCTCGTCGGCGAGTCGGGCTCGGGCAAGACCACCATCGGCCAGTCGATCATCGGGCTGCTGCCGGAGGGCGGCCGCGTCGACGCGGGGTCGATCGAGCTGCGGCTCGCCGGTCGTCCGGTCGACCTGGCCCAGCTGCCGCCGCGGGCGGTGCGCGAGCTGCGCGGCCGTCGGATCGCGCTCGTGCCGCAGGACCCGGGCACGTCGCTGAACCCCGTGCAGACCATCGGCGCCTCGGTCGCCGCACCGCTGCGCATCCACGCGGGCGCGAGCGCGGGCCTCGGCGGCCGCGACCGCATCCGCCGCCGCGTCGTCGAGCTGCTCGACCGCGTCGGGCTCGACGATCCCGAGCGGCGCGCGGGCCAGTACCCGCACGAGCTCTCGGGCGGCATGCGGCAGCGGGCGCTCATCGCCGCGGCCATCGCTCTCGAGCCCGAGCTGATCATCGCCGACGAGCCCACGAGCGCCCTCGACGTCACCGTCCAGCGCCGCATCCTCGACCTGCTCGACGAGCTGCGCGCGGAGCTCGGCTCGAGCGTGCTGCTCATCACGCACGACCTCGCGGTGGCGGCCGAGCGCGCAGACCGCATCGCGGTGCTGCGCGGCGGCGCGCTCGAGGAGGCGGGCGCCACGCGCGCCGTGCTGCAGCAGCCGGCGAGCGCGTACACGCGCGAGCTGCTCGCCGACGCGCCCGCGCTCGCCGACCTCGCGCCGCGTGCCGCGCGCGCTCCTGCGGCGCCGCTCGTCGAGGTCGCCGGCCTCGTCCACGAGTACGGGCGGGGCGCGGATGCGTTCCGCGCCGTCGACGCCGTGACCTTCGGCATCGAGCGGGGCACGACGCACGCGCTCGTCGGCGAGTCCGGCTCGGGCAAGACCACGATCGGCCGCGCTGTCGCCGCGCTCCACGCGCCGACGGCCGGCGCGATCCGGATCGGCGGCCGCGACGTCGTCGCCGACCGGCGCGACCGGGGCATCCGCCGGCTCGTGCAGCTCGTCTCCCAGAACCCGTACGCCTCGCTCGACCCGCGCCGCACGATCGCGCAGACCATCGGCGAGCCGCTGCGCAACTGGCGTCCGGAGGAGGGCGGCCTGCGCGGCACTGGCCCCGGCGGCCGGGCGGAGCTCGCCCGCCGCGTCGCCACGGCGCTCGACCAGGTGGCCCTGCCCGCAGACGTCGCCGGCCGGCTGCCGCGCGAGCTCTCGGGCGGGCAGCGGCAGCGCGTCGCGATCGCGCGCGCGCTCATCATCGAGCCCGAGGTGGTGGTGCTCGACGAAGCGGTGTCGGCGCTCGACGTGACGGTGCAGTCGCAGATCCTCGACCTGCTCGAGGCGCTGCAGCGCGACCTCGGCCTCACGTACCTGTTCATCACCCACGACCTCGCGGTCGTGCGCCGCATCGCCGACACGACGACGGTGCTGCGCCGCGGCGAGGCCGTCGAGACCGGCAGCGCCGAGCAGGTGCTGACGGCGCCGCAGCACGACTACACGCGCGCGCTGCTCGAGGCCGTGCCGACGCCCGAGTGGCTGCGCGCCGCGCAGCCGGACCGCGCAGCCGCGCCCGGCCCATCCGTCCGCACCGCGCAGCCCGTCCGCACCGCCCAGCCCGTCCGCACAGCCCAGGAGGTGGCCTGATGGCCCCAGAGATCGGATTCTTCACGCGCATCCTCGACGATGCCCCGGCCGCCGAGCGCTACCGCATCGCGCTCGACCAGATCGAGCTCGCCGAGCGGCTCGGCTACCGCACCGCCTGGGTCGCGCAGCACCACCTCGACCGCGACGAGGGCGGCCTGCCGTCGCCGTTCGTGCTGCTCGCCGCGGCCGCCGCCCGCACCCGGCGCATCCGGCTCGGCACCGCGATCCTCACGCTCGCGCACGAGCAGCCGACGCGCACCGCCGAGGACGCCGCGGTGCTCGACACGATCGCCGGCGGCCGCTTCGAGCTCGGGCTCGGCACCGGCGGCAGCCCCGCGACGCTCAGCGCCTTCGGCGAGGACCCCGCGCACCGCCGGGCCGTCTACGACGCGAAGCTCGTGCGCGTGCGCTCGCTGCTGGGCGGCACCGCCGACGTCACGATCGAGCCGCGGGCGGCCACGCTGACCGACCGCATCTGGCAGGCCACGTTCTCGGTCGAGGGCGCCCGCGCGATCGGCGCGCAGGGCGACGGGCTGATGCTCTCGCGGCTGCAGCCGCCGCCCGCCGGCCTGCCCGACGCGGCCCTGCCACCGCGCGTGTGGGATGTGCAGCGGCCCGTCGTCGACGCCTACCTCGACGCCCTGCCCGCGGGCGTGCAGCCGCGCATCCTCGCCTCCCGCAGCGTCGTCGTCGTCGACGCCACCGAGCGCCGCGCGGTGCGCGCGCACGCCGAGGCGGGCCTGACGCGGCAGCTCGCGCAGCTGCAGGGCGTCGCGCCCGGCTCGCTCACGCTCGACGAGCTGCTCGTGCGCAGCGAGACGCACCTGGGCACCGCGACCGAGGTCGCCGAGTCGCTCGCCGCCGACGCTGTCGCGGTCGGCGCGACCGAGGTGTCGATCCAGGCGCACTCGGTCGACCCCCACCACGAGATCACCGCGCGGTCGCTCGAGCTGTTCGCCCGCGAGGTCGCCCCCGCGCTCGGCTGGAACGCCGGGCGCACCCACGAGCAGGAGCAGGAGCACCGCCATGTCGCATGACGACGTCATCGACCACCTCGCCGAGATCCCCGCCGGGTCGCGGCTCGACGAGATCCGGCGCGCGCGGCCCGACGCGCGCGAGCACGCGCAGCAGAGCTTCCTCGCGCTGCTCGAGCCGGCGGCACCGGGCGCGCTCGGCCTCGCCGACCGCTACGCGATCGCCGCCTACGCGGCGATCCTGCACGACCCGTCGCCGGAGCGCTCGCGCGCGTCGGCGTTCTACCTCGAGCTGCTCGCGGACGAGGCGGACCCGGCCCTCGTCGCCGCGGTCGCCGACGCGGCCGACGCGGGGCGCGCCTCCGGGCCCTACGGCGGCTACCGCGAGCCCGACCTGCGCGGCGAGGCCGTCGACGGCCCCGCCGCAGCCGTCGACCGCAGGGCCATCCCGGCGCCGCTCGCGGCGGCCCTCGAGCACGCGCACCTGCTCGTGCTGCACCCGCGCGACGCTCGCCCCGAGTCGCTGCGCGCGCTCGTCGACGCCGGCTGGGAGGCCGACGCGATCGTCTCGCTCAGCCAGCTCGTGGCGTTCCTCGCCTTCCAGCTGCGGCTCGTGCACGGGCTCCGCGCACTCGCCGCCGCGCCCGCGGCACCTGCCGAGCCCGCCGCATCCGACCTCCAGGAGGCCCGCGCATGACCGCCATCATCGAGCACGAGGCGCTGCGGCGCCCGGAGCGCTTCACGCAGCGAGGGCTCGGCTGGGTGCCGTGGCTCCCGCCGGTGCCGGAGGGCGAGCTCACCGACGTGCAGCGGCACGCGCTCGTCGAGGCGTCGCGGTCGACGAGCCCGTACTTCCGGCTGCTCGCGCGCGACCCCGAGGCCCTGCGCGCCCGCACCCTCACCGACCTCGACATCTTCGGCAACGAGGAGGGCGGCCTGCCGCGCTGGGAGCGCGAGCTCTCGGCCGCGGCCGCGTCGCGGGTGAACGGCTGCGTCTTCTGCGCCTCCGTGCACGCCCGTGCCGCCTCGAGGCTCTCGGGGCGCGGGGACGACGTGCAGCGGCTCCTCGACGAGGGCGTCGGCGCCCGGGTCGACGAGCGCTGGGACGCGATCGCGGATGCCTCGGCGGCGCTCACCGCGACCCCCTCGGGCTTCGGGGCGGGGCACGTGGAGCGCCTCCGGGCGGCGGGCATCGACGACGCGGGCATCGTCGACCAGATCAGCGGTGCGGCGTTCTTCAACTGGGCGAACCGCCTGATGCTGTCGCTCGGCGAGCCGGAGGTCGTGTGATGGGGGTGCCTGCGCTCCTCGACCACGTCGTGCTGGCCGGCCCCGACCTCGCCCAGGCCGTCGAGCTCGTCGAGCGCGCCACCGGGGTGCGCGCGGCCCCGGGCGGGGCGCATCCGACCGGCACCGCGAACGCGCTGATCGCGTTCACCCGCGGCGGCGAGCGCGTGCGGCAGTACCTGGAGGTGATCGGGCCCGACCCGGCCTCCGGGAGGTCCGCCGACGAGACCGCCGCGTTCGGCATCGCGCGGCTCGATGCGCCCGCGGTGGCGAGCTGGGCCATCCGCCCCACCGACCTCGACGCCGCCGTGGCCGGGGCGCGCGCTGCCGACGTCGCGATCAAGGACGTCGAGCCGCTCTCACGCCGCACGCCGGACGGCGGCGAGCTCGCGTGGCGGCTCGCGCGGCCCGTCGATGAGCGGCAGCCGCCGTTCCTCATCGACTGGGGCTCGACGCCGCACCCGGGACTGGGCGACATCCCGGTCCTCGAGCTCGTCGGGCTCCGTCGGCTGGCGCGGTCGCCGGGCGAGGAGGAGGCACGCCTCGCCGCGCTGGGCGTCGAGACCGGCGTCGGGCCGGATGCGGTCGCCGTGGTGCCGGCGGAGGCCGACGGCTTCGAGGTCGAGGTGCGCGTCGGCGACCGCACCGTCGTGCTGCGCTGAGCCGGCGGATCGGCGCTCGGGGGTTCCGCTCGGCGGTCAGGAGCGCTTGGCTGGGAGACGAGGAGATCCCTCGCATCGCGGTCAAGGAGGATTCGCCATGGCATCTGTCGCACGCATCACCACCATCAGCTCGCGCTCGGACGTGAGCTTCGAGGACGCCGTCAAGCAGGGCATCGCGCGGGCCAGCGAGACGCTGCGCGGCGTCGAGGGCGCGTGGGTCAAGGACCACGTCGTCAACATCCGGGACGGCGCGATCACCTCGTGGCAGGTCACGCTCGAGGTCACGTTCGTGCTGGACGACGCGGGGCACCCGGTCGACGCCTCGGCCGACTGACCCGGCGCGGGCGGGGCGAGTGCGCCCCGACGTGCGCAGCGGGCGCGGCGGCAGTGCACGCTGCCGTCGCGCCCGCTGCGGGCATGTCGTCGGACGTCAGACGATCGAGACGGCGGCGCCGAGCCGCTGCTCGGCGAGGCGCGCGCCCTGCCCGAGCGACTCGAGCTTGGCGACGGCGATGTCGGGGTGGATGCGTCCGCCCAGTCCGCAGTCAGTCGACGCGATGACGCGCTCCGGCCCGACCAGCCGCGCGAAGCGCTCGATGCGGTCGGCGACGAGCTCGGGGTGCTCGACGACGTTGGTGGCGTGGCCGACGACGCCGGGAGCGATGCGCTTGCCCTCGGGCAGCTCGACGCGCTCCCACACGCGCCACTCGTGCTCGTGGCGCGCGTTCGCCGCCTCGAACGAGTAGGTGCCGGCATTCGCCTCGAGCACGAGCGGGGCGATGTCGCCGAAGGGCACGTCGGTCGTGTGCGGCCCGTGCCACGAGCCCCAGCAGATGTGCAGGCGCACCTGCTCCTCGGGCAGTCCGCGGATGGCGTGGTTCAGCGCGTCGATGCGGATGCGCGTGAAGTCGAGGTAGTCCTCGATCGTCGGCTCGGGGTTGATCTGGTCCCAGTTCTCGGCGAGCGAGGGGTCGTCGATCTGCACGATGAGGCCGGCATCGACGATGGCGCGGTACTCCTCGCGCAGCACGTCGGCCCACGCCCAGATGTGCTCCTCGTCGCTGCCGTAGTGGCGGTCGGCGATGCGCGCGGCCGAGCCGGGCGACAGCGCGGTGAGGAAGCCCTGCTCGGCGCTCGTGGCGGCGAGACCCGACCGGAGGTTCGCGATGTCGGTCGCGATGGCCTCGTGGCCGGTGTAGCGAAGCGCACCGGTCGTGGCGGGGAACGCGGTCGCGGGCGTCGACTTCAGCAGCGGGTCGTCGGGGTCGAGGTAGGCGTCCTTGAAGCGCACCCAGTCGCGGCGGTCGGGGAACGACGTGAGCCGCACGTCGCCGGGCGCGCTGCGCACCGGCGGCTCCGAGAAGATGTCCTCGCCGGTGACCTCGAGGCCCTCGACGCGCTGGAAGACGTAGCTCCACCACGCGCCGTAGTCGAGCGCCGACGACATGGCCTTGCCGTACTCGCCGTCGCCGACGATCGTGATGCCGAGCTCCTGCTGGCGGCGCACGAGGTCGCCGACGGCGTCGGCGAGCAGCGCCTCGAACTCGGGCGTGCGCTCGAGGGTCAGGCCGTCGTCGGCGAGGGTGCGGGCGGCGTTGGCGGCGAGCAGCTCGGGCGTGCGCGGCAGGCTGCCGGCGTGAGTGACGTCGATGCGGGTCATGTCGTGCCTCCTGAGGTCGTCATCGGCACGCTATGCGGCCAGCCGGCGGAGCCGGAACCGCGGCGGTCACGCTTCGTCACACACCAGGTCGTCACGCACTGCGCTCCGGGCCGAGCAGCTCGTCGAGGTAGCCCGGCGGGAACGCCTCGGCGAACGACTGGCGCGGGCCTGGCGGATCGGGCGGCCGCAGCTCGGCGAAGGTCGGACCAACGCGCTGCGGCACCGTCGTGACCACCTCGCCGATCGGCGTGGTCCACTCGATCTCGCCGTGCGCGAGCTGCCGCATCGACCACCGCGAGCCGTGCTTCAGCACGTGGTCGCTGCGGCACAGCGTCGCGAGGTTGTCGATGCTCGTCGTGCCGCCCTTCGCCCAGTCGCGCGTGTGGTCGAGATCGGCGCGCCGGCTGCCGCAGGCGCAGCCGGGGAACGTGCAGCCGCCGTCGCGCGCCTGCAGCCAGCGCCGCTGCCCCGCGCTCGGCCGATAGGTGTCGACGGTGACGGCGACGCCGCTGACCGGGTCGGTGAAGAGGCGCTCCCACACGGCGGAGCCGCCGGCGAGCCACTGCGCGGTGCTGCGGTCGACGAGCGTGCGGCCGTCGAGCGACGCGGGGAAGCTCAAGGCGGGGCCGACGGCCGCGCCGTGCTCGCCGTCGCCGAGCAGCTCGGTCGCTGGGATCAGCACCGACACGTGCGCCGTCAGCATCCTCGTGCCGTGCAGGTCGTCGGGTACCGTGCCGCCGAGCAGCAGCTCGCAGAAGGTGTCGGCGCGGAACTGGTCGAACGACCGCGGATCGTCCTTCGGCTTGCCGCGCGCCGCTTGGCTCAACCGGTCGAGGATGCCTGTCCCGAGCACGGCGGGCACCCGCGCCACGACGTCGCACATGCCGTCGCCCACGTCGAAGACCTCGACCCCGCGACGCTCGCGCGCGACGTCGTGCCGCTGCTGCAGCGGAGCCGCGAGCACCGCATCGACCACGCGCTTCGCGCGCCTGCGGAGCTGCCCGGGGCTCGACCGCTCCGCGACCGCGACGAGCTCGGCGACCACGCGGTCGCGCTCGTCGACGGCGACCTCGGGGTCGAGCCGCAGTGCGCGCGTCTCCCCCTCGATCACCCGCAGGTGGCTCACCGTGATGCGGCCCTCCGCCGCCGCGCCGTGCGCGGCCGGCAGCTCGGTGACCGTCTGCCAGGCCTCGGTCATGCGGCGCTCCATGCCGCGCGTCGAGACGCCGAGCTCCACTGCCGCGAGCGACGCGAGCTCGCGCACGGCGAGCGCCGAGTCGCCCTCGGCGTCGAGCACGCGCTGCAGATGCGCCGCCATCAGAGCGCGCCGCTCACCCTCGATGCGCGCCGACCGCGTCTCGAGCACGCGCATGCGCGCGGCGAACTCGTCGTCGGCGGCGAGCCGCGCGAGCGCGGGATCCAGCGGCGGCTCGCGCAGCTGCGCATCGAGCAGCCGCACCGTCGCCTCAGGCGTCCGACCGGCCGGCACGGCGAGCGTGCGGAACCCGCGCTCGGCGAGCTGCTCGGCGCGGAACGCGTCCTCGAGCTCGTCGGCGGTGCGGCCCAGCGGATCGACCAGCCGCCCCGATCGCACCAGCGCGATCGTCGCCATGTCGAGCCGGGCCTCGTCGTCCATGCACGCATCCCACCACGGGCCACTGACACGACACATAGCATCCCCGCCAGGCCCTCGTCGTCAGCGCCCGCGCCGTTTTGTCCCCCTCCCCTGTGACGCAGCCGTGAGTACCCTGGTGGGCGACCGGACGAGGAGTCGACCATGTCGGACATCACTTTCCAGCTGCTCGCGATCGGGCTCTACTTCGCGGCGATGATCGCGATCGGCGTCTACGCGGCGCGGAAGACGAAGAGCCACGAGGACTACATGCTCGCCGGGCGGGACCTGCACCCGGCGACCGCCGCGCTCTCCGCCGGCGCCTCCGACATGTCCGGCTGGCTGCTCATGGGCCTCCCGGGCGCCATCTTCGCCGCAGGCCTCATCGAGGCGTGGATCGCCATCGGCCTGACGATCGGCGCCTACCTCAACTGGAAGTTCGTGGCGCCGCGCCTGCGCGCCTACACCGAGGTGGCGCGCAACTCGATCACGATCCCGAGCTTCTTCGAGAACCGCCTGCGCGACCGCTCGCGCGCCCTGCGCATCGTCTCGGGCCTCATCATCCTGATCTTCTTCACCTTCTACGTCTCCTCCGGCATGGTCGCCGGCGGCGTCTTCTTCGAGTCGACCTTCGGCGCCGACTACATCTGGGGCATGCTGCTCGTCAGCGGCGTGAC
Source organism: Agrococcus sp. GW821-FHT14H11 (assembly GCF_058803545.1). Classification (NCBI taxonomy): domain Bacteria; kingdom Bacillati; phylum Actinomycetota; class Actinomycetes; order Micrococcales; family Microbacteriaceae; genus Agrococcus; species Agrococcus sp. GW821-FHT14H11. Next base: position 68,258 of record NZ_JBXAPA010000008.1, read on the forward strand.
GCTCGCCTACACGCTCTTCGGCGGCTTCCTCGGCGCCTCGCTGACCGACATGGTGCAGGGCGCGATGATGTTCCTGGCGCTCATCATCATCCCCGTCATCGCGTTCTTCACGGTCGGGGGCCTGCAGGGCGTGCAGGACGGCATCGCCGACTCGGGCGCGCAGCTCACGGGGCTCATCCCCGCCGACGTCGACGGCATGGTCGTGCTCGGCATCATCTCGTCGCTCGCGTGGGGCCTCGGCTACGTCGGCCAGCCGCACATCATCGTGCGCTTCATGGCGCTGCGCTCGGTCGCCGCGGCGAAGCCCGCGCGCCGCATCGGCATCGGCTGGATGGTCATCTCGCTCATCGGCGCCGTGGTCTCGGGCTTCGTGGGCATCGCCTTCGTGCAGCAGTCGGGCCTCCCGCTCGACAACCCCGAGACGATCGTGCTCGCCATGTCGCAGGCGCTGCTGCACCCGTTCGTCGCCGGCCTCGTGCTGGCCGCGGTGCTCGCCGCGATCATGTCGACGCTCTCGAGCCAGCTGATCGTCTGCTCGTCGGCGCTCGTCGAGGATCTCTTCCAGGTCTTCGCGAAGCGCCCGCCGTCGCAGCGCCTGCTCGTCATCCTCGGCCGCTCGTGCGTGCTCGCCGTCGCCACGATCGCCGCGCTGCTCGCCATCACCCCGTCCGACACGATCCTCGGCCTCGTGGGCTTCGCGTGGGCCGGCTTCGGCGCCGCGTTCGGACCCGTCGTGCTGCTCACGCTCTTCTGGCGCAAGCTCACCAACTGGGGCGCGCTTGCCGGCATGATCGTGGGCGCCGCGACCGTCTTCATCTGGGACGCGATCGAGCAGGCCACCGAGATCGGCTTCTTCACTCTCTACGAGATCGTGCCCGGCTTCATCCTCAACCTCGTCGTCGCGATCGTCGTGAGCCTCGCGACGCACCGCCACGACGAGGCCGTGCAGGAGGAGTTCACGCGCACCGGCCAGATCGTGGCGCTCAAGCCCGGCGAGGAGGGGCGCGTCAGCGCGGCGGCCGCGGCCGACCGCAACGTGCTCCCCTGACCGACACGCCGGCACGCCGTCGGGGCCGCGCGATAGCGTGACCTCGACGGCGCCGCGGCGTCGTCGACGCGCGCACGGGAGCATCGATGAGCGAGACGAGGACGGCACCGCCGGTCGCCGACGCGCCCGCCCGCGGCCCGGCGCATCCGCTCCCCCTCGGCCAGCCCCAGCCGCCGCTCGGCCGCTACCTGCGGTGCAGGACGCGCGGGCCCGTGCCGGTGACCGCGCTCTTCCCCGCCGCGCTGCAGCAGCGTGCGCTCGCCGATCTGGCTCGCGTACCGGCGATGCTCGCGTGCTTCATCGAGCGCCTGGGGCCGCATCCGTTCGACGCCTGCCTGCTCGTGATCGCCGACGATCCCGCGCGAGTGCCCGCCTCGCCGGGTGCCGCCGTGCTGCGCAGCGACAGCATCGACGGGTCGGGCAGCTGCGACGGCGCGCTCGCCGACGCCATCGCGCGCCAGTGGTTCGCGCGCGGCACCAAGGGTGCCGACGCGCGTGATGCCTGGCTCGTGCCTGCGCTCGCGCGCTACGCGACGTGGCTGTGGTGCGAGGCCGCGGGCGACATGACGACTGATGCGCTGGCAGGCGTCGAGCACGCACGGCTGGCCGGGCGGTCGGCCGGCGAGCCGCGCGACGCGCCCGAGCCCGAGGGCGCACCCGACGACCCTCGCGCCGGCCGTGGCGCGCTGCTGCTGCACGCGCTGCGCATCGAGCTCGGCGACGTGCGCTTCTTCGAGCTGCTGCAGGCCTGCAGCCTGCTGCACCCCACCGGGGCGGGCACCACGGACGGCTTCCGCGAGCTCGTCGGCGCCTTCGCCGAGGGACCGGTCGACGTGCTGCTCGACGCCTGGCTCGTCGACGCCGGGCTGCCGCCTGCGCCCGAGCGCCGCCGCCGCGCGCAGCGCCGTCACCACCGCTGAGGCCGACGCCCGACGTCACCGTGCCGCGACCCGCGAGTGCCGGGTGCCCGCACGCAGGAGCCCGAGGCATCCGGCAGACTGGCCCCCTCGCCCGCGACCGGCCGCGGGCGATGACGGAGGAGAGCATGGCGAAGCGCCGCGCGCAGCGCACCGAGCCCACGACGGGCGAGCCCGAGCGCGTCACGGTCGTCGTCTGCCGCGGCGGCGACTGCGGCAGCCGTCGCAAGCACCCCGGCGTCGACCACACGGCGCAGCTGCAGGCGCTGCGCTCGCGCATCGACGGGGCCGACGTCGTGCCGAGCAAGTGCCTCGACGCGTGCGAGCGCTCGAACGTCGTCGTCGTGATGCCGGGCGACGAGGGAGCGGAGGCGGGCGCGACCCCGGTCTGGATCGGCGAGGTGCTCGACGACGCCGTCACCGACGACATCGTCGAGTGGGTGAACGCCGGCGGGCCCGGGGTCGCGGCGCCGCCCGCGCTCGTCGAGATCCAGGAGTTCCGCCCGACGCGGCAGAGCCGGCAGGAGCTGCAGCCGGGGCACGCGCTGCCCTGAGCACCCCGCCCACGCAGCACGAGCCGCTCAGTCGCGCCGCCGGCTCCCTAGCCCCGCGAGCACAGCGTGCAGCAGCGGCACGACCGAGGCGACCATGAGCGCGGTGCCGAACCCCTCGTCGTCCGGGCGCACGAGCGCGCCCGCGACGAGCAGGCCCGCGAAGAGCACCGCCGAGACGACGCGCGCGGCGGTGCGCTCGAGCCGCGCGACGCGGCGCTCGAGCGCCGGCGACGAGACCGCGAGCCTGCCCTCCTCGAGCCGCGTCGCGAGCGTGTCGAAGCGCCGGGGCAGCCCCACCGCGAGGCGCGCGAGCGACACCGCCTCGTCGACCGCGGCGCGCGCGATGCTGCCGCGCTCGTCGCGCAGCAGGCGCCCCGCGTAGGGCTCGACGGCGTCCCACAGGTTGAACTGCGGGTCGAGCGAGCTGCAGACGCCGGAGGTGAGCGACATGGCGCGGATGATGAGCAGGAAGTGCTCGGGCAGCTGGAACGGCAGCGACCGCATGAGCTCCTCGAACTCGAGCGCGAACTCGCGGAACTCGCGCGGGTCGACCTCGCGCAGCTCGGCGAAGCCCATGCCGCCGAAGCGGGCGAACGCGCCCGTCATGGCGCGCTCGAGCTCGGCGGTGTCGGCCGACGGCAGCAGGGCGCCGACCTCGCGGATCGCCTCCACGAGCCCCCGCCCGTCGCGCGCGGCGGCCGCGATCAGCAGCGTGCGCAGGCCCCGCCGCGTGCTCGCGGGCACCTCGCCCATCATCCCGAAGTCGATGAACGTCAGCCGCCACGGCGCACCCGCTCCCCCTCCGCCGGCTCCCTCGCCCCCGCCACGCTCGACAGGCGTCACGAAGAGGTTGCCGGGATGCGGGTCGGCGTGGAAGAAGCCGTTGACGAACAGCTGGTCGAACATGACCGCGGCGAACGCGTGGGCGACCTCGGAGGGGTCGATGCCGGCGGCGCGCAGCCCGTCGAGGTCGGTGAGCTTGATCGCCGTGACGTCGGCGAGCGTCAGCACGCGGCGGGTGGTGCGCTCCCACACCACCTGCGGCACCGCGACGCGAGGGTCGTCGGCGAAGTCGGCCGCGAAGCGCTCGGCGTTCGCCGCCTCGTGGAGGTAGTCGATCTCCTCGAGGCTCGTCTGCGCGAACTCCTCGACGAGCGCGGGCATGTCGACGCGGTCCGACACCAGCCGCACCCGGCTCATCCACCCGCCGACGCGGCGGAGCGCCGCGAGGTCGACGTCGACGATCGCCTGGATGCCGGGCCGCTGCACCTTCACGACCGCCTCGACGCTGCCGAGCTCGGCCGCGTCCTGCGCGGTGAGCGTCGCCCGGTGCGCCTGCCCGAGCGAGGCGGCCGCGAGCGGCTCCGCCTCGATCGAGGCGTAGGCGCGCTCGAGCGGCATGCCGAGCTCCTGCTCGATCGCGTCGCGGATGGGCCCGAACGGCACGGGCGGCGCCTCGTCCTGCAGGCCCTCGAGCTCGCGGGTGATCTCGGGCGGCAGCACGTCGAGCCGCGACGACATGAACTGCCCGACCTTGATCATGAGCCCGCCGAGGTCGACGGCGAGCGCGTGGAAGCGGCGGGCGAGGCGCGTGAGCCGGGCGCCCCTGCCCCGTGCCGCGAGCCGCGCCATCCCGAAGCGGGGCAGCACGATCTCGAACCACCACATGCTCACGAGGTGGCGGGCGGCGAAGCGCAGGATGCGGCGGTAGCGGGCGCGCGTGGCTCCGACGTCGGGCATCGTCTCTCCTCGATCCCGACGCGCCGGCGGCACGCCGCTCAGTCCTGAGCGAGGATCGAGTAGAGCCTACGACGCGCCTCTTCGAGCACGGTCACCGCCTGCTGCACCTGCTCTGGGCTGCCGGTACGGCCCACCTGCGCGGCCGCCTGGGCGAGGTCGAAGCCCGCCTTCGGCAGCGCCGAGAAGCCGCGGCCGTCGCGCTCGCCGGTGGCCATCCAGGGCGCCGCCCGCTCGGCCGACTCGTCGGCGACCGCGCGGCCGCCCTCGGTCAGCGAGTAGGTCTTGCGCCCATCGGCCTCGTGCGCGGTGATGAGGCCCTCGTCGGCGAGCAGCTGGAGCGTCGGGTAGACCGAGCCCGGGCTCGGCTTCCAGGCGCCGCCGCTGCGCTCCTCGATCTCCTGGATGATCTGGTAGCCGTGCATCGGGCGCTCGGCGAGCAGCGCGAGCACCGCCGCGCGCACGTCGCCGCGCCCCATGCGCGTGCCGCCGCGCTTGTCGAAGGCGGTGCGCAGCTGCTCCATCGCCTCCCACATGTGGGAGCCGGGCCCCGCGTTGAAGCCGCGGTCGAAGCCGCCGCCTGCGAACGATCCATGCATGATGACCTCCTCGCGCCGGCGAGTGTCGCCGATACTCAACGATATATCGCTCATCGGGCGAGCGGAAGAGGCGATCCGGCCCGTTCCCCGCCGACGACCGGCAGGATGGAGGCATGACCGACCCGACGCATCCGACCACCGACGACGCCGCTCCCGGCGGCGCATCCGACTCCGTGCAGGCCCATGAGGAGCCGGCATGGGTGGAGCACGTCATGTGGTGGCACGTCTACCCGCTCGGCTTCGTCGGCGCGCCCATCCGGCCCGACGAGACGCCCGCGCCCGACGCCGTCGAGCACCGGCTCGGCCGCATCGAGGCATGGCTCGACCACGTGCTCGAGCTGGGCCTCAACGGACTGCAGCTCGGGCCGGTCTTCGCGTCGTCGACGCACGGCTACGACACCGTCGACCACCTGCGCGTCGACCCGCGGCTCGGCGACGAGGCCGACCTGCAGCGGCTCATCGACGCGTGCCGCGAGCGCGGCATCCGCGTGATGCTCGACGGCGTCTTCAACCACGTCGGCCGCGAGCACCCGGCGTTCCGCGCCCTCGAGCAGGAGGGGCCGGATGCGCCGACCGCGGGCCTCTTCCGCGTCGACTGGGAGGGGTGGTCGCCGGGCGACGCGGTGCGCGCCGACGTCTTCGAGGGGCACGACCAGCTCGTGGCGCTCGACCACGGGTCGGATGCGGTGGTCGACCTGGTCGTCGAGGTCATGACGCACTGGCTCGAGCGCGGCATCGACGCGTGGCGCCTCGACGCGGCCTACGCCGTGCCGCCGGCGTTCTGGGCGAAGGTGCTCCCGCGGGTGCGCGAGCGGTTCCCGGATGCGTACGTGTCGGGAGAGGTGATCCACGGCGACGCCGCCGCGATCGTGCGCGAGTCGACGATGGACTCGCTCACGCAGTACGAGCTGTGGCAGGGCATCTGGCACGGCTTCGCCGACGGCAACTGCTTCGAGCTCGCCCACGCCCTCGAGCGCCACAACGCCCTGCTCGCCGACTCGGCGCCGAGCACGTTCATCGGCAACCACGACGTGACGCGCATCGCCTCCGCGGTCGGCGTCGACCTCGTGCCGCACGCGGTCGCGGTGCTCTGCACCGTCGCGGGCACGCCGTCGGTGTACGCCGGCGACGAGTACGGATGGGTCGGCGAGAAGGAGGAGCGCATCGGCGGCGACGACGCGGTGCGGCCCGAGTTCCCGGAGGCGCCGCCCGCGCCCGACTCGCTGGAGCCTGCCGCCGCGGCCGTCTACGACGCGCACGGGGCGCTGCTCGCCCTGCGGCGCCGGCACCCGTGGCTGCACCGCGCCCACACCGACGTGCTGCACGTCGAGAACACTGCCATCGTGCTGCGCACCGGCACGCACGACGACCGGGTCGTGACGGCGCTCAACCTCGGCGACGAGCCCGTCGAGCTGCCGTGCGCCGACGCGACCGCGGTCGAGGCCGGTGCGGGCGACGTCGAGGGCGAGGTCGTGCGGCTCGCGGCCCGAGGCTGGGCGGTGCTCAGCTGACGGGCGTCGGCTGACCCCGCGTCAGGCGGTGCCCGGCGCCTCCCCTCCCGCGGCCGGCGGCCGCGGATCGATCATGGTGATCCCGGCGGCGGTCGAGCGGTCGAAGCTTGGCAGGAGCGCCGCCGCCTCCTCGAGCCCGACCGTGCGCTCGACGAGCAGCTGCGGCTGCAGCGCGCCCGAGGCGATGAGCGCGAGCATGCCCGGGTAGTCGGCCGCGGCCATGCCGTGGCTGCCGAGCACGTCGAGCTCCCACGCGATCACGCGCGACATGGGCACGCGCGGATGCCCGTCGACGGGCGGGAGCAGGCCGATCTGCACGTGCCGGCCGCGCCTGCGCAGGCTCAGCACCGCATCCGACGCCGTCTGCTCGCTGCCGACGGCGTCGACCGCCACGTGGCTGCCGCCGCCGGTGATGGCGGCCACCTCGGCCGGGATGTCGCGGCCGTCGGCGAGGATCGCGTGCTCGGCGCCGAGCCGCAGCGCGAGCTCGAGCGCCGCCGGGTTGCGATCGATCGCGATGGGCCGGGCGCCGAGGGCGCGCGCGATCATGACGGCGCTGAGGCCCACGCCGCCCGCGCCGACGACCGCGACCCACTCCCCTGCGGCGATGCGCGCGCGGCCCGCGAGGGCGCGGTAGGCGGTCGCGAAGCGGCAGCCGAGGCTCGCCGCGGTCGCGAAGTCGACGCCGTCGGGGATGGCGACGAGGTTGGCGTCGGCGGCGTGCAGCGCCACCTGCTCGGCGAACGAGCCCCAGTGCGTGAAGCCGGGCTGCTGCTGGTCGGGGCAGACCTGCGCGTCGCCGCCCAGGCACCACTCGCACGTGCCGCAGCCGCACACGAAGGGCACCGTCACGCGGTCGCCGACCTGCCAGCGGCGCACGCCCTCGCCGACCTGGCTCACGACGCCCGCGAGCTCGTGCCCCGGCACGTGCGGGAAGGCGATCTCGTCGTGGCCGGCCCACGCGTGCCAGTCGCTGCGGCAGAGCCCGGTCGCGAGCACCTGGACGACGACGCCGCCGGGCGGGGCGACCGGCGTCGGCACGTCGCGGACGATCGGGGTCGAGCGGATGTCGTCGAGGACCAGGGCGCGCATGGCTCGATCCTCGCAGGTGGCGGGCGGGCCGCGGCGCGGTGCCGCGGTCACGAGCAGCGGATCGGTCACGGATCGCGGACGATCTCTCCGCTGCTCGTGGCGGATCGCGGATGCATCCGCTCCCGGTGACGCGGTCCGGCTCCGGTCGGTCGGCGTGGCCGGCCGGCGCGCGACGCCCCCGCCGCCGCTCAGACCATCGCGGCGGAGCGCTCCCACAGCTGCTCGGCGAGCACCGGGTCGATCGAGTCGGGGTTGACCTGCGTCGGGATGCGGCGGGCGTCGTAGTACTCGCCCGGCACGAACGTGGTGCCCGGCGTGCCCTGGGCGAGCCAGACGAGGTCGTCAGCGGCGCGCTCGGCAGAGATGGTGAAGAGGCGCCTGAGCGGCGTGTGGTAGATCCACCGCATGACGTGGTTCGTGTCGCTCGCGAAGCTCGTGGCGACGATGCCCGGGTGGAACGAGACGGCCGCGATGCCCTCGTCGCCGTAGCGGCGCTGCAGCTCGCGGGTGAAGAGGATGTTCGCGAGCTTGCCGTTGCCGTAGGCACGATCGGCGCGATACCCGCGCGCGTTCTGCAGGTCGTCGATGTCGAACCGCGCGAAGACGCGAGCGGCCTGGCTCGCCGTCTGGATGACGGTCGCGCGCCCTGCGGTCAGCGCCGGGAGCAGCAGGGTGGTGAGGAGGAACGGCGCGAGGTGGTTGACCTGGAAGGTGCGCTCGTAGCCGTCGACGGTGAGCGAGCGCTCGCCCATGATGCCGCCGGCGTTGTTGGCGAGCACGTGGATCTCGGGGAACCGCTGCAGCAGCTCGTCGGCGAGGCGGCGCACCTGTGCGAGCTCGGCGAAGTCGGCGACGAAGTGCGGCGCGCCGAGCTCGGCGGCGACCGCGGCGGTGCGCTCCGGCGACCGCCCGACGACAACGACCTGCTCCCCCAGCGCGTGCAGCTTCCGCGCCGCGGCGGCGCCTATGCCGTCGCTCGCACCGGTGATGACGATCGTGCGCGACATCCGTGGCCCTCCTGCAGCGCTGCCTGCGCCGCCGGCACATCCTGTCACGGGTCCTCAGCCAGCAGGTGACGCGGATGCGCCGAGCGACGATGATCGTCAGGGGCAGACCCGCCCGCGCACGACAGGAGGACCCATGCACGAGCTGCGCACCTACCGCGACCTCTCGACGCCGCACGTGGCGGATGCCTGCGTGCGGCTCGGCGTGGAGGTGCGCTGCGGACCGAGCGGACTGCGACCGGTGCTGCCCGGCACGCGCGCCGTCGGCCGGGCGCTGCCCGCGCAGCACGTTGGCAGCGTCGACGTCTTCCTCGAGGCGCTCGAGGCGGCCGGGGAGGGCGACGTGCTCGTCGTCGACGACGGCGGGCGCCTCGACCGCGCCTGCGTCGGCGACCTCGTGGCGCTCGAGGCGCGCATGGCGGGGCTCGGCGGGATCGTGATCTGGGGGCTGCACCGCGACACCCCGGAGCTGCGCGAGATCGGCCTGCCGGTGTGGAGCCTCGGCACCTCGCCGAGCGGTCCGGCGGATGTCGCGGCGCAGCCCGCCGACGCGCTCGCCGTCGCGCGATGCGGCGAGCACCGCGTGACGCGCGACGACCTCGTGCTCGCCGATGACGACGGCGTCATCCTCGTGCCGCTCGCGGACGCCGAGCGCGTGGCGGAGGCGGCGGCCGGCATCCGCGACACCGAGCGGCGGCAGGCTGCGGCGATGGCGGCCGGCACGAGCCTGCGCGAGCAGGTGCGGTTCGGCGACTACCTCGACGCGCGCCGCGAGCGCGGCATCGGCTTCCGCGGGCACCTGCGGGAGGTGGGCGGCGCGATCGAGGAGTGAGGCGCGGCGCGACACCCGTCGGTCGGATGCGTGCGCGGCCTGTCGAGCCTGTCAGGCTGACCCCATGACCGACGTCGTCCTCGACCTCGACGGCGTGCTCTCCACGCGCGACACGTTCGCCACGCTGCTCGTCGCGGCCGCGCGGCGGTCGCCGCTCGTCGGCGTGCGCAGCACCCCCGTCCTCGTGCGGTGGGTGCGCGCGGGCCACGACGTGCCGCGCCACGCCGCCGCCTCCCGCGAGGTCGCCCGCAGCCTGCTGCGCGGCGTGACCGAGCCGATGTACGACGCCCTCGCGCACGACGTCGGCACGCGGCTCGGCCGCGTCGCCGCCCGCGCCTCGATGGTCGCGGTGGCGGCCGAGGCGCGCCGCGCCGGCGCGCACGTCGTCGTCGCCACCGGCTCCGAGCACCGCCTTGCCGCAGCCTTCCTCGCGGCCGCCGGCGTCGAGCACGACCTGCTGCTCGCATCCACCCTCCGCTTCACCGAGACCGGCCCGGTCTTCGACCGGCACATCCGCGGCGAGGGCAAGCTCGCGGCGCTGCGGGAGGCCGGGATCGACGTCGAGCGGCGACGCTTCTGGACCGACTCGTTCGACGACTTCCCCACGGCCCAGGCCGCCGCATCCGTCGTGCTCGTCGCGCCCTCGCGGCACTCGGCGGCGCGCTACCTCGCGTCCGGCCTGGCGGTCGAGCGGCTGCCGTGAAGCGGGCATCCTGGAGAGCGAGACGAAGCGAGGACCCACGATGTTCATCGGCCTGAGCGCCTTCCCCCTCACACCGCTGCGCGACGACCGCCTCGACCTCGCCGCGTTCGGCCGCATCGTGGCGATGCTGGCCGAGAGCGGCGTCGACTCCATCACCGCGCTCGGCTCGACGGGTTCCTACGCCTACCTCGACCGAGACGAGCGGCAGCGCGTCGTCGGCGCGGCGGTCGAGGCCGCCGGCGACACCCCGGTCATCGCCGGCATCGGGGCGCTCCGCACCTCGCACGCGCTCGCCTTCGCCCGCGACGCCGTCGACGCTGGAGCGCGGGCCGTGCTGCTCGCGCCGCTCACCTACCAGGCGCTCACCGACGACGACGCGTACGGCTTCTACGCCGATGTGCTCGAGCACCTGTCCGTGCCGCTCGTCGTCTACGACAACCCCGGCACCACGCACTTCACCTTCACCGACGCGCTCTACGGCCGCATCGCCGCGCTGCCCGGGGTCGCGTCGATCAAGATCCCCGGGCTGCCGGCGGGCCTGACGGCCGAGCAGCGCGTGGCGCAGATCCGCGACGTCGTGCCCGAGCACGTGACGATCGGCATCTCCGGCGACGCCTTCGCCGCGCGCGCCCTGAACGGCGGCTGCGATGCCTGGTACTCCGTCATCGCCGGCACGCTCCCCGCCCCCGCGCTGCGCATCACCCGCGCCGCGCAGGCTGGCGAGCACGACCAGGCGGAGGCCGAGTCGACGCGGCTGCAGCCGATCTGGGACCTCTTCGCCTCGCACGGCAGCAACCGGGTGGTGGCCGCGATCGCCGAGGAGGTGGGCCTCGCGCACCCGGGCAGCCTGCCGCTCCCCCTCCGCGGCCTCGGCGAGGAGGGGCGGATGCGCGTGCGCGAGGCGCTCGCGGAGCTCGACCTGCGCTGACACCGCCTGCCTGGCAGTCGGCCGCTGACCGCGGATCGCAGTCCGACGACAGCGATCGGCGGCAAGCGACCGGCCGCCTCAGGCGTCGAAGGCGAGCGACGCCGAGAGCTCGCGGTGCGCGTCGATCTGCCGCTGGATCGTGGCGAGGTTCTGCTCGACGCCTGCCATGACGTCGGCGCCGGCGACGAAGCGGAGCGGCAGCTCGCCGGAGTCGGAGAGCATCACGAGCGCGTGGGCGAGCTTCTTGGGGTCGCCGCCCTGCTGGCCGTTCATGCTCGACCAGGCCGCGATGGTGTCCTCGGTGCGCTGCGCGTAGTCCTCGATCACGAGCTCGGGCCAGATCGTCGACGACCCCTCGACGAGCAGCTCGGTGCGGAAGAAGCCCGGCTCGACCGCCATCGTCGAGATGCCGAAGGGCTCGACGTCGTAGCGCAGCGACTCCATCCACCCCTCGAGCGCGAACTTCGACGGCGCGTAGGCGGCGCAGAACTCCTGCCCCATGAGTCCCGCGGCGGAGGTGATCGTGATGACCTGCCCCGAGCGCTGACGGCGCATGACGGGCAGGATGGCCCGGGTCACGTTGAGCGGGCCGAAATAGTTGGTCTCCATCTGGGCACGCATCTGCGCGTCGCTGATGTTCTCGAAGTAGCCGGCGTAGAAGTTGCCCGCGTTGTTGACGAGCACGTCGATGCGGCCGAACCGCTCGACGGCCGCGGCCGCCGCCGACTCCGCGGCCGCCGGGTCGGTGACGTCGAGCGCCACCGCCAGCAGTCGCTCGTGCTCGCCGACCGCGTCGAGGACTCGCTGCGGATCGCGGCCGGTGGCCACGACCGAGTGCCCCGCCGCGAGCGCCGCCCGCGCGATGTCGATGCCCATGCCGCGGCTCGCGCCGGTGATGAACCAGACCTTGGTGTCCGTCATGTCTCTGCTCCCTGTCTCGGTCGCGACCGCGCCGGCCGCTGGGCGATCCGCCCGCTCTCCAGTGAACGCGGGAAGCGCGGATGCTGAGAGACCCTGCGTACGGGTGCCCTGGCAGGGACCCCCACCTAGCCCTGCGAGCACGTACCGTCGAACCATGGACACCGCCGAGGGCATCCGCGAGTTCCTCACCTCCCGCCGCGCCCGCCTCACGCCGCAAGACGTCGGCCTGCCTGACTTCGGCGGGCGACGCCGCGTTCCGGGGCTGCGCCGTGAGGAGGTCGCGATGCTCGCCGGGATGAGCGCCGAGTACTACAAGCGGCTCGAGCGCGGCAACGCCAGCGGCGTCTCGGACGGCGTGCTCGACGGCATCGCCCGAGCACTGCGGCTCGACGAGCCCGAGCACGCCTACCTGCGCGACCTCGTGCGGGCCGCCAACGTCGGCAGCAGCCCCGCCCGTCGGCGCGCTCCGGCCCGGCGCCTGCAGCTGCGCCCGAGCGTGCAGCAGACCATCGACGCGATGGCGCCGGTACCGGTCTTCGTCCAGAACGGGCGCCTCGACGCCGTCGGTGCGAACAGGCTCGGCAGGGCGCTGTTCTCCGAAATGCTCGGCGACAGCGCCGGGCCAGTGAACGCAGCGCGCTTCACGTTCCTCGACGCGCGCGCACAGGCCTTCTACCGCGATTGGGATGGCACCGCGCGCCAGATCGTCGCGATCCTGCGCGCCGAGGCCGGGCGCGCGCCCTACGACCGCGAGCTCTCCGACCTCGTCGGTGAACTGAGCACCCGCAGCGATCTCTTCCGGCGCCTCTGGGGCGCCCACGACGTGCGCGCCCACCAGAGCGGGTTGAAGCTGATGCACCACCCGGCTGTCGGCGATCTCGACCTCGCGTTCGAGGCGTTCGACCTCGCGGCCGAGCCCGGCCTGCAGATGCTCGTCTTCTCCGCTGAGCCCGGATCGACATCCGCCGAACGGCTGCAGCTGCTCGACAGCTGGTCGACGGCGCCGGCCGCAAGGTATGCTTAGTGCCCTAACCATCCGAGCGGATGATCATCGAGGAGCCGGGCCCGACAATGCAGCAGACCGACGTCGCCACACCGCCCGCGCAGCCCCGCCCGCGCGATCCGCAGAGCTTCACGCGCGGCGACGCCCTCGCGTGGAAGGTGGTCGCGTTCACCGCGGGCGGGCTCACGCTCGCCGGCATCGCAGGGGGCATCGTCGCGCTCGTGGCGCTCCTCAACGCCTGACGAACGCCGGTCGGCTACGGGGCCGACTGCCCATCCACCGCCGCGATCAGCCGCGTCATCAGCCCGTGCAGCTGCGCGAGCTCGTCGCGATCGAGCCCGAGCCGCTCGGCCATCGTCGTCGGCACTGCGAGCGCCTGCTCGCGGAGCGCCACGCCCCGCTCGGTCAGCGTGATGTCGAGCGTGCGCACGTCGTCGGCGCGTCGCGACCGCTCCACGAGCCCCGCGGCCTCGAGCCGCTTCACGAGCGGCGACAGCGTCGCGGGCTCCAGCCGCAGCTGCTCGCTCAGCTGTCGCAGCGACAGCGGCCGGGAACCCCAGAGCGCCAGCATCACGAGGTACTGCGGATGCGACAGGCCCAGCGGCTCGAGCACCGGCCGGTAGGCGCCGACGACGCTCCGCGACGCGACCGACAGCGCGAAGCACACCTGCCGCTCGAGCGCGAGGTCGTCCTGCGCACGCGCCTGCAGGTCGTCGACGGCCATGCCTCGATCCTAGGCGGCAGCGTCGCGCGGGCGACCGCCGCGCCTCACCAGCGGTCGGCGACGTGCGGCGCGACGAGCTCCTCGTAGACCGCCTCGATCTCGGCGAGCGCGCTCGCGGGCACGGGCGCCAGATCGGCCGCCGCCGCGTTGCTGCGCGCCTGCTCGGCGTTCCGCGCTCCCGGGATCACGGTGCTGACGCCCGGCTGGTCGATGATCCACCGCAGCGCGAGCTGCGCCATCGTGGCACCCTCGGGCACGAGCGCCGCGAGCCGGCGCACGGCCTCGAGGCCGGTCTCGAACGGCACGCCGGCGAAGGTCTCGCCGACGTCGAAAGCCTCGCCGTGCCGGTTGTAGGTGCGGTGGTCGTCCTCGGGGAAGGTCGTGCGCTCGTCGTACTTCCCCGACAGCAGCCCGCTCGCGAGCGGCACCCGCACGATGATGCCGACGTCCGCGGCGGCCGCCGCCGGCAGCACCGCCTCGAGCGGCGCGAGCCGCAGCATGTTCAGGATCAGCTGCACCGAGGCGACGTGCGGGCGGGCGATCGCGGCGAGCGCCTCGGCACGGGTCTCGACGCTCACGCCGTAGTTCGCGACACGCCCCTCCTCGACGAGCACGTCGAGCGCGTCGAACACCGCGTCGCTCTCGTAGACCGCGCTCGGTGGGCAGTGCAACTGCACGAGGTCGAGCCGCTCGACGCCCAGGTTCTGCCGCGACCGATCGGTCCACGCCCGCAGGTTGTCGAGCGTGTAGTGCTCGGGCAGCTGCGGCATCCGCCGGCCCGCCTTCGTCGCGACGACCACGTCGTGGTCGCCGAGCTCGCGCAGGAAGGCGCCGATGAGTCGCTCGCTGCGCCCGTCGCCGTAGACGTCGGCGGTGTCGAAGAAGCGCACGCCGCTGTCGTGCGCCGCACGCAGCACGTCGAGCGCGTCGTCCTCGCGCACCTCGCCCCAGTCGGCGCCCAGCTGCCAGGTGCCGAGGCCGATCACCGAGACGCTGCGCCCCGTCCGTCCGAGCCGTCGCTGCTCCATCGCATCCCCCTCGCATCGGCCCGCGCCGTCGACCACCACCCTGCGGACCCGCTCCCGTGCGCGCAGCGGAGCGTCCGCGTGGGCCGCGCGCCGCAGCTCAGCCCGCGCCCGCCTCCTGGGCCCGCTCGTCCGCCAGGCGGGCGCGGCGCTCCTCCTCGCGCTTCGAGTACGCCGCGGCGCGGATCGCCTCGTCGGACTCCAGGCCGGTGCCCAGCGCGCCGCCGAGCGTGGCCACGGATGCGACGAACCACGTGAGCACGAAGATGTCGGCGAACTCGATCGAGCCGTCGGTCACGGCCGGGTCGAGCACGAACAGCGCCCAGAGCAGGTTGACGACGTACAGGGCCAGGTAGCAGATGACGACCCCGACCGTCAGCGTCAGCAGCGTCGAGGTGTTGTAGAGCCGGGAGCGGTCCCGCGCCTGCGGCGAGTCGTCCTCCGGCCGATCCCACAGCTCGCCGTCGATCACGATCCAGGCGACGACGATCGCGATCGACGCGATCGTCGCGAGCCACAGCCGCCAGCCCGACAGCGAAGCGGCGAGCATCCAGAAGGTGGGCTCGACGGTCGCGACCGCGCCGGTCGCGAGGGCCGCGACGAGCGCCGACTTGAGCCCCGCGGCGAGCAGCCACGGCCGGTTGGCGAGCACCATGCCGAGGAGCACGCGCCCGCGACCGCTGAGGCCGGGCAGCCGCACGCGGTGCCCGTCGGTCTCGGTGGTCTCGGCCATGCCGCTGACGAGCCGGCGCACCGTGCGGCGGGCGCGGCTCTGGATGCGGAACCCCCCGAGGCCGGGGAGCGAGAGCACCGCCGACTGCTGCCGCGGATCGACCGCCGCGAGCAGGTAGCGGCCGTCGTCGTCGCGGAGCGGCAGCTCGGTGACCCCGATCACGAGATCCCACTCGCTCCTGTCGCGCAGGGTGCGCAGCCTCTCCAGCGCGGTGTCGACGGCCTCCGAGCCGAGCGTGAACGGCGTCGTGAGGAGCTCGATGTCCCACCCGTCGCGGTCGTCGCTGCCGGGCGGCACGAGGTCGGTCATGCGGCGCGCCACGATGGTCGGCGACGCCGGGTCCGCCACGAGGC
Organism: Agrococcus sp. GW821-FHT14H11; assembly: GCF_058803545.1. NCBI lineage: Bacteria > Bacillati > Actinomycetota > Actinomycetes > Micrococcales > Microbacteriaceae > Agrococcus > Agrococcus sp. GW821-FHT14H11. Next base: position 83,942 of record NZ_JBXAPA010000008.1, read on the forward strand.
CCACTCGGATCGGCGCCATCTCCGCAACATACACCCGTTGCGTCGGCCGCGCGGCGCGAGTTCCGCGCCGCTCCGGCGCGACGGGCCGCGCGTCAGCGCACTCGGTGCCCGGAGGAGGGCTCGAACGCGATCACGCTCGAGGGCGGCACGGCGAAGGCGAGCCGCTCACCGATCGCGGGCCGGGCGCCCTTCGGCAGCCGCGCGGTCCACCGCGCGCCGTGCCCGGAGCCGTAGACGAAGGTGTCGGAGCCGAGCTCCTCGACGAGCTCGACCGCGATGCGCACGAGCGAGGCGTCGTCGCCCGGTTCGGCGACGATCTCGAGGTCCTCGGGGCGGATGCCGTAGGTGAGCGCGGTGCCCGAGTGCGGCCGGGACGGGTGGAACGGCAGCCGCAGCCCGCCCACCTGCGCGCCCTGCGCATCCGACCACGTCCCCTCGACGAGGTTCATCTGCGGCGAGCCGATGAAGCCGGCGACGAAGAGCGTCTCGGGCTCGTCGTAGAGCTCGCGGGGCGTGCCGACCTGCTCGATGCGGCCGTGGTTCATGACGACGACGCGGTCGCCCATCGTCATCGCCTCGGTCTGGTCGTGGGTGACGTAGACGGTGGTGACGTCGAGGGTGCGCTGCAGCGCCGCGATCTGGCCGCGCGTCTGCACGCGCAGCTTGGCGTCGAGGTTGGACAGCGGCTCGTCCATGAGGAAGACCGCGGGGCGGCGAACGATCGCGCGGCCCATGGCGACGCGCTGCCGCTGCCCGCCCGAGAGCTCGCGCGGCTTGCGGTCGAGCAGCTCGTCCAGCTCGAGCAGCCCCGCGGCCTCCGCGACGAGCCGCTGCCGCTCGGCGGCCGGCACCTTCGCGTTCTTCAGCGAGAACTCGATGTTGCCGGCCACCGTCATGTGCGGGTAGAGCGCGTAGCTCTGGAACACCATGGCAACGTCCCGCCGGCTGCCGTCGAGGCCCGTCACGTCGCGGTCGCCGAAGGCGATGCTGCCCGTGTCGGGGAACTCGAGCCCGGCGAGCGCACGCAGCGTCGTCGACTTGCCGCACCCCGAGGGGCCGACGAGCACGAGCAGCTCGCCGTGCTCGATCTCGAGGTCGATCGCGTCGATCGAGGGCCTCGAGGCGCCCGGGTAGGTGAGCGTGACGTCGTGCAGCGAGACGTTGACCATGGTGATCCGTTTCCGTGAGGTGCGGTCGTCAGCCCTCGAGCTGGGGCCGCAGGTCGTTCTCGTACAGGCCCTCGAGCTCGGCCTGGAGCGCCGCGAGCGACTCCTCCACGTCGGCGTCGGTGGTGAGGATGCGCTGCAGCGCGGTCGCGAGCGCCAGGTCGCCGCCGGGGAGGAACACGCGCAGGTAGTCCTGCGTGCGCGTGCGGCTCTCGAGCTGCTCGACCGCCACCTCGAAGTTGGGGTTCTCGGCATACAGCGCGCTCGCGTCGGCGTCGGAGCGCACCGGCATGTAGCCCGTCTGGCTCGAGAACGCGACGGTGTTCTCGGCGCTCGTCAGGTGGTCGGCGAGCATCGCCGCGGCGAGCTGCTCCTCGGGCGTCGAGGCGGCCGAGATCGCGACGCCGGCACCGCCGGTGGGCACGACGAGCTCCTGCTCGACGGGGCCGCCGGGGAGGAAGGCGACGCCCACCTCGAAGCCGGCCGTCTCGGTGACGCCGCCGAGCGAGCCGGTCGAGCCGATGAACTGGCTTGTCGCGCCGGCCGCGAAGTCGTCGGCGGGCGAGCCGCTCGACACGTTCGCCCAGCCGTCCTGCACCGCGTCCTGCGCGAACTGCACGGCCTCGACGGTGCCCTCGCTCGTCACCGCGCTCGCGTCCCACTCGTCCGACCAGCCGCCGCCGTAGCCCCAGACGAGGTTGTTCATCATCCACGCCGGGTAGTCCTCGGCGGGCGGGAAGCTGAACGCCGTGTCGGTGACGCCGGCGTCGACGAGCGCCAGCGAGTGCTCGCGCACCTCCTCCCACGTCGTGGGCGCCTCAGTGAGGCCCGCCTCGGCGTAGTGGTCGGCGTTGTAGTAGTAGATCGTCGTCGAGCGGGCGTACGGCACCGCGTAGTGCGCGTCCTCGTAGAGGTAGTCGTCGAAGAGCGTCTCGTTGTAGGTGCTGGTGTCGCCGCCGGCCGCGGCGAAGGCGTCGTCGAGCGCGAGCAGGGAGCCGTTCACGTGGTTGGTGAACCAGGTGGCATCCGACATCACGACGAGGTCGCCCACGTCGCCCGAGGTCTGCGCGGTCTGGAAGCGCTGCGAGACCTCCTCGTAGTTGGCGCCGGCGGTGACGATCTCCACCTCGATGCCGGTCTCCTCGGTGAAGCCGTCGACGAGCTGCTGCTCGATCTCCTGCGAGCCGCCCGGGTGGTTGGTCCAGAAGCTGATCGACTCGGCCGGCTCGACCGAGGCCCAGTCGACCTCGGCGGCCGCGTCGGCGTCGGTCGCGCCGACGGCGGGGCCGCAGGCCGTGAGGCCGAGCGCGGCGACGCCGAGCGCCGCGACGGTGGTGGTGACGCGCTTCGCGCGCGTCTGGCGGATGCGGTGGGACATGGATGCTCCTCGGTGGTGGTGGGTCTGTGGTCGGTCAGGGAGGCTCACTTGACGGCGCCCTGCGTGAGCCCGCTCACGATGAAGCGCTGCAGGGCGGCGAAGACGACGAGCACGGGCACGATGACGAGCACGGCGCCGGCCATGAGGTAGCCGTAGCTGCCGGTCTGCCCCTCGATCGACTGCAGGAGGTTGAGGCCCACGGGCAGCGTCATCGTGTCGACGGAGTCGGTGATGATGAGCGGCCACATGAAGCTGTTCCACTCCCCCACGATCGTCACGAGCGCGACGGTCGCGATCGTCGGCGCCGAGACGGGCACGACGATGCGCCAGAGGCGCTTGAGGTGGCCGGCGCCGTCGAGCTTGGCCGCCTCGAGCAGATCCTTCGGCAGCGTCTTGAACTGCTGCCGCAGGAGGAACGTGCCGAACGCCGTGCCGAGGCCGGGCAGGATGATGCCCCAGAGCGTGTTGCGCCCGCCGAGCGCCGAGATGGTCATGTAGTTCGGCAGCAGCGCCGCCTCGGGCGGCACCATGAGCGCGACGAGGATCGCGATGAAGACCGCGTGCGCGAAGCGGAAGTCGACGAAGACGAGCGCGTACGCGGTCGTGATGGCGAGCACGACCTTGATGGCCGAGCCGACGATGGTCACGACCAGGCTGTTGCGCAGCACGGTGAGCAGCGGCACGGTGTCGGCGACGTGCCGGTAGTTGTCGAGGCTCGGCTCCTGCGGCCAGAGCGTCGGCTGCGTCGTGATGATCTCGCCGGGCGGCTTGAAGGAGGCGATCGCCATCCACAGCAGCGGCAGCACGATGATCGCGACGGCGAGCAGGATCGGCAGGTAGCCGCCGAGCACGGTCGCGAGCAGGTTGCGGCGGGAGAACGCCTGGCGCCAGTCGGCGAGATGGGTGGAGCTCATGCGTAGTGCACCCGCCGCTCGACGAACCGCATCTGGAAGGCGGTGATGGCGAACAGCACGACGAAGAGCACGACCGAGATCGCGGCGGCGTAGCCGGCGTTCTGGTACGGCCCGAAGCCCTGCAGGAACAGCTCGAAGACGATCGTGTTGGTGCCGTTCCCCGACGGCGTCATGATCTTCAGGATGTCGAACGCCTGCATCGAGCTGAGGATGGTCGTCACCGTCAGGAAGAAGACGGTCGGCGACAGCAGCGGCAGCGTGAGCTTGAAGAAGCGCGTGAGCGCACCGGCGCGGTCGATGCGGGCCGCCTCGATGAGGTCGCTCGGGATCGACTGCAGCCCGGCGAGGAACACGACGGCGCAGAAGCCGAGGTGCTTCCAGACGTAGACGATGATCACCATGACGAGCGCGAGGTCGGCGTCGAGGTACCACTCGGGCGAGCGGGCACCGAAGGCGCGCAGCACGTGGCCGAGCACGCCGAGCTGCGGGTCGAAGATGAAGTTCCACACCATGCCGACGCCGACGCCCGAGAGCACGTAGGGCGAGAAGATCGCGGTGCGGCCGGCGGTGACGCCCGGGATGCGGTGATTGAGCGCGAGCGCGACGAGCAGCCCGAGCACCATCGAGGCGACCACCGTGACGACGGTGAACGTGATGGTCACGCGCCACATCTCGGCACCTTGCGGCGAGGTGAACAGGCGGATGTAGTTGTCGATGCCGGCGCTCGTGGCGCTCGTCGCGCCCATGCGCCAGTTGAGCGTCGAGAAGTAGGCGTTGCTCAGCAGCGGGTAGTAGACGAATGCGGCGATGAGCAGCAGGTTCGGCCCCGCGAACGCCAGGAAGACGAGCGCATCGCGGCGCCGCTGGCGCTGACGATGCGGGTTGGCGGTGGGCACCCGCCGACACTCTCCAGCCGGGTTGAACCGTAACTGTCGTGCGGCCGTCCCGCCGGGGTGGGTTAGGTGAACCGAGCGTGCCGGAGCTTCACGCGTGGGGGACTACCCCAAGCCGAAGAAGCGATCGAAGAACTGCACGAGGCGACCCAGCACGCGCTGCTTCTTCTCGGCGTGGCCGCCGTCGGCTGCGAAGCGCGAGACCGGCGGCAGCACCGTCGTGATCACGGTGCCGGCCGTGCGGATGGCACCATCCCGGAAAGCCGCATCGATGAAGCTCCGAGTCGCGATCGGGCGCAGCCCCTCCGCAGCGATGATGGACTCGAGCTCCGCCGTGCGCTGCGCAGCTACGAAGGCGCGCCACTCCTCATCGACCTCGCCGTCGACCGAGAGCGAGTCGACGAAGGCCTCGATGAGATCCTTCTTGTTTCGCAGTGACGGGCTCGCGTCGATCGCGCGGGTGATGGCGGCGCGAATCTCGATGTCGTCGCCGTCGCCGGCTTCCCGGGCGCGCTGCACGAGCATCAGGATGTAGTCGACGTTGATCTCGACCTGCTTGATGAGCTCGATCTCGAAGATGACGTCGTCGTTGATCGACTCCTTGTCGGCCTCCGCCTCGCGCCGGAACTCCGCGTAGAGGTCGAGGTAGACGCTCTGGTAGTCCTGCACCTGCCGAGCGGTGAGCATCTCCTTGCCGACGAACTCGTCGAACGCCTGCAAGATGTTGCGCAGCCGCAGGATCGCCCCGAAAGCGGCGATGAACGCCTTCTGCGCCGACTCCCCCACGATCGGCGTGCCGAGCGGGAACGACTCCAGCAGCCCGTCGACGCGCTCGGCGTACTCGTCGTAGTACTCGGCGAAGGGCTTGAGCAGCACGACGCCGCCGGCCTCCTCGTTGCCGAAGAGGGCGATCGCGTCGTTCGTCTCCTCCTCGAGGTCGCGGAAGCTGACGATGTTGCCGTAGGTCTTGACCGAGTTGAGGATGCGGTTGGTGCGCGAGTAGGCCTGGATCAGCCCGTGCGCCCGCAGGTTCTTGTCGACCCAGAGCGTGTTGAGCGTGGTGGCATCGAAGCCGGTCAGGAACATGTTGACGACGATGACGACATCGATCTCGCGGTTCTTGAGCCGCAGCGAGAGATCCTTGTAGTAGCTGTGGAACTGCTCCGACGACGTGTCGAAGCTCATCCCGAACATGTCGTTGTAGTCCTGGATCGCGTCCTCGAGGAAGTCGCGGGAGCTCTTGTCGAGCGCGTCCGTCTCGAAGCCCTCCTCGTCGAGCAGCCCGTCGGCGACCGCCTCGTTCGCGGCGTAGCTGTAGATCAGCCCGACCTTCAGCTGCTGCTCGGGCGGCAAATGCCGCTGCTGCAGCGCGAACTGGCCGTAGTAGCGCTTCGCAGCCTCGATCGACGAGGTCGCGAAGAGCGAGTTGAAGCCTCGCACGCGCTTGCCGGCGAGCGAGTAGTGGTCGGCCCGCTTGGTCTTCTGGTCGAAGTGCTCGAGCACGTACGACACGACCTGCCGCATGCGCTCGGGTGCGAGCAGCGCGCGCTCGGTGTCGATGGCCGCGACCTGCTTATCGGTGAGCGACTCGGGCAGCTTCACCGTGTTGACGTAGTCGATGCGGAAGGGCAGCACGTTCTTGTCGCTGATCGCATCGACGATCGTGTAGGTGTGCAGCTTCTCGCCGAACGCCTGCTCGGTGGTGCGCAGCAGCGGACTGCCGCCGGTGCCGGCGTTGGCGGCGAAGATCGGCGTGCCGGTGAAGCCGAAGAGGTTGTAGCGCTTGAACGCCTTGGTGATCGCGGCGTGCATGCCGCCGAACTGCGAGCGGTGGCACTCGTCGAAGATGATCACGATGTGGCCGCTGTAGATCTCGTGGCCCTTGTTGGCGGCGATGAAGTTCGAGAGCTTCTGGATCGTCGTGATGATGATGCGGGCGCCCGGGTCTGCGAGCTGGTCCGCCAGGATCGCGGTGGACTTGTTGGAGTTCGCGGCGCCCTTCTCGAACCGGTCGTACTCGCGCATCGTCTGGTAGTCGAGGTCTTTGCGGTCGACAACGAAGAGCACCTTGTCGACGCTGGGCAGCTTGCTCGCGAGCTGCGCGGTCTTGAAGCTCGTGAGCGTCTTGCCAGAGCCGGTCGTGTGCCACACGTAGCCGCCGGCGTCGACGGTGCCGAGCTGCTTGTAGTTGGTCGAGATCTCGATGCGCTGGAGGATGCGCTCGGTCGCGACGATCTGGTACGGCCGCATGACGAGCAGCAGTCCGTCGGCGGTGAGCACGCAGTACTTCGTGAGGATCGCGAGCAGCGTGTGCTTGGCGAAGAAGGTCTTGGCGAAGCTGGTCAGCTCCTGGATCGGCCGGTTGGTCGCGTCGGCCCACCACGAGGTGAACTCGAAGCTGTTCGAGGTCTTGCGCACGCGCCGGTTGCCGCTCGCCTCGGCCACGTGCTGGCGGCGGGTCGTGTTGCTGTAGTACTTCGTGAGGGTGCCGTTCGAGATCACGAACAGCTGCACGTACTCGAAGAGCCCAGCGCTCGCCCAGAAGCTGTCGCGCTGGTAGCGGTCGATCTGGTTGAACGCCTCACGGATGTCGACGCCGCGCCGTTTCAGCTCTATGTGCACCATCGGCAGCCCGTTGACGAGCACGGTCACGTCATACCGGTTCGCTCTCGCGCCATCCACCTCGTACTGATTGATCACCTGCAGCCGATTGGCGTGGATGTGCTGCTTGTCGATCAGCCGCACGTTCTTCTTCGTGCCGTCGTCGCGCTCGAGCAGCTGCACGTGGTCTTCGTGGATGCGCCGCGTCTTCTCGGCGATGCTGTCGTTCTCGCTCGCGAGGCGCGTCGAGAAGAACCGGTGCCACTCGGTGTCTGAGAAGCGGATGTCGTTGAGCAGTTCGAGCTGCACCCTCAGGTTGGTGATGAGCGCGGCCTCGGTCGTGAACGTCAGCCGCTCGTAGGCCTGCTCCTCGAGCAGCCGCACCAGCTCGCGCTCGAGCTCCGACTCCGACTGGTACGCCGTCGACGCCGCCGGATCGGCGACGAACTCCGCGACGACGGTGCTCTCGGCACTGACGGCGATCGGCTCGAACCGCATGGCGGATGCGTCACTCACGCCGCGAGCTCCTTGAACGTGAGCAGGCGGTCCCGGTAGTGCTCGTACTGCTTGCGCCGAGCCGTCAACTCCGCTGGCAGACCGCTCGACAGGTCATTTACGAGGAGATCAAATCGGTCGAGGAGGGCGGCGATCCTCTGTTGTTCCTCCATCGACGGAAGCGGGACGCGGTATGCGCCCAACAGCGTCGAACTCAGATTGTTAATCGTCGTGGACGTCAAGTTCTCCTGCAAGTAGACAGAGAATGCCTGATCGGCGAGCAGATGGAACAGGTAGCGCGAGTCTAAACCCTCTTTGACGCGCACAACAGCCATAAAGCCACCGAAGACGTACTCGGTGTCTGTATACGAATAGGCGACCTTGCCAACGTGAGCGACGCTGCCGCTGGCCGCACTGATGAGGATGTCTCCACGGAGAAGCCTCTGGTCGGGTCGCACTCGCACGGTTGGGGCGACACGTTTCACGTCCGCAAAGTTTAGTGCATTCGCTTCCAACGTGATGTTGTTCGACCTCAGTACGTGAACGGGTCCGTGAGGTTGCTCATCCGCCTTGCTGTAAGTCACGCCGCGCACATAATTGACCAACGGCGACAGGGGCACCGAGTCGACACCTTGTGCTGGCGCGAGCGTCTTCGCGCGGATATGGCCATGCTGCACGCGTCGCGCCTCTAGCTCCGCCTCTAGCTCCGCCTCTAGCTCCGCCTCTAGCTCCGTGAACTTGTCCAATACGCGCACGATCTCTTGCTGGACTTCGAGAGGCGGGACGGGAATGCGAATCTTTGCCATGGCTTCTCCGGACACGCGTCGCACCTTTGTGCCCGAGACCAATGGGCGCTTTTGATCCTGAAACGACCGCGAGTTGAAGAAGTAGGAGACGAACTTCGGCTCGAGAGAGTGCCGATAGATGAAGGCGTCGCTGCTCACTGCCACCGGCTCAGCGCCGAGCCACGCCACGGCCTTGCAGACATCCTCGTCGTTCTCGCTCGTCGTTGCGATGACGAGGTCGCCGGGCATCGCCTTGCGCGAACGAGCAGCCAGTTCTGGACTCACAAATGACTTCGTCTCCGTCGCCGCGAGGCCGAAGTGCGTGAAGAGCTGTCCGTAATGGATACAGCCGACACCGGACTCTGTGAAGTCCTTCTTCTGGATGCCGTTGCCGCGGATGAAGCTTCCCACTTCGCCGAGCGCCGCATGGCGAACTCCGGCCGGGCACAGCTCCGCGATCAATTCGTCGATCCGGCTCACGCAACACGCTCCGTAAGCATCCGCACCAGCAGCGCGATCATCAGGTTCTTCTCCTTCGGGTCGCTCATCGCGACCATGAGCGTGATCGCGGCGAGCGCGTTGTTCGAGATGCGCGGGCTGCCATCAGCGGCCTGCAGGATGCCGTTGCGCGCGAGGAAGGTCACGAACAATGCGGCTGCACTGCGCTTGTTGCCGTCGGAGAGCGGGTGGTCCTTCACGATCAGGTAGAGCAGGTTGGCTGCCTTCTCCTCGACCGTCGGGTAGAGGTCCTGGCCGCCGAAGCCCTGGTAGATCGTCGCCACGACGCCGGCGAGCGCCTCTCCCCGCTCCTTGCCGATGAGCGTGTCGCCGGGGAACTCGGCGGCCACCCGCGCGATCACCGCGCGCGCCTCGTCGATCGTCAGCTCCCAACCCGGCACGGCGGTCGGCCGCGCATCGAGGTTGCCCTCGTCGTAGTCCCGCAGCAGCGTGAGTCCCGGCACGTAGTCGGCGAGCACGTCCGCGACGCCGGCGACGAGCTCGTCGCTCGAGCGGGCGAGGATGCGCACGATCGAGCCGAGCTGCTCGAGCCGCTGCTCGTTGATCGCGTAGCCCTGCACGAGGTAGTCACGCAGGCGCGCGGTCGCCCATACGCGGAACTGGGTCGCCACCTTGCTCTTGACGCGGTAGCCGACCGAGAGGATGGCATCGAGGTTGTAATGCGCGACCGATCGGCTGACGCTTCGGGAGCCCTCCTGACGAACTGACAAGAAATCCTTGTGAGTTGCCCCCTCGTCGAGCTCTCCCTCCTCGTAGATGTTGAGGAGGTGCGAACTGACATTCTGCTGCGTCGTCTCGAAGAGCTCGGCGATCTGCTGCTGGCTCAGCCAGACGGTGTCGCCGTCGGCGCGCACCTCCAGCGACACGGCTCCGTCTGCGGACTGGTAGAACTCGATCTGCGTCATGGGCGGAGGGAACCATCGGCCGCTGACATCTCCGAAGCGTCGTCCCCAGTGCCCTCCAGGTCGGCGACGATCGCGTCGATCGCGACGCGCAGCTCCTGCTGCCGAGCGACGATCTGGGCGATCTCGGCGTTCAGCGCAGTGATGTCGACGACCTCGCGGGTGTCCTTCTGCTCGACGTAGGAGGAGACCGCGATGTTGTAGCCGTTCTCGGCGATCGCGGCATTGGTGACCAGCGTCGCGAAGTGGTCGATGCTCTCCCGGTCGGTGAACGCATCCAGGATCTTCTGCTGGTTCGGCTCGGTCAGCTTGTTCTTGTTGCCGCCCCGCACGAACTCGGCCGAGGCGTCGATGAAGAGCACCGCGTCGTCGGTCTTCGACTTCTTCAGCACGATGATGCAGGTGGCGATCGTGGTGCCGAAGAAGAGATCCGGCGGCAGCTGGATGACCGCATCCACATAGTTGTTGTCGATCAGGTACTTGCGGATCCTCTGCTCGGCGCCCCCGCGGTAGAGCACGCCGGGGAACTCGACGATCGCCGCCGTGCCGTTGACCGCGAGCCAGCTGAGGATGTGCATCGTGAAGGCGAGATCGGCCTTCGACTTCGGCGCGAGCACGCCGGCCGGGGCGAAGCGCGGGTCGTTGATGAGCAGAGGGTTGGCGTCGCCCTCCCACTTCGTCGAGTAGGGCGGGTTCGAGACGATCGCCTCGAACGGCTCGTCGCCCCAGTGCGCCGGGTCGATGAGGGTGTCGCCGTGCGCGATGTCGAACTGCTCGTAGTTCACGTCGTGCAGGAACATGTTGATGCGCGCGAGGTTGTAGGTGGTCAGGTTGATCTCCTGGCCGAAGAAGCCCTGCCGCACATTCTCTTTGCCGAGCACCTTCGCGAACTTCAGCAGCAGCGAGCCAGAGCCGCACGCCGGGTCGTAGACCTTGTTGACCTCAGTCTTGCCGACCACTGTGATGCGCGCCAGCAGCTCGGAGACCTCCTGCGGCGTGTAGTACTCGCCGCCCGACTTGCCGGCGCTCGAGGCGTACATCTGCATCAGGTACTCGTACGCGTCGCCGAAGAGGTCGATCGTGTTCGCATCGAACGAGCCGAGCGGCAGGTCGCCGATCGCGTCGAGCAGCTTCACGAGCTTCTCGTTGCGCTTAGCCACCGTGGGGCCGAGCTTCTGGCTGTTGACGTCGATCTCGTCGAACAGGCCCTTGAGGTCGGCCTCGCTGTCGGCGCCGGTCGCTGACCCCTCGATGCTGCGGAAGACGTGGGCGAGCGTCTCGTTGAGGTTCTCATCCTTCGCCGCCCAGCGGCGCACGTTGACGAAGAGCTGGCTCGGAAGGATGTAGAAGCCCTTCTCGGCGATCGTCTCTCGCCGCCCGAACTCGGCGCTCTCGTCGGTGAGGCGCGCGAAGTCGAAGGTGTCGTCGCCTGCCGCGCGCTCCTGCTCGTTGAGGTAGCTCGTCAGGTTCTCCGAGATGAAGCGGTAGAACAGCATGCCGAGCACGTAGCCCTTGAAGTCCCACCCGTCGACACTGCCTCGCAGGTCGTTGGCGATGCGCCAGATCGTCTTGTGCAGCTCAGCTCGCTGCGCCTCTTTGGTGGTCGGGGTCATCGTTGTCTCCTGCGCGGTGCGCACGTCGGCCGCCCTCGGGAGGGAATGCTTCGAATCTATCCGGGGGCGGGGACATCGCGACCTCGCCGCGCTGGCTCACGCGTGGGCGTCCATTCAGCCGCACCGGTGGCCGCCACGTCGCTCGCCACGTGAAGCGCGAGGGCCGGTCGGTGACGGTGCTCGTGCCGGACGCGGATGGCCTCTACGTGGATGGGCAGCTCAGTGTCGGCCGCTGCTGCCACCTACGGCTACTCCCGCGCTCACCGGCGAGATCATCGCAACCAGCTTCAAGCATCGCGTGAAGCCGGGCGCGAGAAGAACCGCCTGAATCCGGACATGGCGTGCGACGGCGGCTCGTTGGCGACTACTGGCCGACTGACGACCGCGTCCATAACGCTTCTCGCCCAATCCGCCATCAGCGATTGCCCGTTCGCGGAGTTCAAGAGCTCGTTGGCGCACTCCGCACGGTCAACGTCGCGCACTGCCAGCGCCGCTTGGAACTCTTTGGCCCAAGCGTCTCGTTGGAGCTGCGCGAATGCCAACAGTTCCTGGACGTCCAGAACGACTTGATGAACAGGAACACCCGGATCAGACTCAGCCTTTCTCGCAATCTGCAGGATTTCGTCGAGGATAGCTTCTTGGCCGTCAAGGTTGCACAGGCCGTCCTTGAGTCGGTCAGCTTCGCCCGCGTCGTGGTGGCTTGAGGCCTCCAACAATGCGACGCGACGCTCCTCTGACTGCTGTGCGGCCGATTCACGGAAACGCTCCAGCATTTCAACTACTTCACCCAGCGACTCACCCTCTGTGGCTGAGCCACCCAACTGATCGGTCGGAGATGCGTATGAATCCGAAATCATCGCGACTGCGACCTGCTGGCCAAGCGCGAAGTAGACATTCGTCCAAAGTTGGTCTAGGTAGAGGGGTCCTGGAACTGCTTGTGGCCGTCTCTCGGAAGCAAGTGCTGCCGCGCACAGCACCTCGCTCACTTGTTGCACCGATCGTTCCCAAAGGTCATCCAAGTTCGCCTGGACGAGCAGTGGCACCGCTTCGCTGTCCGCCAGGGGGCGTACAATTTCTGCAATGCGCTGCTCTCCTGCGGCGCGCATCTTCCGCTGATGGGCCAGGAGAACGCGGTCAAAGGCAGCTTCGGCTTCAGCGTCACGCAGGTCCTGAGCGGCCTTCTCATGACGCCGCGTTGCGGCTCGGTCAAACCGCTCTAAGTACGTCGCAAACCGTTCGGCTTGCACCCTAGTCACCATTAGGTCAGCGTAGGTCATCTATCGACTCGGAGCCTAGGATCTTCTCTCATTTCCTGTGAACGCGGCGAGCGTCCCTTCATCTATCCGCGATGCGCACCCTGACCACGACCGAGCGGGATGTGCCGCGCCCGCTCGACGGCTCTGTCAGGCCCGGTCGCCTCGCGCGAGTGGTAGCCACGGTCGGCGGCGCGGTACCGGCCGTGCGCCTTGGTGCGGCCGTCCTCGAGCGGGCAGGGCCGGATTGCGCCCCAGCCGCCCGGGGCGAGCGGCGGCCTACCCACGGCGCTGCTCCAGCCACGCGGCGACGTCGCCGGCACGGTAGCGAACGTGGCGGGCCACGCGCAGTAACGGCGAGCCCTCATTGCGCTGGCCCCAGTACTGCAACGTCCTAACGCTGACGCTAATAGCGACAGCAACCTCCCGCTCGTTGAGCAGGACACCGGGAGTGCCCGAACAGGTCGACTTGCTCGTCACCGCAGCTACATAGCCGGCCCAGGTCGCCCGCCCGGTGCGAACTCTCGCAGCCGGAACTGGCCGGTACTGTCTGGGACCAACCGGGACACGTTGGCAGTACCTCCAGCGTCTCCCCGAAGTTCGTGGCTGCAATGTGAAGACCACGCAGATTCGACACGCCCGGGATACACGAAAACCCCCGTCTGGCCGGGGGTTTTGGTGGATCTGGGGGGACTCGAACCCCCGACCCCCTGCATGCCATGCAGGTGCGCTACCAGCTGCGCCACAGACCCTCACGCTGCTCTCGGAGCAACCCGATAACTCTACAACACGTTGTGACGGGATGTCACATCGGCGGGCGTATGCTCGTCGCTCGTGCAGGCGACCCGCCCGCCCCGCTCGGGGCTGATCCAGCTCTGGGAGCGACAACACCCCGCCAGGCGCATCTTCGCCGGGTTCATCGCGCTCAACTTGACGGGCTGGGGGCTGCTGATGCTGCCCATCTCGAAGGAGGGCGACGGCGGCGCGACCTGGATCGAGGCGCTCTTCACCGCCGTCTCGGCGGCCTGCGTGACGGGCCTCACCGTCGTCGACACCGAGCTCTACTGGACGCCGTTCGGCCAGGGCGTGATCCTCGTGCTCATCCAGCTCGGCGGCCTCGGCGTGATGGTCTTCGCGAGCCTCATCGGCATCTTCGTCGTGCGCCGGCTCACGCTCGGCTCGCGCCTCACGACCGCGCAGGAGGCGCACGCCGAGGGCATCGGCCAGCTGCGCCGGCTCATCGTGAGCATCGGCACCATCGCGCTCGTCGTCGAGAGCGCCATCGCGCTCGTGCTCTTCCTGCGCTTCTGGCTCGGCCGCGGCGAGGAGCCGCTCCACGCCCTGTGGCTCGGCGTCTTCCACGCCGTCTCGAGCTTCAACAACGCCGGCTTCGCGCTCTTCAGCGACAACCTGATGGGCTTCGTCGACGACGCGTGGATCCTGCTGCCCCTCGCGACCGCGACCATCATCGGCGGCCTCGGATTCCCGGTGATCATGCAGATCCTGAAGCACGCGCCGCACCCGCGCCGCTTCTCGATGCACACGTGGCTCGTGCTCACCGGCACGGTGCTGCTGCTGACCGTCGGCACCGTCGCCATCGCGGCCCTCGAGTGGAACAACCCCGGCTCGCTCGGCGCCCACCCGACCGGCACGCGCATCCTCGACGCCTTCTTCCACTCGGTGCAGACGCGCACCGCGGGCTTCAACGCGCTCGACATCGGCGCGTTCGAGCCCGAGACGCTGCTCGTGATGGATGTGCTGATGTTCATCGGCGGAGGCCCGGCGGGCACCGCGGGCGGCATCAAGATCACGACGTTCGGCGTGCTCGCGGCGATCATCATCGCCGAGGTGCGCGGAGACCCCACCGTCACCGTCTTCGGCAAGCGCCTCTCGCGCGCCGTGCACCGCGAGGCGACCACCGTTGCGCTGCTGTCGGTCGGCCTCTGCTACGCCGCCACCGTCGCGATCATGCTGCTCACCGACATCGACCACGACCGCGTGCTCTTCGAGGTGATCTCGGCGTTCGCGACCGTCGGCCTCTCGACCGGCATCACCGCATCCGTCGGCACCCCGAGCCAGCTGATCCTCATCCTGCTCATGTTCCTCGGCCGCGTCGGGCCCATCACCGTCGCGACCGCGCTCGCCCTCCGCCCCCGCAGGCTCGCGTACGAGCTGCCCAAGGAAAGGCCCATCATTGGCTAGGCTCCGCAACCCCTTCGACGCGTCGACGATCGGCTCCGCCACCTCGGTCGCCGTCATCGGCCTCGGCCGCTTCGGCACTGCCCTCGCGCTCGAGCTCATGGCGCACGGCACCGAGGTGCTCGGCATCGACGGCGACGAGCAGGTCGTGCAGGCGCTGAACGGCGAGCTCACCGCGGTCGTCGCCGGCGACGCCACCCGCCCCGAGCTCATCGAGCAGCTGGGCCTGGCCGACTTCGACCGCGTGGTCGTCGCGATCGGCACCGACGTCACCGCCAACATCCTCACCACGAGCCAGCTGCTGCGCGTGGGCGTCAAGGAGGTGTGGGCGAAGGCGCTCGACGAGCGGCACGCGCTGATCCTGCACCAGCTGGGGGTGCACCACGTCGTGCGGCCCGAAGCCGACATGGGCCGCCGCGTCGCCCACATGGTGCGCGGCGCGCTCGAGGACTTCATCGAGATCGACGCCGGCTACGCGGCCGTGCGGCTCGAGACGCCCCTCGACCTGCTGGCGGTGCCGCTGCGCGAGCTCGGCCTGCAGGTCAAGCACGGCATCGGCATCGGCGCCGTGCGACGCGACGGCGTCTGGGTCATCGCGAACCCCGAGACGCGGCTCGAGCGCGGCGACATCCTGCTCGTGCACGGCACGACCGCCAAGGTCGAGGCGTTCGCCGCGTCGGCCGCGAAGCGCCGCGAGCCGTAGGCCTCACGCCCGGGCGGGGGCCTCCAGCGGCGCGGGCTCGGGGGCGGCGGATGCGCCGGGCACCACGAGCGCGGCGATGCCGGTGGTCACGGGGATCGCGAGCACGAGCCCGATGGAGCCGACGAGGGTGCGCACGACCTCCTCGACCACCTCGCCGGTGGTCAGCTGCACGTCGACCGGCGCATCCGTCATCCACATCACCATGAGCAGCGGCAGCGCCGCCCCGACGTAGGCGAACGCGATCGTGTAGACGGTCGAGGCGATGTGGTCGCGGCCGATGCGCATCGCGCGCGCGAAGAGCTCGCCGCGGCTCGCGCCCGGCGCGACCGCGCGCAGCTCCCAGACCGCCGACGCCTGCGTGATCGTGACGTCGTTCAGCACGCCCATGCCGGCGAGCACGAGCCCGCAGAGGAACACATCCGACAGGTCGGCGCTCGTCTGCGTGAAGAGGATCTGCGACTCCTCGGCGCTCGTGCCCATGATGCGCGACGACGACGTCGCGAGCCACGCGATGCCTGCCGTGAGCAGCAGGCCGATGACCGTGCCGAGCAGCGCCGTGGTCGTGCGGGTGCTGAAGCCGTGCGCGAGGTAGAGCACGATGCACATGACGACGGATGCGCTCACGAGCGCGACCGGGAGGGCGGGCTCCCCCGCGAGCAGGGCGGGCAGCGTGAACGCGCCGATCGCCGCGAACGCACCGACGAGCCCGACGATCGCCGCGACGCCGCGCCAGCGCGCGACCGCCACCACGACGCCGACGAAGGCGAGCGCGAGCAGCGCGAGCGGGATCTCGCGCGCGAAGTCGACGAAGACGTACGTCGAGCCGAAGCCCGCGGCCTCGGGGATGTCGAACACGCGCATCCGGTCGCCGTCGCCGATCTCGGCCATCGCCTCGGGCGGCACCGCCACCTGCACGGCGGTGCCGTCGTCGAGGCGCGCGGGCACGAGCGCGGTCGCCTCGTCGGGCACGCCCTCGGAGGTCGCGTGCAGCGAGCCGGCGCCCTCGCCGAAGTAGGGCATCCGGTCGGGCAGCGCGTCGGCGCTCGGCCACAGCACGAACAGGCCCACGATCGTGGCGAGCAGCATCGGCACGAGCGCCGCCCACAGCGCCACGCGCGAGCGCACGCTCACCCGCAGGTCGTCGCCGTGCTCGTGGCTGTGCGCGGTCGGGCGGGCGATGACGCCCGAGCCCAGCTCGTCGTCGCCGAAGCTCACCTCGCGCGGCCGCCACGGGTCGCGCTCCGAGTGCCGCGCCTCCAGCGCGCGGTTCCGATGACGCCCCACAGCGCTCCCCCTTCGATGCGCGGGCAGGCTACCAGCGGGCCGGGCCCCGCTCCGGGAGGGGGGCCGCGACGCTCGCCGCCTGACTCGCTCCTATCGCGCGCCGGCGTCGCCGCCGGCCGCCTCCGCCCGAGCGACGACGCTGCGGGCGTGCCGCAGGATCGGCTCGTCGACCATCCGCCCCTTGAACGAGAAGACGCCCGGCGTCGCCTCTGCGGCCGCGAGGATGCGCCGCGCCTCGTCGAGCTGCGCCTCGGTGGGCGCGAACGCGCGCCGGTACGGATCCACGTGGCTCGGGTGGATCGCGGCCTTCGCGCCGAAGCCCGACGCGGCGGCGTCGAGGGCCTCCGCGTGCGCGCCGTCGACGTCGGCGATGTCGGTGCGGATCGCGTCGATCGCGGTGACGCCGAAGGCGCCGGCCGCGACGAGCACGCGGCTGCGCGCATGCAGCGCGACGTCGCGGTAGGCGCCCGCATCGTCGCGGCTCGACGTGCCGCCGAGCGAGGCGACGAGATCCTCGGCGCCCCACATGAGGCCGACGACCGCCGCGTGCGCGGCGAGCTGCTCGACCGCGAGCACCCCCATCGCGGTCTCGACGAGCGCCACGACGCGCGCGCCCGGCACTGCCTCGACGACGCGGTCGACCTGCTGGGGCCCCTCGGCCTTCGCGAGCATCACGGTGCGGAACGGCGACGCGGCGACGGCCGCGAGGTCGTCGTCGAAGCCTGCGGCGGATGCGTCCTGCACGCGCACGATCGTGCGTGCGGGGTCGAGGTCGGCGGCCTGCACCGCCCGGCGGGCCTCGGCCTTGGACTCGGGCCCCACGGCGTCCTCGAGGTCGAGGATCACCGCATCCGCCCGCGCCGCGGCCTTGCCGAAGCGGTCGGGGCGGTCGCCGGGGCAGAACAGCAGCGCGGGGCCCATGTTGAGCGCCCCGCTCACGCCGAGGCCTCCCCCGGCGCCTCGGCCGACGCATCCGGCCGGCCCTGCATGAGCACCTTGCGCACCGCGCGGGCGACGACCTCGCCGTGCTGGTTGCGCGCCTGGTGCTCGAAGGTGGCGATGCCCTGGCCGGGCCGCGACTGCGACGCGCGCTTGTCGAGCACGCGCGTCTCGCAGTAGATGGTGTCGCCGTGGCGCACCGGCGCGGGGAACGTGACCTCGCTGAAGCCGAGGTTCGCGACGATCGTGCCGAGCGTCAGCTGCCCGACCGAGAGCCCCACCATGGTCGCGAGCGTGTGCATCGAGTTCATGAGCGGCTCGCCGAACTCGGTCGTCTCGCTCCACGCGCGGTCGAGGTGCAGCGGCTGCGGGTTCATCGTGAGCGTCGTGAACAGCACGTTGTCGGTCTCGGTCATGGTGCGGCCGGGCCGGTGCTCGTAGACGACGCCCTGCTCGAGCTCGTCGAACCAGAGGCCGCGCTGGGTGATGCGGCGCTCGGCACCTGGCGTCTCGGCACCTGGCGTCTCGGGGCCTGTGGTCTCGGTCATGCGGATGCCTCCTCGGGCGTCACGGTCGCGAGCTCCTGCCCGCGCGCGACCTGCTCCCCGACCCTGGCATGCAGGTGCACGGTGCCGGCGACCGGCGCGCGCAGCACGTGCTCCATCTTCATCGCCTCGACGCTCACGACCGCCTGCCCCTCGGCGACGCGGTCGCCGTCGGCGGCGTGGGCGGCGACGACCGTGCCGGGCATCGGGGATGCGAGGCTCGGCTCGGCGTCGGCACGCCCGCGTCGGGTGCGCGGCGGGGTCTCGACGAGCCAGTCGCCCTCCGCCGTGCGCACCCACGTGCCCTCGGCGGTGCGCATCAGCCACGGCTCGACGGGCGTCGTGAGCTCGTCGACGGTGCCGTCGGCGCGGCGCACGGTCGTGCGCTCCCCCAGCACCTGCACGCGCGCGGTGCCGTCGCCGTCGCGGAACGTCGCCCGCCGGCCGACCGCGCCGCCGATGCGCCAGCCGTCGGGCTGCCAGGCGCCGAGCCGCATCGGCAGCGCCTGCCCGAGGTCGGCGGCCGCCGCGGCGAGCGCGTCGCTCGGGATGCGCTCGGCGGCGATGCGCTCGCCCTCGCGGTCGATGAAGCCGGTGTCGAGCTCGCCCGCCCGCACGCTCGGCTCGTCGAGCAGCGCGCGCAGGAAGCCGCGGTTCGTGACGACGCCGAAGATGCTCGTCTCGGCGAGCGCCTCGCGCAGGCGCTCGAGCGCCTGCCCGCGCGTCGCGCCGTGCGCGATGACCTTCGCGATCATCGGGTCGTAGCTTGAGCCGACCTCGCCGCCCTGCTCGACCCCCGCATCCACCCGCACGTCGTCGCCGTACGGCCAGTCGATCGCGAGCACCGTACCGCCGGTCGGGAGGAAGCCGGCCGACGGATCCTCGGCGTAGATGCGCGCCTCGATCGCGTGGCCCGTGAGCGTCACGTCGTCCTGCGCGATCGCGAGCGGCTCCCCCGCGGCGATGCGCAGCTGCTGCTCGACGAGGTCGACGCCGGTCACCATCTCGGTGACGGGGTGCTCGACCTGCAGGCGCGTGTTCATCTCCATGAAGAACGGCTCGTCGGGCCGGTCGCCCGCGACGATGAACTCGACCGTGCCGGCGCCCACGTAGCCGACCGAGCGGGCCGTCTCGACGGCCGCCTGCCCGATCGCCGCGCGCTGCGCCTCGGTGAGCAGCGGGCTCGGGGCCTCCTCGATCACCTTCTGGTGCCGGCGCTGCAGCGAGCACTCGCGCTCGCCGAGGTGGATGACGGTGCCGTGCGCGTCGGCGAGCACCTGCACCTCGATGTGGCGCGGGCTGGTCACGAACCGCTCGATGAAGAGGGTGTCGTCGCCGAACGACGACGTCGCCTCGCGCCGCGCCGCGGCGAGCGACGCGGGCAGGCCGGCCGCCTCGTCGACGCGGTACATGCCCTTGCCGCCGCCACCGGCGGCGGGCTTGATGAGCACGGGGAACCCGACCCGGTCGGCGCCGGCGATGAGCGCCGCGTCGTCGAGGCCGGGCTCCGCGATGCCGGGCACGGTCGCGACGCCGCGCGACTCGACCGCGTGCCGGGCCGAGATCTTGTCGCCCATCGTCTCGATCGCCGACGCCGGCGGGCCGATGAAGACGACCCCCGCATCCGCGCACGCCTGCGCGAACGCCGCGTTCTCCGACAGGAAGCCGTAGCCGGGGTGGATCGCCTGCGCGCCGGACGCGCGCGCCGCCTCGATGATCCTCTCGATCGACAGGTAGGTGTCGCGCAGCGCCCCAGCGCCGAGCGAGACGACCTCGTCGAAGTGGGCCGGGTGCGGCGACGGGTCGTCATCGGCGCGCACCGCGACCGAGCGGATGCCGAGGTCGCGCAGGGTGCGCGCGACGCGGATGGCGATCTCGCCGCGGTTGGCGACGAGCACGGTGTCGAACATCTCGGGCATCTCGCCGATCACATCCTGAAGACGCCGAAGCGCGGCTCTGGCAGCGGCACCGCGGTCACGACGTCGAGCGCCATGCCGAGGATCCGGCGCGTGTCGGCGGGGTCGATGACGCCGTCGTCCCACAGCCTCGCCGAGGCGTAGTACGGGTTGCCCTGCCGCTCGTACTGCTCGCGCACCGGGCGCTCGAACTCGCCCTGCGCATCCGCCGACCACTCCTCGCCGCGCGCCTCGATCTGCTCGCGCTTGACGGTGGAGAGCACAGATGCGGCCTGCGGCCCGCCCATCACGCTCACGCGGGCGTTGGGCCACAGCCACAGGAACCGGGGGTCGTAGGCGCGGCCGCACATCGAGTACGTGCCGGCGCCGAAGGATCCGCCGACGACGACCGTGAGCTTGGGCACGCGGGTGGTGGCGACGGCGGTGACCATCTTGGCGCCGTGCTTGGCGATGCCGCCGCGCTCGGCCTCGGAGCCCACCATGAAGCCGGTGATGTTCTGCAGGAACACGAGCGGCACGCCCCGCTGGTCGCACAGCTCGATGAAGTGCGCGCCCTTCATCGCCGACTCGGAGAAGAGCACGCCGTTGTTGGCGATGATGCCGACGGTGTGGCCGTGCAGCTGCGCGAAGCCCGTCACGAGCGTGTCGCCGTAGCCGGCCTTGAACTCGTGGAACTCGCTGCGGTCGACGATGCGGGCGATGATCTCGCGCGCGTCGTAGGGCGTCTGCAGGTCGGGCGGGATCGCGTCGTAGAGGGTCGACGGGTCGACCGCCGGCGCCTGCTCGTCGTCGAGCGCGCCGAGCGGCGCGTAGGCGAACCAGCCGAACCTCGCCTCCTTCGCGGGCACGGCGCCCGCCTCGGCCGCGCGGTCGCCGGGCGGCAGCGCCGCCACCATGTCGCGCACGATCTCGAGCGCGTGCGCATCGTCGTCGGCGAGGTGGTCGACGACGCCCGAGACCTCGGCGTGCAGCACGCCGCCGCCGAGCGACTCCGCGTCGACGACCTCGCCCGTCGCGGCCTTCACGAGCGGCGGGCCGCCGAGGAAGATCGTGCCCTGGTCGCGCACGATCACCGTCTCGTCGCTCATCGCCGGCACGTACGCGCCGCCGGCGGTCGACGAGCCCATCACGGCCGCGAGCTGCGGGATGCCGAGCGCCGAGAGCTGCGCCTGGTTGAAGAAGATGCGGCCGAAGTGCTCGCGGTCGGGGAACACGTCGTCCTGCATCGGCAGGAACGCGCCGCCCGAGTCGACGAGCGCGATGCACGGCAGGCGGTTCTCGCGCGCGACCTGCTGCGCCCGCAGGTGCTTCTTCACCGTCAGCGGGTAGTAGGTGCCGCCCTTGACGGTCGCGTCGTTCGCGATCACCATCACGGCCCGGCCGTGCACGAGGCCGATGCCCGCGACGACGCCCGCGCTCGGCGCATCCCCCGGCTCGCCCTCCGCAGCGTCGCCGTACACGCCCCACGCCGCGAGCGGCGCGACCTCGAGGAACGGGCTCCCCGGGTCGAGCAGCGCATCGATGCGGTCGCGGGCGAGCAGCTTGCCGCGCTCGACGTGGCGCTGCCGCGACGCCTCGGGGCCGCCGAGCGCCGCGCGGGCGAGGCGCTCGCGCAGCTCGCCGACCAGCTGCTCCATCGCGGCGCGGTTGGCGCGCGCCTCGTCGGAGGACGGGTCGACGCGGGTGGTCAGGGCGTGCATGCTCCTACCGTGCCACTCAGCGGGCCAGTGCGAGCGCAGGACGCTCCAGCACCGCCGCGATGTCGGCCAGGAAGCCGGCCGCCTCGCGCCCGTCGAGCACCCGGTGGTCGAACGAGACCGTCACCGTGCACACGTCGCGCAGCACGATCTCGCCGCCGTGCTCCCACGGCATCCGCCGGATCGCGCCGAGCGCGATGATCGCCGACTCCCCGGGGTTCAGGATCGGGATGCCGCCGTCGACGCCGAAGACGCCCACGTTCGAGATGGTGATGTTCGACGAGGTGAGCTCGGCCATCGACAGCGTGCCCTCGCGGGCGCGCGTCGCGCGGTCCTTGATCTGCGCGGTGAGCTCGAGCGCATCCATGGTCTCCGCCTCGTCGATCGAGGCGACCACGAGGCCGCGGTCGGTCGAGACGGCGATGCCGAGGTTGACGTGCGCGAAGCGCTCGAGCTCGTTCGTGTCGGCGTGGAACGACGCGGTCACGTCGGGCCAGCGCTTCGCGGCGAGCAGGATCGCGCGGCTCGCGAGCGCCAGGAACGACGCGTCGCCGGCCTTGGCGAGCGCGAGCGTCTCGGTCACGTCGACCTGGTGGAACGTGGCCGCGTGCGGCACCGTGAGCGCTGACTGCGTCATCGCGGCCGCCGTGTGCTTGCGCAGCCCCGTGACCTTCTCGCGCGTCGAGGCGGGCGCCTGCGCGGGGGCGGCGGATGCGGTGCCGACCGCGTCGAGGTCGGCGCGCGTCACGAGGCCGTCGGGCCCCGTCGGACGCACCGACTGCAGGTCGATGCCCCGCTCCTTCGCGAGCTTCCGCACCGGCGGCATGGCGCGGCGCTTGGCCGTGCCGGGCGCGGCGGCCGTCGCCCGCTCGTCGCGCACGAAGGGCTCGACGTCCCACGTGCGCTTCGCGCGGGTCGGCTTGCCGCCGTGCACGGTGATGTGCCCGACGAGCACCGACACCTTCTCGGGCTGCGCCTCGGGCGCGGGCTCGGCCTCGGCCTGCACCTCGGCGACCGAGTCGTCGGGGGTCGCGACCGGACCGCCCTCGGGCGACGGCGCGGGCGTCTCGCCGGCCGGCGCATCCGGGGCCTGGGCCGGCGCGTCGCCCGCGAGCTCGAAGTCGATGAGCGGCGCGCCCACGTCGACGGTCTCGCCCTCGGCGGCGTGCAGCTTGGCGATGGTGCCCTCGTAGGGGCTCGGCAGCTCGACGACCGCCTTGGCCGTCTCGATGTCGGCGAGCACCTGGTTGAGCTCGACCGAGTCGCCCTCGGCGACGCGCCAGGCGACGACCTCGCTCTCGGTGAGGCCCTCGCCGAGGTCGGGCAGCAGGAAGGTCTTCATCGGGCGGCCTCCAGGTCGAGCTCGGAGCGCGAGCTGCGGCGGCCGAGCGTGCGGTCGACCGCGTCGAGCAGGCGGTCGAGGCTCGGCAGGTAGTCGTGCTCGACGGCCGACGGCGGGTAGGGGGTGTCGTAGCCGGTGACGCGCTCGGGCGCCGCCTCGAGGCTCGAGAAGGCGCGCTCGACGACCGAGGTGATGAGCTCGCTCGAGACGGAGACCTCGCCGGGCGACTCGTGGGCGACGACCAGGCGGCCGGTGCGGCGCACGGAGTCGACGACCGTGTCGACGTCGAGCGGCGAGATGGCGCGCAGGTCGATGACCTCGATCTCGATGCCCTCGTCGGCGGCGGCGATCGCGGCGCGGAGCGCCGTCTCGACCGTCGGGCCGTAGGTCGCGATCGTCACGTCGCGGCCGCTCGCGACCACGTTGGCCGTCTCGAGGTCGCGCGTGATCGTGCGGTCGACCTCGCCCTTCATGTAGTACTTGCCCTTGGGCTCGAAGAACAGCACCGGGTCGTCGCTCGCGATCGCGGCGCGCAGCGTCGAGTAGGCCTCCTGCGGCGTCGACGCGGTGACGACGCGCAGGCCCGCGGTGTGCGCGAAGTACGCCTCGGGCGACTCGGAGTGGTGCTCGACCGAGCCGATCGCGCCGCCGAACGGCACGCGGATCGTCAGCGGCACGTTCACGCGCCCCTTCGAGCGGTAGCGGAGCTTCGCCACCTGGGCGACGATCTGGTCGAACGCCGGGTAGATGAAGCCGTCGAACTGGATCTCGGCGACCACGCGGAAGCCGCGGTAGCCCATGCCGATGGCGGTGCCGATGATGGCCGACTCGGCGAGCGGCGTGTCGATCACGCGCTCCTCGCCGAAGCGCGCCTGCAGCCCGTCGGTGACGCGGAAGACGCCGCCGAGCTTGCCGATGTCCTCGCCCATCAGCAGCACCCGGTCGTCGCCCTCGAGCGAGTCGGCGAGCGCCGCGTTGACGGCCTTCGCGAGCGTGAGCGTCTCGGTCATCGCTTCCCCTCGATGCTGGCGGCGAACGCGAGGTGCTCGGCGCGCTGGCGCTCGAGCCGCTTCGTCGGCTCTGCGTAGACGTGGTCGAAGATCTCCTCGGCGAGCGGCGGCTCGGCGTGCTCGGCGGCCGCGCGGAACTCCTTCGCGAGCTCGTCGGCGCGGATCTTCGCCTCGGCGCGCACGGCCTCCATGTTGGCGCCCATGCGCTCGAGCGCGCGCTCGACGCGGTCGATCGGATCCTTCGCGACCCACTCCTCCACCTCCGCCTCGTCGCGGTAGCGCTTCGGGTCGTCGGTCGTGGTGTGCGGGCCGCGACGGTACGTGACGGCCTCGATGAAGGTGGGGCCGCCGCCGGTGCGGGCGCGATCGAAGGCGATGCGGGCGGCGGCGTGCATGGCGAGCACGTCGTTGCCGTCGACCCGCATCGACGGGATGCCGAAGCCGGTGGGGCGCAGCGCGAGCGGCGTGCCCGACTGCACGCGCACGGGCTCCGAGATCGCGTACTGGTTGTTCTGGCAGAGGAAGACGACGGGCGCCTGGTAGGCGGCGGCCCACACCATCGCCTCGTTCACGTCGCCCTCGCTCGTCGCGCCGTCGCCGAAGCACGTGAGCGCCACGTCGTCGGAGCGGTCGATCTTGGAGGCCATCGCGAAGCCGGTGGCGTGCAGCGACTGCGCGCCGATGATGATCTGCGAGGGCGCCATGCGCACCTCGTGCGGGTCCCAGCCGCCGTGCGCGTAGGCCTTCCAGATGCGGGCGAACTCGCCCATGTCGACGCCGCGCAGCAGCGCGAAGCCGTGCTCGCGGTAGGAGCCGAAGACCCAGTCGTCGGCGCCGAGCGCGCGGGCGGGGCCGACCTGCGCGGCCTCCTGGCCGAGCAGCGGCGGCCACAGCACGAGGTGGCCCTGGCGCGTGAGGGCGAAGGCCTCGGTGTCGAGCCGGCGCACGCGCACCATGTCGACGTAGAGGTTGGTGAGCGCCGACTCGTCGATGTCGGTGAGGTGCCCGTCGAGCACCTCGTTCGGCAGCCGGGTGCCGTCGAGGTCGAGCACGCGGAGCGGGCAGTCGAGGCCGACCGCGAGCGCGGGGTCGGGGGCTGGCACGGTGATCGACACGATCGAACCTCCTTGTTCGAAGCGCCTCGTGGGCGCCGGTCGGACCCGGCAGGCGGGTGCGCCCGCGGATCGTTGCTCGACGCTATCGCCGGTTCGCACTTCGCGCAATCTGCGACACGCGCGCTGCGCAGTCCGCGCATTCCCATGCGCGCATCCCTGCGCTAGATTGCGCAGCATGCGCATCGTCGATGACACCGACCGGAGGATCCTGCTCGAGCTCACGAGGCATCCGCGGATCACCAACGCCGCGATCGCCGAGCAGCTCGGCCTCGCCCGCAACACGGTGCAGAACCGCGTCGCCGCGCTCGAGGCGTCGGATGCGCTGCAGGGCTTCGACCGCCGGTTCCACGCGGCCGCGCTCGGCTACCCGCTCACGGTCTTCATGGCGACGCACGTCGACCAGCCGCGCATCGACCAGGTGGTCGAGCAGCTGCGGCAGATCCCCGAGGTCGTGCAGGCCTTCGGGCTCTCGGGCCAGGCCGACGTGCTCGTGCGTGCCGTCTGCCGCGACGCCGAGGACCTCTACCGCGTGAACAAGCTCGTGCTCGCGTGCGACGGCGTCGAGCGCACCGAGACGTGGCTGTCGATGGGCGAGCTCATCCCCTTCCGCCTCGCGCCGGTGCTCGAGCGGGACCTCGACCGCGGGTAAGGGCCGTCGGCCGGAATGCCCGCGGGGCGCAGGCGTTGGATCGGGTGGAGGTGCACATGACCACGATCGACCTGCTGCCCGACGCCACCGACATGGGGCCCGTCATGCTCAAGACCGCGACGCTGTCGCGGCTCGTGCACTGGTACACCGCCGGCGTCGGCCTCGAGGTCGTCGCCGAGCGCCCGGGCGCCGTCGAGCTGGGCGTCGACGGCCGCACCCTGCTCGTGCTCGAGGAGGCGCCGGACCTCCGCGGACCGAACCCCGCCGACGCGGGGCTGTTCCACACCGCGATCCTCTACCCGACGCACGCGGCGCTCGCCGCCGCCGTCGTGCGCATGACGCAGATCCCGGGCATCCAGTTCGCCGGCACCGGCGACCACCACGTCTCCGAGGCGTTCTACTTCGCCGACCCCGACGGCAACGGCGTCGAGCTCTACGTCGACCGGCCGCGCGAGTCGTGGCAGTGGGCCGACGGCCGCGTCTTCATGACCACCGAGTTCATCGACCCGAACCGCTTCGTGCAGCAGCACCTCGACCGCGGCACCTTCGGCCAGGCGTCGGTCGCGCCAGTGGAGGCGAAGATCGGCCACGTGCACCTGCAGGTCGGCGACGTCGCCACCGCCCGCGCCTTCTACGTCGACGCGCTCGGCTTCGCCGAGACGGCGTCGCTCGGCAGCACCGCGCTCTTCGTGAGCGCCGGCGGCTACCACCACCACATGGCCATGAACGTCTGGAACTCGCGCGGCGCGGGCCGCCGTGCCGACACGCTCGGCCTCGGCCGCGTCGAGATCCAGGTGCCGGACGCGGATGCGCTCGGCGCGGCCCGCGAGCGGCTCACGGCGCGCGGCGTGGCCGTCGCCGACGACGGCCGCGCGCTGCGCTTCGACGACCCGTGGGCGAACGTCATCACGCTGGTGCCGGCCGCCGCCTGACGGGCCGGCGCTCGCGCGCCGGTCAGCGACGGGCGAGGATGCGCTCCGCTCGACGACGCATCGCCTCGTCGACCATCTGCCCATCGGCGAGCGTGGTCACCCCCGCAGCGCTGTCGAGCGCGGCGAGCACCTCCTCCGCCCACGCGACCTCCCCGGCCGACGGCGCGAACGCTCGTCTGATCGGCGCGATCTGCGCGGGGTGCACGGCGGTGCGGCCGCCGAACCCCAGCGCCGCCCCTACCCTCGAGTCCGCTTCCAGCCCCTCGAGGTCGGCGATCGCCGGGTAGACAGACATCAGCGGCGCCGGCAGCCCCGCGGCCCTGACCGCGAGCACGAGGCGGATCCGGAGATGCTCGAGCATCGCGGGGCTGCTCGCACCCAGGTCGCTGCGCAGGTCGGACTCGCCGAGCGCGACCGACACGACGGCGGGGTGCGCAGCGATCTCCTCCAGCCGTCCGATGCCCATCGCGTCCTCCACGATCGCGTGCAGCCTCCGCGCGGCGCCGAGGCGCTCCGCGACGGCGTCGAGGTCCTCGGGTCCGCGCACCTTCGGAACCCGCAGCTCCACATCGTGCGCGGCGAGCGACTCGAGATCCTCCAGCCCGCCGATGCGCACCTGGAGCCCGGCAGCGCCCCGCTCCTCGAGGAACGCCACCACCGCGTGCCGCGCGATCGCCTTCCTGTCGTGCGCCACGGCATCCTCGAGGTCGAGGATCACGATGTCGGCTCCGGAGGCGACGGCCTTCGCGAAGCGGTCGGGGCGATCGCCCGGCACGTACAGCGCGACGGTCACACGATCCCCCGCTCCCGGAGCGCCTGCGCCTGCTCGGGCGTGATGCCCAGCTCGGCGAGCACCGCGTCCGTGTCCTCCCCGTGGCGCCGCCCCGTGTGGCGCACCCCGCCGGGCGTCGCCGAGAGGCGGAAGAGCACGTTCTGCATCCGGATCTCGCCCAGCTCCGGGTCGTCGATCGGCAGGATCGTGCCGAGCGCCTCGTACTGCGGGTTGGCCATCACACCGGAGATGTCGTCAACCACCCCCAGTGCGGCCTCCACGCGGGCGAACTCCTCGACGACCACGGCGAGGTCGCGGGCGGCGATCCAGCCGCCGACCGCCGCATCGAGCTCGTCGACGTGCTCGACGCGGGTGCGACCCGAGGCGAACCAAGGCTCGTCGACGACATCCGGGCGTCCGACCAGCGTCATCACGCGCTCGGCAACCGACTGCGACGACGTCGACACGGCCACCCAGCGGCCGTCCGCAGTGCGGTAGACGTTGCGCGGCGCGTTATTCACGGAGCGGTTGCCGACGCGGGGCTGCACGAGGCCGAGCTGGTCGTAGGCGGTGATCTGCCCGCCGAGCAGCATCAGGATCGGCTCGATGATCGCCATGTCGACCACCTGCCCCTCCCCCGTGCGCTCCGCGTGGCGCAGGGCGATCGCGCACGCGTAGGCGGTCGCGAGCGCGGTGATGCCGTCCGCGAGCCCGAACGGCGGCAGGATGGGCGGCCCGTCCGGTTCGCCGGTGATCGCGGCGAACCCGCTCATCGCCTCCGCGATCGAGCCGAAGCCGGGCTGGCGCGCCATCGGGCCGGTCTGGCCGAACGCCGTCACCCGCGCGATGACGAGTGCGGGGTTCGCGGCGAGCAGCCGCTCCGGAGCCAGGCCCCACCGCTCGAGCGTGCCGGGGCGGAAGTTCTCGATCAGCACGTCGGCACCGCGCGCCAGCTCGAGCAGCAGCGCCGCTCCCTCCGGCTGCGACAGGTCGAGCGTCGCCGTGCGCTTGCCCCTGCCGAGCGTCTTCCACCAGAGGTTGACGCCCTCCTTGGCCGGCCCGTGCCCGCGAGACGCGTCGGGCCGCCTGGGATGCTCGACCTTGATCACGTCGGCCCCGAAGTCACCGAGGAACGTCGCCGCGAGCGGACCTGCGAACAGCGTCGACACGTCGAGCACGCGGACGCCATCGAGCGGCCCCGTCACCGTGCGACCTCGTCGTCCCATGCGAGGCGGAAGCCGATCGCCGTGCTCCGATCGATGCCGGTGCGGAGCCACGCGAGCGAGCGCTCAGGCGGCTGGGCTCCTCCGTCGGCGTACCAGTCGGAGCCGGTCATCGCCCGCTCGCTGCCGCCCTTGAGGATCACCCGCCGGGTGATGCCGTCGGTCATCTCGCTCTCCGTCCAGTTCCACACGCGCGGCACGCGCCGCTCGAGCCGGTCGCCGGCCACCTGCCACTCGTGATCGGTCGGCAGCCGAGCGCCCAGCGCGGCCGCGAACGCGCGGGCCTCGTCGAGATCCACGCCGGTCACCGGCGCCTCCGGCTCTCCGTCGCGCGGCTCGACCCCCGCGGCAGAGCAGCTCGCGTTCCACTCCGCGACGCTCACCTCGCGGCGCGCGACAGCCACCGCTCCCAGCGCGACGCGCACCTCGACGCGGCGATCGTCGTGGAGGCGGGGCGGCAGCGGCTTCCATTCCTCCACGTAGGGCGCGTCGCCGTACAGCCCCGTCTCGCGGCGTCGCCACAGCACCTCGAGCCGCCGCTCCCCCGCAGGCAGCGCCACGGCGTCGGTCGGCGCCGCCGCCGTCGTCGCGGGCACGCGGATGCGGACGCTCTCGCGAGCGGGGAACGTCGCGTCGGTCTCCGGCGCGTCCGCTGCTGCTGCGGCGAGCATCTCCGGCAGCCAGTCCGGCTCGGCCCCGCGAACGGCCAGGACGCCTGCCACGCCTCGCGCGGGGATGGTCACTTCGCCGTCGGTCGACGCGCCGCCGGTCAGATCCCACAGCCGCCCCTCGAGCGGGGCCAGGAAGCGACCGGTGACGGGCTCGTCCCCACGATGCACGAGGGTGACGAGCGTGACGTCGTCGAGCGTCCAGGTGGAGCCGTACACGCCGAGCGCCGCCGCGTCCGATGTGGCGCCTGCGAGCGGCGCCCACGTCCCGCGCTCGAGCAGCTCGTGGCAGGCGCGCTGCATGCGCGAGATCGAGCGCAGCATCGAGCGGTCGCGCGCGTTCCAGCCCACCCAGACGCCGAAGACCGCATCCCACACCAGGATGCCCGTGCCGTTCATCCACGCCGTCTGCAGCTCGTCCACGTGGGAGCGGTTCCACCGTCGGACGCCATGCAGCATGTGGCGCCGCTCCACGAGTCGCGCCCGCTGCACACCGGGCGCGTCGGAGTCGGCGAACCACTGGGACCAGGACAGGACGTGGTCGCGCAGCCGCTCGTTTGGAACCCGGGACTCGCCCTCCAGCGCCAGGGGCCGCTCGCCCCCGACTGCGTCGAGGAAGGCCGGGTCGGCCTGCTTCAGCGTGTCCAGGAACACGCCGTCGGCGGCGAGCGCGTCGGCGACAGCACGCAGCGCCTCGCCGTCCGCGACCACGCGACCGCGCGCATCCGTCTCGCGGCGCGTGCCCGTGTCCCACGGGTTGTAGTCGAGGAAGACGCGCACCCCGGCGGCTCGGAGGTCGGACACCAGGTCAGCAAGCCCCGGCACGTCGCGGTACCAGTCGAACTGATTGCGCTCGTCGATGCCGATGCACGGGTACGCGTGCCAGAGCACCAGCCCGTCGAGTCCACCGATGTCGGCGTAGGCCGAGAGCAGGCGCGAGGGCGTGAAGCGACGCTCCTGCCAGTCCCAGAGCCGCTCGTCCCAGAGCCAGATCTGCGCCGCGACTCGGCAGCGCGAGGCCCAGGGCACGGCGGCGTAGGCCCCGTCATCGTGCTGGAGCCTCGCTCGCGCTTCCGCTGCGAGCGCGTCGATCTCAGCGCGCCACTCGTCCCAGCGCGCCGGGTCGTCGGGCGCGGCGAGGATCTTGGCGACATCGAAGTCGGCGTCGGTCAGTCGCGCGCCGTCGCGCGGCAGCGGCACGTGCGTCGGCAGGTCGATGGGCCGGGGCACCAGCGGGTCGAGCGCGTTGGTGGCGGCTTCGTCCGGGTCGCTCGTCATGCTGCCTCCTCCGTCAGCGCGAGCGTGCGCGCGGCGAGCTCGTCGAACGCGATGCCGTCGAAGCCGGCGAGCGTGGTGCGGTAGACGCCGCGGATCGGGGCGGCGAGCTCTTGGGGGACGCCGCCGGCAGCGCCGAGCAGGCTGCCGACGCTGGCACCGACCGAGTCGGTGTCCCAGCCGCCCGCGACCGCAAGGCCGACGCCGCGCGCGAAGTCGTCGTGGCCGCGCAGAGCGGCGAATGCGAGCAGCGCCGCGTTGTTCAGCACGTGCACCCAGTGCAGGTGGCCGTAGGCGCGGTGCAGCTCGTCGAGCGCTGCCTCGTCGTCGAGGTCCGACGCCGCGATGTCACGGCCGAACCGAACGGCATCGGCGAGGCGCGACTGCTCGGGGACGCACTGGAGGCCGGCTGCGACGGCATCGCCGATCGTCGCACCGGCGACGGCAGCGGCGGCGGCCCCAGCCATGAGTGCCGCGCCGTGCACCCCGGCCCTGCGGTGCGTGAGACGCGCGTCGGCGACGGCGAGCCGTGCTGCCGTGCCGAGGTCTCCCGGGTGCGCCCAGCCGTAGGCATCGGCGCGGATCATCGCCCCGATCCAGTCGACGAAGGGGTTGCCCCGCTCCGCGGCGACGGCGGGCTCGTCCCCGGCCAGGAGGTTCCGGTACGCGATCCGCTCGGCGGTGAAGACGCGGCCCGCGGGCAGCTGCTCCAGCCAGAGCTGCGCGACTCCCTCGGTCGTCACGGCGGCTCCTGCCGCACGAGCGCGCTGCTGCGCGACGAGGGCGAGCACCGCGAAGTTCAGGTCGTCGTCCTCCGGCATGCCATCGATGACGCCGTCGAGGCTCGTGGGACGGGATCGCCGGTTCCAGGGCCAGCGCTCGGCGACATCGCTGTCGAGCCCCTGCTCGGTGAAATAGCCGCGGAGCGGCCAGCGGCCGGTGGACTGCGCGATCGCTCGGATGCCCTCGCGCGGGATCTTCTCCACCGGCTTGCCGATGAGGCAGCCGACCGCGCGGCCGAGCCACGCGCCGCGCAGTCGCTCGCTCAGCCCCGCGCGGACCGCGATCGGTGCGGGATGGAGCCCCATCGCCTCCCAGCGGTCGGGCTCGCGCTCGCGCAGCGCGCTCGGCCGAGGCATCGCCGTGGCCGCATCGGTGATGCGCGCCGCGACCTCGCGGAGCTCTCGGCTCGCCGGCACGGGCGTCGCGCCGTTGACGGGCGCGTCGAGGCTCCCGCCTGCGGCGGTCAGCTCGGCCTCCAGCGCTGAGACGTCGAGCCCGTCCAGTCGGGCGGCCGCGAGCGCGTGCGCCGCGAGGTCCTCTGGCTGCGTCCAGCTCAGTCGCAGCAGCGCTGGTGCGGCACTCACGCGGAGAGCCCGAGGGCAGCGGCGGCCCCCGCCCGCGCGCGGTGTCGCGCCTCGTCCGCCTGCCACACCTCGGCGGCGACGGCCGCCATGGTCGCGCCGGGAGCCCGCAGGTCGAGCCTCGAGGCCTCCCCCACCGCGTCGATCCACTCCGCGGGCACGGCCGCGAGGCCACCGAGCGCGCCGGCGATGGAGCCAGCCATCACGGCGATCGAATCGGAGTCCCGACCGTAGTTCACGGCGCCGAGGACCGCCTCGCGGTAGTCCCCGCGGCATGCCGCCAGCAGCCCGAACGCGATCGGCAGCTCCTCGATCGCCTTGGTCCGACTGGGGAGCCGTGCGTCCATCGCGGGCTGCCGGTAGGTGTCGCCGACGGTGTCGAACGGTCGCACCGCCTCGCGCAGCTGGGCGAGGCCTCCGTCGCGCCAGCCGTCGAGGCCGCGGCCGGCGTCGACCACCGCCTCGAGCGCCGCGCGCGTGCCGTCACGGGCGAGGCCGACCGCCTCGTCCAGCACGCCGTCGACGCTCGCCCCCGGAGCCGCCGCTGCGGCCACGGCGGCGGCGAACACCCCGGCCGCCTCGCGCCCGTAGCTGGACTGGTGCGCGCCCGCGATGTCGATCGCCTCCGCGTAGGCCCCCCGGGCATCGCCCGCGTTGACCAGGCCGACGGGCGCCACGTACATGGTGGCCCCGCAGTTCACGACGTTGCCGACCCCGGCCTCCCGCGGGTCCACGTGGCCGTAGTGCAAGCGTGCGACCAGCCACTTCTCGGCGAGGAACACCCGCTGCAGGGGCAGCGCCTCCGCCTCGAGCTCGGGGATCCACTGCACGTCGCCGATCATGCGCGGCACGAGGTGGTCGGCGATGTCGTGCGCCGTGAGGTGGCGTCGCACGTGCGCATACACGTCGACGAGCAGGTTGGTCATCAGGGTGTCGTCGGTGACGTGGCCGTCGCCCTTGTGGTAGGGCGCGATGGGCCGCGCCGTGCGCCAGTCGTCGAGGAAGGGGGGCACGATGCCCTCGATCGTCCCGCCGTAGCGCTGCTGGATGGCCTCGGGGGTGTTGCCCTCGGCTGCGCCGCCGAGCGCGTCGGCGACGGCAGCGCCTGCGAGTGCGGCAGTCGCGACATCGGCGAAGGCTGCGTCGGTCATGGGATCTCCGATCAGGTCGTGCACGGGCGTGGGCCTGGCAGGGGGCGGTGCTCCCGCCCCCTGCCAGGCTGTCGTTCGCTACTGGATCGACTCCCAGCCTTCGGTGAGCTGCGCGGTGAGCTCCTCGAGGCTGATGGAGTCCGCCAGGTACTGCTGGAACGCCGGGGTCGCGTACTGGTCCTTCCACTGCGGGTAGTTGACCGCGAGCTGGAACGGCGCGGCCTCCAGGACCTCGCCCGAGGCCAGCATCTCGGCCCAGCCGGTCTGCCCCTCCGTCGCCGTCGCGAGCGCGTCGCGCGCCGCGCCGGTGGCCGGGATCAGGGCGTCGCCCTGCCCCACAGCGGCGAGGTGCTCGGCCTGCATGTAGTAGTCGATGAACGCCGCGGCGCGGTCGACGTGCTCCGAGTCCGCCGAGACCGACAGGGTCTGCGGCGAGGTGCCCTGCGCGGGGCCGGCGCTGCCGGCGAGCGGCGGGAGCACGGTCCACTCGAAGCCCTCCGGCGCCGTGTCGGCGATCTGCTGCGCGAGGTAGGAGCCGCCGATGTACATGCCGTAGGTGCCGCCGAGGAAGCCGGGCAGCACGTCGCCGCCCGACTGCGTGAGCGTGACCGGGTCGAGCGACTGGTCCTCGTAGGCCATCGCGTGGACGGTCTGCGGCAGTGCCAGCTCGCCCTCACCGACGTCGATCGTGGCCTGGCCCTCGGCATCCACCTCGAAGAACGTGCCGTCCTCGCCGAGCGCGAGGTTCATGAACGGCGCCGTCGGGGACTTCAGGCCCCAGCCAAGGCCGTAGGTGCCGTCGCCGGTGAGCTGCTGCGCGATCTCGCGCACCTCGCTCCACGCGAGCGAGTCGCCGGTCGGCACTTCGACGCCCGCTGCCTCGAACGCGGCGGTGTTGGCGAACGCGACGTACGACTGCATCAGCGTCGGGGCCGCGAAGACCTCGTCGCCGGCAGTGACCGTGGTCCAGACGCCCTCTGCGACGTCGCCCCTCAGCTCCTCGCTGAGGTAAGGCGTGAGGTCGGCGAGGTAGCCGTCGTGCGCGAAGCCGGCCATGTCCGAGGCCTCGTTGTGGATGATGTCCGGGGCGTCACCGCCCTGGAACTGGGTGACCAGCTGGTCGTGCACGTTGTCCCACGATCCCTGCACGAGGTCGATCTGGGTCTCGGGGTGCTCCTCGTTCCAGGAGTCCACGATCTCCTCGGTCGCGGCGATGGTCGCGTCCTGGAAGGCCAGGGACTGGAACGTGAGCGTCACCTCCTCGGTGGGGTCCGTGGTCTCGGTGGCGGTCGGTGCCTGGCCGCCGCCGAAGGCGCAGCCGGTCAGCAGCAGAGCGCCGGCCGCGAGCGTCATCGCGGCGCGGGGTGTGCGGTGCATGGTGTCTCCTCGTTGTGGGATGGGGTTGTCGTGGATGGAGGGTGGGTCAGCCCTTGACCGCGCCGGAGAGCAGGCCGGAGGTGAGGCGGCGCTGGATGAGGGCGAAGAACAGCAGGCTCGGGATGGCCGCGAGCAGCGAAGCGGCTGCGAGCTGGCCGAGCTGCACCTGGCCCTCGGCGCCGACGAACAGCGCCAGCCGCTGCGGGAGCGTCTGGAGGGCTTCGTCCTTGATGAGCACCAGGGCGAAGAAGAACTCGTTCCACGCGCCGATGAACGCGAACAGGCTGGTCGCGACGAGGCCCGGTGCGAGGAGCGGCAGCACGATCGAGATGAGCACGCGCCACTTCGGCGCGCCGTCCATCGCCCCGGCCTCCTCGAGGTCGACGGGGATCGACGCGACGTAGCCCTGCAGCATCCACAGCGCGAACGGCAGCGACCAGACCACGTACACGACGACCAGTCCCGCGAGGGAGTTCCCGAGCCCGAGCGGCTGCAGCATCAGGTACAGCGGGATGATGATCAGGATGAACGGGAAGACCTGCGAGAGCAGGATCCATCCCGTCGCCAGCTTCCGGAGCCGGGTGCGGAAGCGCGCGAGCGCGTAGGCGGCCGGCAGCGAGATCACGACCACGATCAGCGTCGTCACGACCGCCACCAGCAGGCTGTTGCCCGCCGCCTGCACCAGGTTCGCGCGCTCGATCGCAGCTGTGAAGTTGTCGAGGTTCCACTGTGCGGGCAGCAGCTGCGGATCCGGCGACTGCAGCTCGGCCTGCGTCTTGAAGGCCGTGGTGAAGAGGAACACCAGCGGGAACGCGAGGAAGACCATGAACAGGGCGATGGCGACGTACTGGAGCGCTCGCCCGAGCGTGACGCGACGCCTCATGACTCACGCCCCTTCGCCTGCGCACGCAGGTAGAAGAAGAGGAAGAACGTGATCACGATGACGATGACGTTGCCCATCGCGCTCGCGAGCCCGAAGTTGCCGTACCGGAACGCCTCGTTGTAGGCGAACAGCATCGGGAGCATCGTGCCCCAGGCGCCCGCAGTGAGCACGTAGACCAGCGCGAAGGAGTTGAAGTTGTTGATGAAGTCGAGCGTCGTGATCGCGACGATCACGGGTCGGAGCGCCGGCAGCGTCACGGAGACGAACCTCTGCCAGGTGCTCGCTCCATCGATCTGCGCCGCCTCGTGCAGCTCGGCGTTGACCCCCTGGAGACCTGCGAGCAGGGTGATCGTCGTCTGCGGCATGCCCGCCCACACGCCCACGACGATCGCCGCGGGCAGCGCGGTCGAGGCCTGGCCCAACCAGTTGATGTTGTCCGGCAGCCCCAGCGCGCCCATCCCGCCGTTCACCGCGCCGTATGTGGGGTGCAGCATCAGCCGCCACATGATCGCGATGATCACCGGAGGCATCGCCCACGGGATCAGCGCGAGCGTGCGAGCGACGCCCTGGCCCCACAGGTTGGCGTTCAGCAGCAGGGCGAGGCAGAGCGACGCGACGAACTGGATCAGGGTCACCGATAACGCCCAGATGAGCCCGATGCCGAAGGAGTTCCAGAAGAGCTCGTAGCCGGCGAGGTCGACGTAGTTCTGGACGCCGTTGAACTCGACGACCACGTCGCGGCCCGCTGTCGCGTTCGTGAAGCCGAGCGCGATGCCCTGCAGCAGCGGCCAGACGCTGAACGCGAGGATCGGCAGCATCGCCGGGAGGAAGAGCAGCCACGCGCCGCGCTCGGCGCCGAACCGCGACCGGCGTCGCAGGCCGCGCTCCGCGACGACGACGTCGACGGCGCTCATCGCGGCTCCATCGCTGTGCTCGACTCCCGCACGACGAGCCTCGGCGCGACGACCGCGCCCGCGATCGCATCCGCGTCGCCGCGCAACGAGGCCAGCAGCTGCTCCGCAGCCAGCGTCCCTCGGGCCTCGGCGCCGAGGTCGACGCTCGTGAGGCTCGGGATCGCGATCTGCGCCAGCTCCGTGTCGTCCATGCCCACGACCAGGCAATCGCCCGGTACAGCACGCCCGCGCACCGAGAGCGCGCGCAGGGCGGCGAACGCGATCAGATCGTTCGCGCCGACGAGTGCGTCGAACTCGACTCCGCGATCGAGCAGCTCCTCGACCGCCGGGAGCGCAGCCGCGTGCGTGAAGTCGGCGGCCGCCACGACCAGCGACGGATCCTGCTCCAGGCCGGCGTCCTCGATGGCGCGGCGGTAGCCCTCCAGTCGCTGGCGCCCCGGCGTGGTGTCGACAGGGCCGTTCACGAACGCGATGCGACGGGCGCCCTGGCTCACCAGGTGGTCGATCGCCAGCCGCACACCGGCTCGCGAGTCGGCGCGCACGGCGCCCTGCGCTGCGCCGTCGGGCAGGGACCCGATCACGACGGTCGGCACCGCCGAGCGCTCGAGCGCCTCGAGCACCTGCTGCTCGGGGCGGAGCGGCACGACGATGAGCCCGTCGATGGTGCTCGGGCCGAACCGGGCGATGGCGGCCGCGACAGCGGTCGGCTCCGCCGCCTGGGTGACGAGCAGCTGCCGGTCATCCGCCGCGAGCTCGTGCTGCGCGGCGCTGGTCATCCTCGCGTAGACGGGGTTGGCGGCATCCGGCACGATCATGGCGATCTGGCCCGTGCGTCCCGACTGCAGCGCACGCGCCACCGCGTTCGGGCGGTAGCCGAGCTCGGCCGCGGCGCTGCGCACGCGCTCAGCGGTGCGCGGCGAGGCCCCGTGCCCGTGCAGGGCACGACTGGCCGTGGCGATCGAGACACCGGCGCGGTCGGCGACCGACGCGATCGTGGGTGTGCCCGCCATGCCCCGCTCCGCTCCGAGCTCCGTCGCTCGTCGTACCTCGGATTGGAAACGTTTCCAATCGCGCTGACAGCGACAGTACGCGCCATGTGCGAGGTACGCAACTCCGAGACGACGAGCGCTCGTCTCCGATGCGGGACGAGCGCACCGACCCGCCAGCGTGCGCCAGTCGACGGCGGGAGGCACCACTGATCCGCGCAAGGCGCCACCCGATCGCGGGAGGCGCCACCCGAACGCGCAAGGCGCCGCTCGATCGAACAAGGCGCCACTCGATCGCTCAGGGCGCCACTCGAGTGCGCAAGGCGCCACTCACGGCGGCGGATGCGCGTGGGCGGGCAGGCGGGCGCGCGCGGCGAGCGCGCGCGGCGCGCTACTCGGCGGCGGGCGCGGCCGGGTCGGGCAGCTGCAGGTCGACGACGCCGGCGTCGCGCCAGAGCCGCTCGAGCTGGTAGTACGTGCGCTCCTCCTCGTGGAAGATGTGCACGACGATGTCGGAGAAGTCGAGCAGCACCCAGCGGCCGTCAGCACGGCCCTCGCGGCGCACCGGCTTCGCGCCGTCGAGGATCAGCGCATCCTCGATCTCGCGCGCGATCGCGCTCACCTGGCGCTCGTTGCGGCCCGTGGCGATCACGAACACGTCGGTCAGCGGCAGCTGCCCCGAGACGTCGAGGCCCACGATGTCGACGGCGAGCGCCTTGTCGGCGGCACGGGCGGCGGCGCGAGCGAGCTCGATCGCCTTCCGGTCGGCGCTCATCGAGCGCTCCCGGCGTTCAGAGCCAGCCCTGCGTCAGGGCGACCGTCAGGAATGCCCCGACGCCCACCACGAAGGCTCCCGCGCCGACGCCGATCGCGACCGGCCACACGTTGGAGCGCTGCTTCTGCGGCGCGATCTGCACGCGCGCGTTCGCGTAGGAGGACACGGCCTTCGAGGCGCGCACGGGCGCCGTCTCGGGGCTCTGCACCTCGCCGTCGGCGACATCGCCGTCCACATCGCTCCCGTCGATCGAGGCGCTCCCGCGGCCGGACGAGGCGAAGCCCTCCGGCACGTCGATGGAGCCGGTGACCAGCAGGCCGTCGTCGCCCTCGAGCTGGAACTCGGGGCTGTCGGAGCCGGCCGGCAGCACGAGCGCGTTGGCGGTGATCGACGAGGTCGACGATCCGCCGCCCTCGCCCGCGACGCCCTGCTCGCGCAGGTCGGCGATGTGGTGCTCGGAGGTGTCGGACACGACGTTGACGATCACCGGCAGGCGCATGGCCTGGCCGCGCGTCGGACCGGTCGGCAGCGCCTCCTCGGCGCCGGCGGCCTCGGCGGCGCGGCGGCGGTCCTCGAGCTCGGCGGGCGTCGACTCGGCGACGCGGCGCGACGAGACGCGCGGCTGCTCGACGATGACCTCGTCGATCTCGAGGCTGTCGACCTCGTCGTCGTCGACGGTGTCGAGGCCCTGCACGTCGTCGACCTGCACGCTCGAGCGGCGCGCGGCCGAGGGTGCGGGCACGGATGCGCCGCTCGCCTCGGGTGCGTGCAGCTCGGCCTCGATCACGTCGGCCTCGGCCGCCTCGGCGGGCTCGACGCGATCCATGGCCACGGTCTCGGGCAGCTCGATCGGCGCCTGCTGGACGGGCACCGCCTGCGTGGGCGCCTCGGCGCCCTGCGGCTTGCGGCGACCGAAGAACCGGCCCTGCGGCTTCTGCGGCGGCTCCTGCAGCGCGGGCTGCTCGGCCTCGCGGGCCTCCTCGGGCGCCGCGGGCACGCTCGGCGTCGAGTGCCGGCCCTCGCGGACCGGCGCTGCGCTCACCTGCGGCTGGGCTCCCTCGGCGGGGACGGGCGGGGTGCCGCCGTTGCGTGCGGCCTCGGCAGCGCGCTCGAGCTCTCGAAGCTGGCGCCGGGTGAGCGGCTGCCCTTCGTTCGCATCGGTCATGCTGTCAGTCTCCGGTACAAGTCGTGCTTGCTGATGTATTGAACCACTCCGTCTGGCACGAGATACCAGACCGGGTAGCCGGCGCGGACGCGCGCACGGCAATCGGTCGAGGATATCGCAAGTGCGGGGATCTCCAGCTCGGAGACGCGGTCCGGCGGATATCCCGAGATCGACAGGTGGTGCCCCGGGCGGGTGACGGCGACGAAGTGCGCGAGCTGCCAGAGCTCATCCGCATCCTTCCACCCCACGATCGACGCGAACGCATCCGCGCCCGTGATGAAGAACAGCTCGGCGTCGGGGTGCTGCGCGCGCATGTCGCGCAGCGTGTCGATCGTGTAGGTGGGGCCGTCGCGGTCGATGTCGACGCGGCTGACCTTGAACCGGGGGTTCGAGGCGGTCGCCACGACCGTCATGAGGTAGCGGTCCTCGCTCGGCGAGACCTTGCGCTTCTGGTACGGCTCGCCGGTGGGCACGAACACGACCTCGTCGAGCGCGAAGTGGTGGGCCACCTCGCTCGCCGCCACGAGGTGCCCGTGGTGGATGGGGTCGAACGTGCCGCCCATGATGCCCAGGCGGCGACGGCGCTGCGGCACGTCGGCTGCGTCAGGCGTGGTCGGAGCCGTGCACGTCGCCGGGCGCGCGGTGCGCGACGTCGCGGAAGGAGCGCAGCACGATCGCCGAGATGAGGAACACCGCAGCGGTGATGCCGCCGGCGATGTAGGCGCCGAGCTCGCTCTCGGACTCCGCCGCAGCAGCAGCGGCGAGCGTCGTCGCGCTCAGGAATGTCAGCGTCATGGAAGCCTCCGATCGACTCCCACTCTAGCGCGGCTCACGCGCGCACCTGGCCCGTGCCGCGCACGATCCACTTGGTGCTCGTGAGCTCCGGGAGCCCCATCGGGCCGCGCGCGTGCGCCTTCTGCGTCGAGATGCCGACCTCCGCGCCGAAGCCGAACTCGCCGCCGTCGGTGAACCGGGTGGATGCGTTGTGCATGACGACCGCCGAGTCGACCTCCGCGAGGAACCGCTCCGCCGCATCCGCGTCGTCGGTGATGATCGTGTCGGTGTGGTGGGTGCCGAAGGCGTTGACGTGCTCGATCGCCGCGCGCACGTCGTCGACGACGCCGATCGCGACGTCCATCGAGAGGTGCTCGGTCGACCAGCCCTGCTCCCCCAGCGGCTCGGCCGCGTCGACGCCGGGCAGCGGGGCGTCGGCGTGGATGGTGACGCCCGCCTCGCGCATCGCGTCGGCGATCGCCGGCACCGCGGTCTCGGCGATGTCGCGGTGCACGAGCACCGTCTCGAGGGAGTTGCAGACGCTCGTGCGCTGCGTCTTGGCGTTCAGCAGGATCTCGAGCGCCATCGGCAGGCTCGCCGCCCGGTCGACGAAGGCGTGCACGACGCCGGCGCCCGTCTCGATGACGGGCACGGTCGACTCGGTGACGACCCGCTCGATGAGCGCGGCGCTCCCCCGCGGCACGAGCAGGTCGACGAGGCCGCGGGCCCGCATGAGGCGCCCGGCGCCGTCGCGGCCGAAGCGGTCGATCGTCTGCACGGCCGCCCGCGGGAGGCCCGACGCCTCGATCGCGTCCTGCATCGTGGCGACGAGCACCGCGTTCGTGCGCTCGGCCGCCGAGCCGCCGCGCAGCACGACCGCGTTGCCGGAGCCGAGGGCGATGCAGGCGAGGTCGACCGTGACGTTGGGGCGGGCCTCGTAGATGACGCCGATGACGCCGAAGGGCACGCGCACCTCGGTGAGCTCGAGCCCGTTCGGCAGCGTGCGCTCGCGCAGCACCTCGCCGATCGGGTCGGGCAGCGCCGCGAGCTGGCGGGCGGCTGCCGCGAGGGCGGCGATGCGGCCCTCGTCGAGCAGCAGCCGGTCGAGCAGGCCCGAGGCGAGCCCGGCGGCGCGGCCGCGCTCGAGGTCCTCGGCGTTCGCGGCGAGGATCGCGTCGCCCGCGCGCTCGATGGCGTCGGCGATCGCGGTGATCGCGGCGTGGCGCCGCTCGGCGGGCGCGACGCCGAGCTCGCGGGAGGCGCGCTTGGCGTCGGTCAGGAGCCGGTCGAGGTCATCGGGCATGCCTCGATCCTAGGAGCGGGCGGATGCGCGGGGAGCCTCGTGCGGGGTGGTCTCGACTCGTCGGCCCGGAGGGCCGACGGCTCGACCAGCGGAGGGAGGGCCGACGGCTCGACCAGCGGAGGCGGCGCCGACGGCTCGACCAGCGGGGGCAGGGTCGACGGCTCGCCCAGCGGGACTAGTGCTCGGGGGCGGGGTTCGGCTCGAACTCGGTGCCGAGCCGCTCGCCCGCGATGAGGCGCTCGAGCAGCGGCGTCGCCGTGACCGTCACCCGGACGCCCGCGTCGGCGGCGAGCCGCGCCGCATCCACCTTCGTCATCGCCCCGCCCGAGCCGATGTGGGAGCCGCTCGCGCCGAGCCTGACGCCCTCCATCGGGTCGCCGTACGCGACGCGGTGGATGGGCTCGGAGCCCGGCTCGTCGGGCGGCGCCGTGCGGAGCGCCTCGATGTCGGAGAGCAGGATGAGCCGGTCGGCGCGCACGAGCCGGGCGACGAGGGCCGCGAGCCGGTCGTTGTCGCCGAAGCGGATCTCGTGCGTCGCGACCGTGTCGTTCTCGTTGACGATCGGCAGCATGCGCAGCTCGAGCAGCCGCTCGAGGGCGTTGCGCGCGTTGACGCGGTGCGAGTCCATGTCCATGTCGGACGCGGTGAGCAGGATCTGCGCCGCGACGAGCTCGTGCCGCGACAGGCTCCGCTGGTAGCGGTTCATGAGCACGTTCTGCCCGACGGCCGCGGCGGCCTGCTGCATGGGCAGGTCGGCGGGGCGCGCGTCGAGGCCGAGGAACGGCATGCCCGTCGAGATCGCGCCCGAGGAGACGAGGATGACCTCGCCCGCCCGGTGCAGGCGCGCGAGCCCGTCGACGAGCGGCTCGATCTGGCCCCGGCGGTCGCCGGAGATCGACGACGAGCCGACCTTGACGACGATGCGCTGCGCGACCGAGAGGTCGAGCGAGGTCATGCCTCGTCGTCCCAGCGCTGCACCTCGAACCCCTCGTCGTCGGTCCAGATGCCGGCGTCGCGCTCGCCCTTGAGGTCGTCGCGCGCCGCCTGCTTCGCGTCCATCTGGCGGTGGTACTCGGCGCGGCGCTCGGCCGTCGTGCGACGGTCGTTGCGGTCGAGCCGCGGATCGGTGCCGCGGTTGCCGACGAGCTCGGCGGCGGATGCGATGGTCGGCTCCCAGTCGAAGACGATGCCGGCGCCGGGGCCGATGACGACGGTCGCGCCCGCGACCGCGCCCGCCTTGAGCAGCGCATCCTCGGTGCCGAGCTTCGCGAGCCGGTCGGCGAGGTAGCCGACGGCCTCGTCGTTGCGGAAGTCGGTCTGCGCGACCCACCGCTCGGGCTTCGCGCCCAGGATGCGGTAGACGGGGCCCTCGTGGGAGCCCTCGACCTTGACGACGAAGCCGGCGTCGTCGATCGCCTTGGGGCGCAGCACGATGCGCTCGGGCGCCGGCTCGGCGGCCTTCGCGGCCCGGTCGGCCTCGACGATCTCGGCGAGCGCGAACGACAGCTCGCGCAGGCCACGGTGCGCGACGGTCGAGATCTCGAAGACGCGGTAGCCCATGGCCTCGATGTCGGCGCGCACGAACGCGGCGAGCTCGGCGGCCTCGGGCACGTCGATCTTGTTGAGCGCGACGAGCTGCTGGCGCTCGAGCAGCGGCGTCTGCCCCTCCGGCACCGGGTACGCCTCGAGCTCGCGGCGGATGACCTGCAGGTCGCTCACCGGGTCGCGGCCGGGCTCGAGCGTGGCGCAGTCGATGACGTGCAGCAGCGCCGAGCAGCGCTCGACGTGGCGCAGGAACTCGAGGCCGAGCCCCTTGCCCTCGCTCGCGCCCTCGATGAGGCCGGGCACGTCGGCGATCGTGTAGCGCGTCTGGCCCGACTCGACGACGCCGAGGTTGGGGTGCAGCGTCGTGAACGGGTAGTCGGCGATCTTCGGCCGCGCGGCCGACATCGCGGCGACGAGGCTCGACTTGCCGGCGCTCGGGAAGCCCACGAGCGCGACGTCGGCGACGGTCTTCAGCTCGAGCGTGATGTCGCCCTCGAAGCCGGGCGTGCCGAGCAGCGCGAAGCCGGGCGCCTTGCGCTTGGTGTTCGACAGCGCGGCGTTGCCGAGCCCGCCCTGGCCTCCGGCCGCGACGACGAGCCGCATGCCCGCCTGCGCGAGGTCGGCGAGCTGCTCGCCCGACGCATCCGTCACCACCGTGCCGACCGGCACGGGCAGCTCGAGGTCGGCGCCGGAGGTGCCCGAGCGGTGGTCGCCCATGCCGGGCTGGCCGTTCTCGCTCGCGCGGTGCGGCGCGCGGTGGTAGCCGAGCAGCGTCGTCACCTGCGGGTCGGCGACCAGCACGATGTCGCCGCCGTCGCCGCCGTTGCCGCCGTCGGGGCCCGCGAGGGGCTTGAACTTCTCGCGCTTCACGGAGACGCAGCCGTGACCGCCGTGACCGGCGC
Organism: Agrococcus sp. GW821-FHT14H11; assembly: GCF_058803545.1. NCBI lineage: Bacteria > Bacillati > Actinomycetota > Actinomycetes > Micrococcales > Microbacteriaceae > Agrococcus > Agrococcus sp. GW821-FHT14H11. The sequence continues at coordinate 127,869 of NZ_JBXAPA010000008.1, forward strand.
GCAGATGCAGCGTCACCTGATCGACGAACGTCGCCATGGCATGCCTCCTTCGATGCGAGAACGGGGCGAGCCGAAGCCCGCCCCGTTCATCGGGTGTCTGTGTGTCGTCAGCCTGCGGCGACGATGTTGACGACCTTGCGGCCGCCCTTCTGGCCGAACTCCACGGCGCCCGCCTCGAGGGCGAACAGCGTGTCGTCGCCACCGCGGCCGACGTTGGCGCCGGGGTGGAAGTGCGTGCCGCGCTGGCGGACGATGATCTCGCCGGCCTTGACGACCTGGCCGCCGAAGCGCTTCACGCCGAGGCGCTGCGCGTTCGAGTCACGGCCGTTGCGGGTGGACGATGCGCCCTTCTTGTGTGCCATGTCTGGAGCCCCTTACTTGATCTCGGTGACCTTGAGGCGCGTGAGCTCCGAGCGGTGGCCCATGCGGCGCTTGTAGCCGGTCTTGTTGCGGTAGTGCTGGATGCGGATCTTCGGGCCGCGCAGGTCGGTCACGACCTCGGCCGTGATCTTCACCTTGGCGAGCGCGTCGACATCGGTCGTCACCTTGTCGCCGTCGACGAGCAGCACGGGGGCCAGCTCGACGTTGCCGTTGTCGTCGCCGGCGATGCGGTCGACGACGAGCACGGTGCCGACCTCGACCTTCTCCTGCCGGCCGCCGGCGCGCACGATTGCGTACACCACGTTGGATCCTCACTGTTGGAACGACTCCCGGCAGGGCCGGGACGAAGCTTGTGGCGCGCGCGAGATCGCGACCTGCACCAGCGGACAACGATACAGGCACGCGGCGCCTGCGGTCAACATGACCGCCCGCGTGGCGCCCGCTAGCGTGGGCGGATGGCGATCCTCGTCGACGACCCGCTGTGGCCGAACCACGGCACGCTGTGGGCGCACCTCATCAGCGACGCGTCGCTCGACGAGCTGCACGCCTTCGCGCGGGCCGCCGGCATCCCCTCGCGCGGCTTCGACCACGACCACTACGACGTGCCCGCCGAGCGCATCGACGCGCTCGTCGCGATGGGCGCGGAGCGCGTGCCCCCGAAGGAGCTCGTGCGCCGGCTCATCGCGAGCGGGCTGCGCGTGAAGGAGCGCGACCGGCCGCACTAGCCCGGTCGCGCCCCGCCGCGTCAGCGGTTCGAGTCGTCGGGCTTCGCCGTGATGACGCCCGAGGAGGCGCGGCGCGAGCGCCGTGCGGCCTTGCCGGTGCCGGGCGCCGGCGCGGCGAGCGCGTCGAGCGCGCTGCCGAGCAGCCCGTCGAGGTCGCCCTCGGAGGCCTTCGCGGCGGGCGCCTCGTGCGCGGGCTCGACGGGGATGTCGAGGATCGTGACGATCGGCTCGGCGGCGACGGCCTCGACCGCCTCCTTCGAGGGCGCGACGATGCCCGACGGCTGCTCGCCCGACGGCTGCTGCACGGGCTGGTGCGCCGCGGGCTGCTCGCCCGCAGGGTGCTCGCCCGCAGCGTGGTCGCCCTCGTGCGGGCGCCCCTTGCCCGCGGACGCGATCTGCGACAGCCCCTTGCGGAGGTCGTCGGTGATCGCGTGCGTGCCGCCGGCGCCCTGCTGGTGCTGCTGGTGCTGCTCGGCCTGCTGCTGGTCGGCCTGCTTGCCGCGCCGCCCGCGGCGGCCGCCGCTGCTGCCGTTGCCGCCCGCGTCGGACTGCTGCTGGCGCTGCGGCTTCGAGACGGGCTCGTGGTGCACGATGATGCCGCGGCCGGCGCAGACCTCGCACTGCTCGGAGTAGGACTCGAGGAGCCCGAGGCCCAGCTTCTTGCGCGTCATCTGCACGAGGCCGAGGCTCGTGACCTCCGCCACCTGGTGCTTCGTGCGGTCGCGGCTCAAGCACTCGATGAGGCGCCGCTGCACGAGGTCGCGGTTCGACTCGAGCACCATGTCGATGAAGTCGATCACGATGATGCCGCCGATGTCGCGCAGCCGCAGCTGGCGCACGATCTCCTCGGCCGCCTCGAGGTTGTTCTTGGTGACCGTCTCCTCGAGGTTGCCGCCGGCGCCGACGAAGCGGCCGGTGTTCACGTCGACGACGGTCATCGCCTCGGTGCGGTCGATGACGAGCGAGCCGCCCGAGGGCAGCCACACCTTGCGGTCGAGCGCCTTGTCGATCTGCTCGGCGATGCGGAAGTGGTCGAACGGGTCGTCGGTGCCCTCGTAGGCCTCGACGCGGTCGAGCAGGTCGGGCGCGATGGCCTCGAGGTACTCGCGGATCGTGGTGAGCGCCTCGGAGCCCTGGATGACGAGCTTGTGGAAGTCCTCGTTGAAGACGTCGCGCACGATCTTGACGAGCAGGTCGGGCTCGGCGTGCAGCCGCTGCGGCGCGGTGCCGGAGGTCTTCTGCTGCTGGATGCGCTCCCACTGGCGGGTGAGGCGCTCGACGTCGCGCGTGAGCTGATCCTCGGTCGCGCCCTCGGCGGCGGTGCGCACGATGACGCCGACGCCCTCCGGCAGCACCTGCTTGAGGATCTTCTTCAGGCGGGCGCGCTCGGTGTCGGGGAGCTTGCGGGAGATGCCGTTCATCGAGCCGCCGGGCACCGACACGAGGTAGCGGCCGGGCAGCGAGATCTGGCTCGTGAGGCGGGCGCCCTTGTGGCCGACCGGATCCTTCGTCACCTGCACGAGCACGGTGTCGCCGGGCTTCAGCGCCAGCTCGATCTTGCGCGGCTGGCCCTCGAGCTCGGCCGCGTCCCAGTCGACCTCGCCCGAGTAGAGCACGGCGTTGCGGCCGCGCCCGATGTCGACGAAGGCCGCCTCCATGCTCGGCAGCACGTTCTGCACGCGGCCGAGGTAGACGTTGCCGATCAGGCTCGACTCGGAGGCCTTGGCGACGTAGTGCTCGACGAGCACGCCGTCCTCGAGCACCGCGAGCTGCACGCGGTCGTGCTTCGAGCGCACGATCATCTGGCGCTCGACGGCCTCGCGCCGGGCGAGGAACTCGGTCTCGGTCACCACCGTGCGGCGGCGGCCCGCGTCGCGGCCCTCGCGGCGGCGCTGGCGCTTCGCCTCGAGCCGGGTGGAGCCGCGCACCTTCTGCGGCTCGGTGATGAGCGGCTTCTCCTCCTCGACATCGCCGCCGCGACGGCGCGAGCGGGAGCGGGTGCGCGAGCGGCTGCGACGGCCGCCCTGCGACTCGTCGTCGTCCTCGTCCTCGTCGTCGTCGTCGTCGCGCAGCGACGGCAGGGCGGGCAGCGCCGCGAGGTCGGGCGCGTGGAAGAGCAGACCGAACGGCCCCGTCGGCACCTCGGGCAGCGCGAGCGCCGCGGCCAGCGGGTCGTCGGCGGCCGAGCCCTGCGCACCGGCGTCCGGCGCCGGGGCCGCGGGGTCGGTGAGACCGGGCTCGTGGCCGGGCTCCTGCTCCCCCGCCGCCACCGGAGCGGCGGCCTCGGCGGAGGGCTCCGCGGCCGACTCGGCACCCTGGTCGTCGGCCACCGGCGCCTGCGCCGGGGCGTCGCCCGACGCATCCGCCGCCGGGTCGGCCTCGGCCGCCGGCGCCGTCCTGCGCGTGGTCGCCCGCTTGCGCTTGGGCTTCGGCGCCTCGGGCGCCTCGGCCTGCTGCACCTCGGCGGGCGCCTCGCCGGCCTGCTGCGCCTCGGGCGCCTCGGCCGTGCCGGTCTGCTGTGCTGTGCCCTCTGCCTCTGCGGGGAGGGTCGTGTCGTCGTTCACCATCGCTGGCGCGCTCCTGCCGCAACCGGCGCCGCCGGTCGCCATCTCGCTCGCGACCGGGGCGCGCCCCGGCGCGAATCCTTCCTGACACCCCCTCGCGGGGATGGCCCGGGCTAGGCGTGCTGCCCGGAAAACCTGTGTGAGCGCCCGTCGGGCGCGCTGCGGGGAAGTCTACCCCACGAGCGCTGCGGGCTCAGGGCAGCACGACGCGCACCGCGAGCGCGACGAACGCGGCCGCCGCGACGAGCGTGCCGACGATCGCCGGCCAGCCGTGCGGCTGCACGCGGCGCCCGATGCGCGCGCCGAGCAGCACGACCGCCGTGAGGTAGAGGCCCGAGATCGCCTCGAGGATCAGCATCATCACGAGCAGGTCGCCGAGCGGCGTCGGCGACGCCGGGTCGATGAACTGCACGAAGAACGACGCGAAGAAGAGGATCGCCTTCGGGTTCAGCAGGCTCGTGACGAGCGCCGTGCGGAAGGGCGCGAGCCGCGGGTGGGCGATGATCGGGTTGGGCGCGGTGGGCGGATGCGTCGGGTTCTCGGTCGCCGCGGGCTCGGCCCGGCGGGCCATGCGGGCGCGGATGCGCGCGACGGCGCTGCGGACGAGCCCGACGGCGAGCCAGCAGAGGTAGAGGGCACCGGCCCACGTGAGCGCGGTGAAGACGACCGGGTTGGCCGAGAGCGCCTGGGCCGAGAGCACCGCGAGCACCATGAGCACCGCGTCGCCGAGGAAGACGCCCAGCATCGCGCGGAACCCGGCGCGCGTGCCGGCCCGCAGCGCGCTCGTCGCGACGTAGAGGCTGTTGGCGCCCGGCAGCAGCACGATCACGACCACGCCGGCGGTGAAGGCGGCGAGCGTCGCCGCGTCGAGGCTCACGATCGCGCCCGACTGCCAGAATGGTGCGCAGGAGGCTCCATGAACCCGTCACGTCCTGCCCACATCGCTGCGCCTGTCTGGCTGGGCGCGGTGCTCGTCGTGACGGGGCTCGCGGGCCTGCTCGGCGCGTTCTCGCTCTCGGTGGAGCGCATCGAGCTGCTGCTGAACCCCGAGGCGGCGCTCAGCTGCGACCTCAACCCGTTCCTGTCGTGCTCGGGCGCGATGGAGTCGGCGCAGGGGCGGCTGTTCGGCTTCCCGAACCCGTTCCTCGGCCTCATGGCGTTCCCCGCGCCGATCCTCATGGGCGTGCTGACGCTCGGCCGCGTCGCGATGCCGCGCTGGGTGTGGACGGCCTTCTCGGTCGGCGTGCTCGGCGGCCTGGTGTTCGTGCTGTGGCTGGCGCAGCAGTCGATCTTCGTGCTCGGCTTCGTCTGCCCGTGGTGCTTCCTGGTCTGGATGGCGATGTACGCGATGGCGTTCCCGCTCTGGACGTGGGCGTTCGGCGCCGGCGCGCTCCCCGCGCCTGCGGGGCTGCGGCGCACCGCGGCGCGCTTCTCGTCGTGGGGCTGGGTGCTGTCGCTCGCGCTCGCCGTGATCGTCGTGCTGACGATCATGGTCGTGCTGCCGGGCATCCCCCGGTTCCTGTTCGCCTTCTAGCGGCGGGCGCCGGGGCGCTCAGCCGAACCAGAGCGCGAGCTCGCGCTCGGCCGACTCCTCCGAGTCGGAGCCGTGCACGAGGTTCTGCTGCACCTTGAGGCCCCAGTCGCGGCCGAGGTCGCCGCGGATCGTGCCGGGCGCGGCCGTCGTCGGGTCGGTCGTGCCGGCGAGCGAGCGGAAGCCCTCGATGACGCGGTCGCCCTCGAGGCGGATCGCGACCGACGGGCCCGAGAGCATGAACTCGACGAGCGGCTCGAAGAACGGCTTGCCCTGGTGCTCGGCGTAGTGCTCCTCGAGCAGCGCGCGCTCGGGCTGCACCATGCGCAGGTCGGCGACGCGGTAGCCCTTGGCCTCGATGCGGGCCAGGATGGCCCCGGTCAGCTGGCGCTGGACGCCGTCGGGCTTGATGAGGACGAGGGTGCTCTGCATGCCTGCCAGCCTACCGACGCCGCACCGCCTCAGCTGCCGGGGGCGCCCCTCGGGTCGAGCCCCGCCGCGCGCCGCTGGCGCTCGATCCCGCGCGCCTTCACGAAGCAGAAGATCCACAGCCCGACGAGGATGAGCGCGACGACGCCCCACACCGGCTCGAAGACCGTCAGCGCCGCGACGGCCGCCTGCACCGCGAGGCTCACGACCCATCCCCACGGGTGCCGCAGCAGCGGCATCGTGGCGATGAGCAGCACGCCGACGACCGCGAACGCCGTCGGCGCCGGCCAGTCGCGCGTGACGCCCCAGGACGCGAGCGCGCCGAAGACGATGCCGGTCGCCTGCAGCCCGTGCACGATGCGCAGCAGCGACTCCATCGCGCCGCGCGCCGGGCGGGCCCGCCGCTCGCGGGGGCTCACCGCTGCTCCTCGTCGGTGACCTCGACGGTGGCCGCCTGCCGCCGCGCATCCGGCCGCACGAGCCAGCCCGCCTCGCGGGCGTGGCCGAGCACGTCGCCGAGCAGGGTGATCGAGCCGGTCACGACGACGGCGCCGCCGCGGTCGGCCGCGCTCTCGCGCGCGGTCTCGACGGCGGTGCCGAGCTCGGGCTCCACGAGCACGCGGTCGGCGCCGAGCACCGCCACGGCCTGCGCCGCGAGGTCGTCGGCGGGCAGGGCGCGCTCCGAGCGCGACTGCGTGACGACCACCTCGTCGATGACCGGCTCGAGCGCCTCGAGCACGCCCGTCACGTCCTTGCCGACGAGCACCCCGAGCACGAGCGTGACCCGCTCGAGGCCGAAGAACGCCCCGAGCGCCGCCCGCAGCGCGGTCGCGCCGTGCGGGTTGTGCGCCGCGTCGAGGATCACGAGCGGCTGCGAGCCGATCACGTCGAGCCTGCCCGGCGAGGTCGCCGCGGCGAAGCCGTCGGCGAGCACCTGCGCGGTCATCGGCTGGCCGCCACCACCGAGGAACGCCTCGACCGCGACGAGCGCGAGCGTCGCGTTGGCGCCCTGGTGCGCGCCGAGCAGCGGCACGAGCTGGTCGATGTACTCGGCCGCGAGGCCGCGAACGGTGATGAGCTGGCCGCCGACCGCGACCGCCTGCGCGGAGAGCGCGAAGTCGCGCCCCTCGACGAGCAGCCGGGCACCCACCTCGGCGGCGCGCGCCTCGAGCACCGCGAGCGCCTCGGGCGCCTGGGCGGCGCTCACGACGATCGCGTCGGGCTTGATGATCCCGGCCTTCTCGCGCGCGATCGCCTCGACCGTCGTGCCGAGCCGGTTCGTGTGGTCGAGGGCGATCGGCGTGATCACCGCGACGTCGCCGTCGGCGACGTTCGTGGAGTCCCACGTGCCGCCCATGCCGACCTCGAGCACCGCGACGTCGACCGGCGCATCCGCCATGATCGCGAGCGCGAGCACGGTGAACGCCTCGAAGAACGTGAGCCGGCGCTCGCCCGCCGCCTCGAGCTCGGCGTCGACCATCTCGAGGAACGGCGCGACGTCGTCGTAGCCGCGCGCGAACGCCTCGTCGGAGACGGGCTCGCCGTCGAGCATGATGCGCTCGTTGACCCGCTCGAGGTGCGGGCTCGTCAGCACGCCCGTGCGGAGCCCGTGCGCGCGCAGCAGCGCGTCGGCGATGCGGGCGGTCGAGCCCTTGCCGTTCGTGCCGGTGATGTGGATGACGCGGAACGCGCGCTGCGGGTCTCCCAGCAGCTCGACCGCGCGCCGCGTCGCCTCGATGCGCGGCTCGACCGCCTGCTCGCCCGCGCGCGCCAGCAGCGCCTCGTAGGCGGCCTGCGCCGCCTCGCGGTGCTCGAGCGCCTCGAGGATCCGGTCGTCGATGCTGTCGTCGGCCATGCCCGCGCCGTCCTCCGTCATGCCTGCGTCCTCCGTCATGGCTGCGCCCTCTCGAGCGCGATCGCGAGCGGCGAGCCGTCGCCCACGCGGTGCGCCGTGCGCCCGTCGGCGAGCTCGCCCATCGTGTCGTCGACGCGCTCCAAATCGAGCTCGAGCGCGAGAGTCTCCCCCATCACGAGCGCGCGGTTCGCCTCGAGCGCCGCGACGCCGTGCGCGTCGGAGCCGAGCCGCAGGCGGATGCGGTCGCTCACGTCGAGGCCGGCCTCCTTGCGCGCCTGCTGCACCGCCCGCACGACGTCGCGCGCGAGCCCCTCGGCCTCGAGCTCGGGCGTCAGTTCCGTATCCAAAACTACCAACGTGGCTCCGGTCAACGCGGCCAGCGTCTCCGCCTCGGTGTCAGCAGTCATGACGGTCTTGAGTGAGAACTCTCCGTCTCTCAGTTCAACACCGGCGACTTCGACTACGCCATTATTTGAAGACCACTCACCACGCTTAGCAGCGGCAAGGATCTGCGGGAACTCCTTGCCGAGTCTGGGCGCCGCAACTCTAGGGATCACGCTAAGTACCGTCTGAACGCCCGGCGCCGAGACGACCTCGCCAGTGGCCAGTTCGAACTCAACCTCCTTAACGTTGACTTCGTCGGCGATCAGTGGCTCGAATCCTCGAAGGTTTGTCTGGCTCATCACCTTCATCGATGCCAGCGGCTGCCGAACTCGAATTCCTCTCTGCTTGCGAAGACCGTGCGCGATATTCACGACATGGCGCACTTCGTCCATCTGCGCGACGAGCGCGTCGTCGGCGGGCAGCTGCTCGGCGTCGGGCCAGTCGGCCAGGTGCACCGAGCGACCGCCGGTCAGGCCCTTCCAGACCTCCTCCGTCACGAGCGGCGAGAGCGGCGCGGCGAGCCGGGTGAGCGTCTCGAGCACCGTGTGCAGCGTGTCGAACGCCTCGCTGCCCGAGCCGTCGGCGGCGACGCCCTGCCAGAAGCGGTCGCGCGAGCGGCGCACGTACCAGTTCGTGAGCACGTCGAGCAGCTCGCGCACCGCGAGCGTCGCGCCCGTCGCGTCGAGCCGCTCGAGGCTGTCGGTCGCGGTGACGACCGTCTCGCGCAGCTTCGCGAGGATGTAGCGGTCGAGCACGTCGGCGGATGCAGTCGAGCGCTTCGCGACGTACGGCGCGCCGTCCTGCGCGCGGTTGGCGTAGGTGGCGAAGAAGTACCAGGTCGACCACAGCGGCAGGTGGAACTGGCGGAGCGCCTCGCGGATGCCCTCCTCCGAGACGACGAAGTTGCCGCCCCGCAGGATCGAGCCCTGGAGCAGGTTCCAGCGCACCGCATCCGACCCGTAGGCGTCGAACGACTCGTTGACGTCGGGGTAGTTGCGGCGCGACTTGGAGGCCTTGAAGCCGTCGTCGCCGAGGATGATGCCGTGGCTGATGACGTTCTCGAACGCCGGCCGCCCGAAGAGCGCCACCGAGAGCACGTGCAGCACGTAGAACCAGCCGCGCGTCTGCCCGATGTACTCGACGATGTAGTCGGCGGGGCTGTGGGTGTCGAACCACGCCTCGTTCTCGAACGGGTAGTGCACCTGCGCGAAGGGCATCGAGCCCGAGTCGAACCACACGTCGAGCACGTCCGGGATGCGCCGCATGGTGCTGCGCCCCGTCGGGTCGTCGGGGTTCGGGCGTGTCAGCTCGTCGATCGCGGGCCGGTGCAGGTCGGTGGGGCGCACGCCGAAGTCGCGCTCGAGCTCGTCGAGCGAGCCGTACACGTCGACGCGCGGGTGGTTCGGGTCGTCGCTCTTCCACACCGGGATGGGGCTCCCCCAGTAGCGGTTGCGGCTGATCGACCAGTCGCGCGCGCCCTCGAGCCACTTGCCGAACTGCCCGTGCTTGACGTTCTCGGGCACCCAGGTGATCTGCTCGTTGGCGGCGAGCAGGTCGTCCTTGATCTCGGTGACCCGCACGAACCAGCTCGAGACGGCCTTGTAGATGAGCGGGTTCCGGCAGCGCCAGCAGTGCGGGTAGGAGTGCACGTAGGAGGCCTGGCGCAGCACGCGGCCGGCGTCCTTCAGCAGCTTCGACAGCGGCTTGTTCGCGTCGAACACCTGCTGGCCGGCGACCGGCGCGACGACGTCGAGGAACCGGCCGCCGTCGTCGACGGAGAGGATGGTGGGGATGCCCGCGGCGTTCGAGACGCGCTGGTCGTCCTCGCCGTAGGCGGGCGCCTGGTGCACGATGCCGGTGCCCTCGCCGGTCGCGACGTAGTCGTCGACGAGGATCTGGAACGCGTGCTCGGTGCCCCACGCCTCGGCGTCGGCGAAGAAGTCGAACAGCGGCTCGTACCGCACCCCGGCGAGCTCGGCGCCGGGCATCGTGCGGACGATCGCGGCGACGGCGTCCTCGGCGGAGTCGTAGCCGAGGTCCTTGAAGTAGCCAGGCACCGTGGCGGTCGCGAGGAGGAAGGGGCCGTCGCCGGCGCTCGTGCCGTTCGGGCCGGCCGGCACGACGCCGTACTCGACCTCGGGGCCGACCGCGAGCGCGAGGTTCGTCGGCAGGGTCCACGGCGTCGTCGTCCACGCGAGCGCCGCGACGCCCGACAGCTCCAGCGCATCCGCCCGCTCGCCCGAGAACGGGAACGTCACGGTGAGCGTGGTGTCCTGGCGGTCCTGGTAGACGTCGTCGTCCATGCGCAGCTCGTGGTTCGACAGCGGCGTCTCGTCGCGCCAGCAGTACGGCAGCACGCGGTAGCCCTCGTACGCGAGGCCCTTGTCGTGCAGCGCCTTGAACGCCCAGATGACGCTCTCCATGTAGGTGATGTCGAGCGTCTTGTAGCCGCCCTCGAAGTCGACCCAGCGCGCCTGGCGGGTGACGTAGTCCTCCCACTCGTCGACGTACTGCAGCACCGACTCCTTCGCCTTCGCGTTGAAGACGTCGACGCCCATCGCCTCGATCTCGGCCTTCTCGGTGATGCCGAGCTGCTGCATCGCCTCGAGCTCGGCCGGCAGGCCGTGCGTGTCCCAGCCGAACACGCGCGGCACGTGCTTGCCGCGCATCGTCTGGAAGCGCGGGAAGACGTCCTTCGCGTAGCCGGTGAGCAGGTGGCCGTAGTGCGGCAGGCCGTTCGCGAAGGGCGGGCCGTCGTAGAACACCCACTCCTGGCAGCCCTCGCGCTGCTCGAGCGAGGCGCGGAACGTGTCGTCGCCCTTCCAGAAGGCGAGGATGCCGCGCTCGAGCGCCGGGAGGTCGGGGCTCGCGACGACGGGCTGGTCGCCGGAGAGCGGGTAGCGGCGGGCTGGCTGGTCGGTCACGCTGGTCTCCTGCATCCTTCGGAACTCGGATGCGGGGACGCTCTCGCGCGGTACCACCCCGCTTGCGGAACCGTGCCTTCGGCCGGATCCGCCGCTTCGTGCCCGTCGCCGGGCCTGCGGCTGTGACGGGCCTGCCCCGTTCGGATCTACTGCGCGGCTCGCGCCGCGGTTCTCCCGACCGCTCCCCGGTGATGGCCGGATCAGTGCGTGTGCCTGCGATCCTACCGCGACTCGCCCCGCAGCGTCACGCTGCCGGCGCTCACGTCGACGTCGATCGTGGACGCCGCGCCCGCCTCGTCGGTGACGTCGATCGTCGCGTCGCCCGCCGAGGCGTCCTCGGTGACGTCGTAGGTGCCGTCGGGGATCGCGAGCTCGACGCTCCCGGCGCTCGCCGAGGCGACGATCGCGTCGGGCTGGTCGCCGGTGAGGGCGCCCACGATGCGGCCGGCGCTCACCTGCAGGTCGACGGTGCGCGCATCCGCGAGGTCGAGGCGCGCCTCGCCGGCCGACACGTCGAGGTCGAGCGAGGCGGCGGTGCCCGCGAGCTCCGCCGATCCGGCGCTGAGGTCGACCACCACGGCGCCCCACGAGCCGTCGGCCTCGAGGCTGCCGGCGGCGACCGACGCCTCGAGGTCGAGCTCGTCGCGCTCGAGGGCGGCCGGCAGCGTCAGCACCGCCCGCTCCTCGCCGGCGCGGTCGGCGAACATGATGCCGAAGCCGAACCACCGCCAGCGCCGGTCGGCGTCGACGACGAGCGCGTCGCCGCTGCGCTCGAGCCGCCACTGCTGCACGGGACCGCCGTCGGTCGTGACGTCGAGGGTCGCCTCGTCGACGTCGGCGTAGCGCACCTGGAAGGCGGCCGCCGAGGTGTCGATCCGCAGCGCCGCGACGCCGTCGGCGTCGGCCGTCCAGCTCTGGCTGGTGGCGGCGTGGGCGGCGACGCCGCGCACGACGCCGCCGCCGATCGCGTAGACGGCGCCGAGCGAGCCGAGCACGATGAGCAGCACGCTGAGCCAGCGGCCGGGACGGGAGGGGGTCGTGATGGTCATCGGATGCCTCCGGGGGCGTCGGGAGCGCCGCCGCCGGTGCGGGGCGCGTCGAGGTGGGCGAGCACGGCGAGCACGCGGCGGTTGCCGTCCTCGGGCTCGAGCTCGAGCTTCTGGAAGACCGCGGTGATGTGCTTCTCGACACTGCCCGCGGAGACGTAGAGGCGGTCGGCGATCGCCTGGTTGGACGCGCCCTCCGCCATGAGGGCGAGCACCTGGCGCTCGCGAGGGGTGAGGCGCTCGGTGCGCGCGTCGCGGCGCCGCCGCGCGAGCAGCTGGCTCACGACCTCCGGGTCGAGCACCGTGCCGCCGGCGGCGACCTGCTCGACGGCGGCGAGGAAGTCGCGCACGTCGGCGACGCGGTCCTTGAGCAGGTAGCCGAAGCCGGCGGGGCCGCTCGCGATGAGGTCGGCCGCGTAGCGCTCCTCGACGTACTGCGACAGCACGAGCACGCGCGGGCGGTCGCCGCGGCTGCGGATGCCGATCGCGGCGAGGATGCCCTCGTTCGTGCGGGTCGGCGGCATCCGCACGTCGAGGATCGCGAGATCCGGGTCGGCGGCGGCGATCGCGGCCTCGAGCGCGGTGGCGTCGGGCAGCTGCGCGACCACGTCGTGACCGGCGTCGGTGAGGAGGCGGGCGATGCCCTCGCGGAGCAGCACGCTGTCCTCGCAGATCAGGATGCGCACGGGACGTCCACCTCGATCGCGGTCGGGCCCCCGACGGGGCTGGTCAGGGTGAGGGTGCCGCCGACGCCCGCGACGCGGTGCGCGAGGCCGTCGATGCCGCCGCCGGGCTGGCGCTCGGCGCCGCCGATGCCGTCGTCCTCGACGCGCGCCCAGAGCGACGGCGGGGCGTCGGCGGGCTGGCGGGTGCGGAGGGCGACGCGGATGCGGCTGGCGCGCGCGTGCTTGTGGGCGTTCGTCAGCGCCTCGGCGATCGCGAAGTAGACCGCGGTCTCGGCGTCGCGCGAGCAGCGGCGCTCGATGCGCGCGTCGACCTCGACGGGGATGGCGCTGCGGGCGGCGAGCGCCGACACCGCCGCGTCGAGCCCCCGGTCGTCGAGCACGGCGACGTGGATGCCGCGGGCCAGCTGCCGCAGCTCGGTGACGGCCGCCTTCGACGACGCGTGGGCCTCGTCGATGAGCCGGCGCGCGCCCTCGGGGTCGGTGTCGATGCGGTCGCGGGCCATGCCGAGCTGCATCGCGATCGACACGAGCCTCGGCTGCACCCCGTCATGGAGGTCTCGCTCGATCCGGGTGCGGTCGAGGTCGGCGGCGCGCACGGCGCCGTGGCGGCGCTCGCGCTCGGCGCGCGCCTCCTGCTCGAGCCGCGCCCGGTCGTCGGGCACGAGCAGCCCGAGGGTCACGTTGCGGTGGGCGATGGCGAGGCCGATCGTGCCCGCGGCGCCGGCGGCGAGGGCCACGAGGCCCAGCAGCGGCGCCCACTCGACGGGGGCTGCGAGCGAGGTGAGCGGGATGGTCACGGTCTCGGCCTCGCCGAGGCCGGCGAGCGCGAGCGGGACGCCGAGCCCGACGAGCGACAGCAGCGGCAGCGTGAACGCGCCGAACAGGCTCGCGAGGAAGAAGCTGAGCAGCGCCCGCCAGTGCGCGCCGTCGGAGACGATGCGCAGGAGCGTGTGCGGCACCCGCAGCCAGTCGGTGCGGCCGGAGCGCCGCAGCACCGCCGGCGGCACGGGCGCGCCGTAGAGGCCGGCGACGCGCTCGCGCTCGAACCACGCGACCGCGAAGACAGCCAGGATCGCGAGCGCGAGCAGCAGCACGCCGACGAGCACGACGAGCGTCGCGACGCCGGTGCCGGCGAGGATGACGATGCCCGAGAGCGCGGGCAGGCCGACGGCGCCGAGGAGCGCGAGGTGCGCGATGGTCGCGAGCAGGGGGCGGATGCGGTGCATGGCTCCACGCTAGGACCGGGTCGAGCGCGCGGCACGGGGGATGCGCGCCGCACCTGCGGGGGCTATCCCCCGGTGGCCTCCCGCCGCGGGCTCCCGCCGTCGCCTCCCGCCGTCGCCACAGCGCCCGGCGGTACCCTCGGCGCATGATCGACACCCGCACGAGATCCCGAGCGCCGCGCACCGCCGCGGCCGCGCTGCTCGCGGCCGCCGCCCTGCTGCTCGCCGGCTGCGGCAGCGCGCCGGCGCCCGCGCCGACCGCCTCGCAGGCGCCGACGGAGTCGAGCGGCGCGGGCGAGCAGTCGCAGGCGCAGCAGTGCGCGCAGGTGATGGCCGACGTGCAGGCGATCGCGACCGACGTCGGCCGGGTCGGCGAGCTGCTCGCCGCGAACCCGCTCCAGGCGCTCGCGCTGCTCGCCGACGTCTCGGGCCGCGTGGGCGACCTGCAGACGAGCGTGAGCGACCCGGCGCTGCTCGAGCGCATCGGCGAGATCCAGTCCGGCTGGGAGGCGCTGCTGGCCGAGGCCGAGTCGTCGCTCGCCGCGGGCGACCCGGCCGGCGTCGAGCGGGTCACGGCGGGAGTGACGGAGCTGCTCGAGCAGGTCTCGTCGCTGCAGGAGTTCTGCGCGGGCACGGCATGAGCGCCCGCACCGCCCGCGGCGCAGGGCGCCCTGCTGGTCGCGCTCGCGCTCCTCACGACCGGCTGCGTCATCCTCCCGCCGCCGCTGCCGACGGCCGCCCCGCCCGTCGTCGCGACGCCGACCGCGACGCCCTCGGCCTCGAGCACCCCTGAGCCCACCCCGACGCCCACCGCGACCGAGGCCGCGCCGAGCGAGCCCGCCCCGAGCGAGCCGCAGCCCACGGCCGAGGAGTGCGCCGCCGCCGACCAGGCGCTCGCGGCGATCGTCGAGCGCGCGACCGAGGTGCTCGACGCCGTGCCGGCGGACAGCAGCCCCGACTGGGCGGCGGCCGACGCCGTCGTCGCCGACCTGCCCGTGATGCGCGACGCGTTCATCGCCGAGACCACGAGCCCGGCGCTCGCCGAGAGCTTCCGGGAGCTCGACCAGCCGATCGCCGACCTCACCGAGGCCGTCGCATCGCGCGACGACCTGAGCGTCACGATCCTCTCCCCCATCGGCCGCCGCTCGTACGCTGGGCGCATGCAGGCTCCCCTCCTCGCGACGCTCGACGGCAGTCTCGTCGACGTCGCGCATCCGATCGTCCGCGCCGACGACCTCGGCGTCGTGCGCGGCGACGGCGTCTTCGACGCCACCCTCGTGCGCCTGGGCGCCGACGCCGCGCCGCACGTGCGCGACCGGCAGTCGCACCTCGACCGGCTCGAGCGCAGCGCGGCCATCCTGCAGCTGCCGGCCCCCGACCGCGCCGGCTTCGAGCGCGCGATCGACGCGCTCGTCGCGGCGTGGGACTTCGCCGCGCACCCCGAGGCGCTGATCCGGCTCGTGCTCACCCGCGGGCCCGAGTCGGGCGGCGACCCGACGGCCTTCGCGCTCATGGCGCCGCTCGCCGCATCCGCGATCCGCGAGCGCGAGCAGGGCGTCGCGATCACGCTCCTCGGCCGCGGGCACGACGGCGACGAGGTCGCCGCGATGCCGTGGCTGCTGCCGGGCGCGAAGAGCCTGTCGTACTCCATCAACATGGCGGCGAAGCGGCACGCGGTGCAGCACGGCTTCGACGACGTCGTCTTCGTCGCGCCGTCGGGCGCGCTCCTCGAGGGGCCCACGTCGACGCTCGTCATCGACCGCGGCGGCCGGCTGCTGACGCCGAAGCAGGACGGCATCCTCGCCTCCATCACGCTCGAGCAGCTCATGCGCGACGCGCCGCGCGAGCTGCAGGTGGCGTTCGCGTCGCTCACGCGCGACGACCTGCGGGCCGCCGACGGCGCCTGGCTGCTGTCGTCGGGCCGGCTGCTCGCGGCGGTCACGAGCGTCGACGGCGAGCCGCTCCCCCGCTCGCCGCTCGACGCCGAGCTGCGCCGCGTGCTCGACGTCTGAGACGACTGCGGCGTCCGGGGCGGCTGAGCGCCCGCGGGGTCAGCCGAGGCGCTCGACCTGGGCGCGCAGCAGCTGCTCGACCGCCTCGGGCGGCGCCACCTGGTGCACCACCGCGACGAGGAGTGCGCCGTGGGCGTCGGCCTCGACGACGAGGGATGCGACGGGCCCGGTGAGCAGCACCGTGGCGGTGTGCGCGCCGTCGCCCGTGCCGAGCGCGCCGGCCTCGGCGACCTCGCCGTCGCACGCGATGCCGAGGGCGTGGAGCGCGGTCGCGGCGGCGGCGGCCGCCGCTTCGGAGCCGTAGCGCAGCAGCACCACGTTCATCGGGCCGCCGGGCGCGGGCTCGGCCGCGAGCGCCACGAGCGCGGCCTCGGTCGCCGCGCCGTCGACGGCCTCGGCGGCGGCACCGCAGTCGCCGCCGATGCCGCGCGCGACGCCGAGGTGCGCGATGGCGTCGGCGGGCTCGACGACGGTGGACGGGGCGAGCCGCGTCCAGGCGGCCTCAGCATCCCCGTCGGCGCCGCTCCAGCGCAGCGGGGGCAGCGCCCCCGGATCGAGCAGCAGGTCGAGCAGCGCGGCGGGCTCGGCAGGCTCGGGGCTAGGGGTGGGCCGCGGCTCGGGAGGCGGCGTGGGCGCGGGCGTCGCGACGGGTGCGACGGAGGGCTCGGGCTCGGGCGCTGCGGGCGGCGATGCGGTCGGCGGTCCGTCGTAGTGCACGGTCGGCGCGGTCGGCCGCGGCACCCCCTCCGGCTGGCTGACCGGGCCTGCGAGCGGCGGGGAGACGACGGAGGCGTCCTGCGTCGGCAGCGGGGGCGGCGGCGAGACGGTGACGGGCGGCGGCGCCGTCGGCCCGCACCCGGCGACCGCCGCGCCCGTGATGAGGGCCGCGGCGGCGGTCAGGATGCGAGACCCGCGCCTCATGGGGGACATGATCCGCCCCGACGGCGGCGAGCGCGAGAGGCGCGGCGTCAGACCGCCGGATCGTTGTGGATCCGTGATGCCGCGGCGATCGGCTCGAGCGCGTCGCGGACGGCCTGCGCCGCAGGCGGGCGGCGCGGCTCGTGCGTCCACGCGACGAGCGCCGCGCACGCGGCGGCGACGATCGCGACGGGCGCGACAGCCGCCGACGACGACTCCGGCAGCGCGTCGCGCTCGAGCGCGAGCGCGAGCGCGGCGCGGTCGACGAGCGGCTGCAGGTGCGCGGGGGCGCCGTCGCGCAGCGCCGGCTCCGCGCCCATCGCCGCCGCGTCGCGCAGGGCGGGCGGCGGCGTCGTGCCCCACGGCTGCACCGCGTGCGCGATGGCGTCGACGAGCCGGGCCAGCGCGTCCCGCTGCGGCACCGCATCCGCCCCGCCCTGCTCGAGCGCGCCGGCGGCCCGCGCGATCGCCGCGTCGAGCGCGACCCAGAGCGCGTCGGCCTTCGAGGCGCAGTAGCTGAAGACGGTGCCGCGGGAGACGCCGGCGCGGCGCGCGATGTCGTCGACGCTCACCGCGTCGTAGCCCGCCTCGAGGAACAGCTCGAGGGCGGCCTCGTGGATCGTCGCGGCGTCGGACGCGCGCGGTCGTCCTGGGCCTCGCCTCGATGCCATGGGAATCCTCTCTCGCCGCTAATGTTGCACCCGGTACGACAACGAGCGCCACCCGGGCGCTCCCGAGGAGCCCCCGTGATCACCACCCCCGCGCGCCCGCGCACCAGCACCCGTCGCGTCGCCGCGGCCGCGACCGTCGGCACCGCGCTCGAGTCCTACGACTTCTACACCTATTCGTACTTCGCCGCATTCTTCGCCGGCCCGTTCTTCTTCTCGGCGCTCGGCGAGGCGGGCGCGCTGCTGGCCTCCTTCGCCACCATCGGCATCGCCTTCGTCGTGCGCCCGATCGGCGCGATCGTCTTCGGCCACCTCGGCGACCGCATCGGCCGCCGCTCGACGCTGCTCATCACGATCGCGCTCATGGGCGTCGCCACCGGCCTCGTCGGCCTGCTGCCGACGGGCGAGGACTGGGTGCTCTTCGGCGCCGTCGCGCTCGTCGTGCTGCGCGTCGTGCAGGGCCTCTCGCTCGGCGGCGAGTGGGGCGGCGCCGTGCTGCTCGCCACCGAGCACGCCGACGCCCGCCGCCGGCCGTTCTTCGCGTCGCTGCCGCAGCTCGGCTCCCCCATCGGCTCCGTCGCCGCGGGTGGCCTCATGCTCGCGATGTTCTTCGGCCTGGGGCCCGAGGCCATGGCCGCGTGGGGCTGGCGCATCCCGTTCCTCATCGCCATCCCGCTCATCGCCGTCTCGCTCTACCTGCGCTGGTCGATCGACGAGACGCCGGTCTTCAAGGAGCTCGCCGCGACGGGCCAGCGCGAGAAGAACCCGGTCTGGGCCGCTGTGCGCACCCAGCCCGCGGCGTTCGGCGTCGCGATCCTCGTGGCGCTGCTCGGCATCGGCTCGTACTCGCTCATGAACACGTACACGATGGGCTACGGCGTGACCGCGCTCGGCTTCGACGAGATGCAGCTGCTCACGGCGGCCACCATCGGCGGCCTGCTGCAGTTCGTCACCGTGCCCGCGTTCGGCTGGCTCGCGACGCGCATCGGCTCGGCGCGCGTCGTGGCGCTCGGCGCCATCGGCACGCTGCTCATCGCCTTCCCCATCTACTGGCTGCTCGGCAGCGCGACCTTCGCGGTGCTCGTCGCGCTCATGGTGGTCGGCGGCATCCTGCCGACCGCGTCGTGGGCGGCGCTCGGCGGCACGATGCAGGAGCTGTTCCGGGGCCGCCACGCCTACTCGGCGCTCTCGGTCGCGTACGCGATCGCGGCGGTGCTGTCGGGCTTCATCCCGTCGATCACCGCCTGGCTCGGCACCGCGACCGACAGCGCGTGGTGGCACCCGGGCCTCGTGCTCGCGCTGCTGTCGGCGCTCACGCTCGTCGGTGCGCTCGCGGCCCAGCGGATGCGCCACCTCGGCGACGAGGACGCCGACGCCGCGCAGGCGGTCGTGCGCGAGGAGGCGCCCGCGCCGGTGTGATCCGGGCGCGCCGCGCGCGACTGGGGCGGCTGCGCACGAGCGGGCACGGCGCGCCGGCCCCGGTCGGGCGCAGCCGCCCCGCTCGGCGGCGCAAGCGGCTCACGCGAGCGAGCGCGCCACCTCCACGGCGCGCGCCGCGTAGCCGCCGCCGAACAGCAGCGTGTGCACGAGCAGCGGCTGCAGCTGCTGCATCGGCACCCGCTCGCGCCAGCCGTCGGCGAGCGGCGAGGCCTCGTCGTAGGCGGCGAGCACCGTCTCGAGCCTCGGCAGGCCGAAGAGCGCGAGCATCGCGAGGTCGGTCTCGGCGTGCCCGCCCTGCGCGTGCGGGTCGATGAGCACCGCGCCGGTGTCGACGTCGGACCACAGCACGTTCCCGCTCCACAGGTCGCCGTGGATGCGCGCGACGGCGCCCACGCCGGCGGGCTGGGGCGCGTCGAAGGCCCCGGCCGCCATGCGGTCGACCGCCCGCTCCACGACCCGCGCCTCGGACGCATCCAGCCGGCCGCGCTCGACGCACCGCTCGAGCACGGGCCGCACCGCGATCGCGGCCCACGCCGCGCCCCAGGAGCCGGAGACGGGCTCGGCGGCCATGGGCACGCGCGACGAGCCCCACTCGAGCGGCGGCTGCGCCCCGTCCGGCGGGCAGCAGTGCCACGGCGCCCCGGCCGCGTGCAGCGCGGCGAGGCTGCGGCCGAGCGCCTCGGCGCGCGCCGGCGTCGGCGGCGCCTCCGCCACGCGCGCCACGTGCAGCGCGCCGCCGGCGAGGCGCGCCCGCGCGATCCGCGTGCCGCCGGCGGCCTCGGCCTCGGCGAGCCACGCGAGGCCCGCCGCCTCCATGGCGAGCGCGTGCGCCGCGTCGGCGGGAGCGCGCTTCACGACGTCCATCCCGCCACCCTGGCACGCCCTCCTGGCAGGCCGGCCGAGGCGGCGCGCGTAGCGTGGTCGCATGCCCGTCTCGCGCACGCCCGCTCCCCTCTGGCTCTGGATCGTCGCCGCGGCGTGCTTCGCGGGCGCGGCGCTGCTGCAGGAGGACGCCCTGACCCGCACGCTCTTCCTCGTCGCGGCCGGCGCGCTCGCCGTCACGGCGCTCCTGCAGTGGCGGATGCGCCGCGGCCGCTGAGCGGCGGAGTCCGGGACGGGCGGGCCTAGACTGGCCCGAGCAACAACCAGGCATCACGCCGAGACAGCGCTCGGCACCGACGCGATGCCGCGCACATCGAAAGCGAGACGCCATGAGCGCCATGCCCACCACGCCCGGGATCCCGGAGCGCCCCGCCCTCGAAGGCCTCGAGGCCAAGTGGGGCCAGCAGTGGGAGGAGGCCGGCACCTACCGCTTCGACGGCGCCGGGCTCGACCGCGACGCGATCTACTCGATCGACACGCCGCCGCCGACCGCATCCGGCTCCCTGCACGTCGGGCACGTGTTCTCGTACACGCACACCGACCTCATCGCCCGGTTCCAGCGCATGCGCGGCAAGCACGTCTTCTACCCGATGGGCTGGGACGACAACGGCCTCCCCACCGAGCGCCGCGTGCAGAACTACTACGGCGTGCGCGTCGACCCGACGCTCGCCTACGACCCCGGCTTCACGCCTCCGCAGGAGGGCGGCGAGGGCAAGAGCTCGAAGGCCGCCGACCAGGTGCCCGTCTCCCGCCGCAACTTCATCGAGCTGTGCGAGCGCCTCACCGAGGAGGACGAGGAGAAGTTCGAGCACCTGTGGCGCACGCTCGGCCTCTCGATCGACTGGTCGCAGACCTACCGCACGATCTCGGACGACGCGCGACGCACCTCGCAGCTCGCGTTCCTGCGCAACCTCGAGCGCGGCGAGGCGTACCAGGCGGATGCGCCGACCCTGTGGGACGTGACGTTCCGCACCGCCGTGGCCCAGGCCGAGCTCGAGGACCGCGACCAGCCCGGCGCGTACCACACGCTGCTCTTCACGAGCCGCGACGGCGACCTGCGGATCGAGACGAGCCGCCCGGAGCTGCTCCCGTCCTGCGTGGCCGTGGTCGCGCATCCGGACGACGAGCGCTACCAGCACCTCTTCGGCACGACGGTGACGACCCCCGTCTTCGGCGTCGAGGTGCCGTTCGTCGCGCACGAGCTCGCGCAGCAGGCCAAGGGCACGGGCGTCGCGATGATCTGCACCTTCGGCGACGTCACCGACGTCACGTGGTGGCGCGAGCTCGACCTGCCGAACCGCTCGGTGATCGGCTTCGACGGCCGGTTCGCCGCCGAGGCGCCCGAGGCGCTGTCGTCGCCCGAGGCGCAGGCGGCGTACGCCGAGATGGCCGGCAAGACGGTCTTCAGCGCGCGGAAGGCGATCGTCGAGCAGCTGCAGGCCTCCGGCCGCATGATCGGCGACCCGAAGCCCATCCAGCACCCGGTGAAGTTCTACGAGAAGGGCGACAAGCCGCTCGAGATCGTCTCGACCCGCCAGTGGTACATCCGCAACGGCGGCCGCGACGAGCAGCTGCGCGAGCGCCTCGTGGAGCACGGCCGCGAGATCGCCTGGCACCCCGAGCACATGCGCACGCGCTACGAGAACTGGGTGCACGGCCTCAACGGCGACTGGCTCATCTCGCGCCAGCGCTTCTTCGGCGTGCCGATCCCCGTCTGGTACGCGCTCGACGAGGAGGGCCAGACCGACTTCGACCGCGTGCTGCTCCCCCGCCCCGACCAGCTGCCGCTCGACCCGACGAGCGACGTGCCCGACGGCTACGAGGCGTCGCAGCGCGGCGTGCCCGGCGGCTTCGTCGGCGAGGTCGACATCATGGACACGTGGGCGACGTCGTCGCTCACCCCGCAGCTCGCGGGCGGCTGGGCCGACGGCGCCGACCGCTGGCAGCAGCTGACGCCGTTCGACCTGCGCCCGCAGGGCCAGGACATCATCCGCACGTGGCTCTTCTCGACGCTGCTGCGCTCGATGTTCGAGGACGGCCGGGCGCCGTGGAAGCACGCCGCGCTCTCGGGCTGGATCCTCGACCCCGACCGCAAGAAGATGTCGAAGTCGAAGGGCAACGTCGTCACGCCGCTCGGCATGCTCGAGGAGCACGGCTCCGACGGCGTGCGTTACTGGGCCGCCTCGTCGCGCCTCGGCGTCGACGCGACGCTCGACCCGCAGAACCCGAAGATGATCAAGATCGGGCGTCGGCTCGCGATGAAGGTGCTGAACGCGGCGCGCTTCGTGCTGTCGATGGAGGGCGAGCCGGGCGAGGTCACCGAGCGGCTCGACCGCGAGATGCTCGCCGAGCTCGCGACGGTCGTGCGCACCGCGACCCGCGCGTTCGAGGGCTACGACCACGCGAAGGCGCTCGAGGCGACCGAGGCGTTCTTCTGGACCTTCTGCGACGACTACCTCGAGCTCGTGAAGGAGCGCGCCTACTCGGGCGACGCGGCCGGGCGCGGCTCGGCCATCGCGGCGCTGCGCCAGGCGATCGACGTGCAGCTGCGGCTGCTCGCGCCGTTCCTGCCCTTCGCGACCGAGGAGGTGTGGTCGTGGTCGCACGACACGTCGATCCACCTCGCGCCGTGGCCCGAGGCCGCCGAGGTCGGCGACGGCTCCGGCTCGACCGGCATGCTCGCGACGGTGGGCCAGGCGCTCATCGGCATCCGCCGGGCGAAGACGGATGCGAAGGCGAGCCAGAAGACGCCCGTCGCGTCGGCCGTCGTGGCCGTGCCGGCGGCGCTGCGCGAGCACCTCGAGGCTGCCACCGCCGACCTCAAGGCGGTCGGGCGCATCCGCGAGCTGTCGCTCGTGGAGGCCGACGAGCTCGGGGTCGGCGACATCGTGCTCGAGGAGGCCTGATGCAGATCGGCACCCGCTGGGCCGTGGGCGGCGAGCCGCCCCAGTCGGTGCCGATCGCGATGCGCGCGGCGATCGACGACGAGGAGCGCACGCTCGCCGAGCTCGGCGCCGACACCTCGGGCTGGCGCTGGACCCTCACGTGGCTCGAGGGCGCGCCGGTGGTCGAGCTCGACGACGGCACGACCATCCGGCTCGAGGGCGACGACGCGCTCGTGACGCGCGAGGACTGAGCCCCGACGCGTCGCGGGACGACAACAGGGCCCCAGGCGACTGCCTGGGGCCCTTCTCCTTGCACGGAGGTCTGGGGGCGCTACCGCATGGGGCGCGTGAGGATCTGCGCCATCGCGTCGCTGTCGTTGATGACGGCGATGGGCATGGTGACGGGATGGGCGTCGGGCTTCGGCATGGTGGCTCCTTCGAGGTGGGCTCCCGATCAGTCGATCGGGAAGGCGTTGAACTGGATCTGGATGCGGTGGACGGGCTCGTCGGCGTCGGCCGGCGAGGCAGCGGCAGCGGCAGCGAGCCGCTCGCGGATGAGCCGCTCGACGTCGCGCGTGAGGCGACGCAGCTCGCTCGCCGGCAGGGTCGCCGAGCGCGACGAGACGCGGGCCGCGTCGAGCGTGGGCTCGTCGTAGCGCTCCTCGCCGCCGGCGATGTAGGCGGCCAGCAGCGCGGCGTCGTGCTGCGTCCACGCGCCGAGCACGGTCGCGGTCGCTGCCCGTCCCTCGGGCGCGTCGGCGAGCTCCTTCGTCCAGACCTCGACCTGGTCGATGGCGCGCCGCCACCAGCGCTCGCGCGCGGTGCCGCGGTCGGCGTCCTCGGCGATGTAGCCCTTCGCCTCGAGCTGGCGCAGGTGGTAGCTCGTCGAGCCGGTCGACTCGCCGAGCGCGGTCGCGAGCGACGAGGCGGTCTGCGGGCCGCGGGTCGTGAGCACGTGCAGGATGCGCACGCGGAGCGGGTGGGCGAGGGCCTTGAGGGAATCGAGGTCGACGGCCGCCGGGGCCTCGCTCTCGCCGCCGGAACCGTCGACGGCGGCGTCGAGCATGCATCCAGCATACTCTTTGCAAAGGTCTCTTTGCAAGCGGTGTCAGACAGGGATCCGGCTCATCCGCGGGCCAGGATCCACCCGTGCAGCATGGCCATCCAGCCGTCGTCGTCGGCGGCCCACGCCGACCACGCGGCCGCGATCGCCTCGCGCTCCGACGCATCCGCGAGCCCGTGCCGCTCGGTGCCGTCGGCGAACGCCGAGTGCAGCGCCCGCTCGGCCCACTGCCCGCCCCAGAACGCGCGCCCGGCGGGCGACTCGAAGCACCAGGTCTCGACATCCGTCTCGACGCTCGCGAAGCCGGCCGCGCGCGCCCACGCCTTGAGCCGCGCGCCCGCGTCGCCGTCGCCGCCGTTCGCGGCCTGCAGCGCGACGACGAGCTCGCGCCAGCGCGCGAGCGGCGGCATGAGGGGGTGGATGACCGTGGCCGAGTAGACGACGTCGCGCGCGGCGACGAGGTCGCCCGCCGCGCGCCACGCGGCGAGCGCCGCGACCGGGTCGCCGAGGTGCTGCAGCACCTGGTGGGCGTGCACCACGTCGTAGCGCTCCCCCGGCGGGTCGTAGGCGTCGCCGACGAGGAACTCGACGTTCGACACCCCCGCCTGCGCCGCCGCGGCGCGCGCCGTCTCGACCACCTCGGCGCTCATGTCGATGCCGACGACGCGCCCGCGGTCGCCCACGCGCCGCGCGAGGTCGATGCTGATCGAGCCGGGGCCGCAGCCGACGTCGAGGATGCGCATGCCGGGCTCGACGAGCGGCGACAGGTAGGCGGCGGAGTTCGCGACCGTGCGCGCGGCGTGCGCGGCCACGACGCTCGAGTGGTGGCCGTGCGAGTAGACGGCGGGGGCCATGCCCGAGTGTACGTCGGGCCCGTCCTCGGGGGCCGGTCGGATGCGCCGCCTAGGGTGGTGCCATGACCAACCCCTTCCTCGCGCCGAGCGCGCTCCCGTACCAGCTGCCGCCGTTCGCCGACATCCGCGACGAGCACTACGAGGAGGCCTTCGAGGCCGGATTCGCCGAGCAGGCCGCCGAGGTGCGCGCGATCGTCGAGCAGGCCGACGCGCCCACGTTCGAGAACACGATGGAGCCGCTCGAGCGCAGCGGCCAGACGCTCTCGCGCGTCGCGCACGTCTTCTGGAGCATGACGTCGACCGACTCGACGCCCTTCCTCGAGGAGCTCGAGGAGCGCTACGCGCCGCGCTTCGCTGCGCACGCCGACTCGATCACCCTCGACCCGCGCCTGTACGCGCGCGTGGCAGCGCTGCAGAGCGCTCCGGATGCGTCGTGGACGCCCGAGCAGCGCTACCTCGTCGAGCGCCGCCACACCGAGATGACGGTCGCGGGCGCAGGCCTCGACGACGCGGCGCGCGAGCGCCTCAAGGAGCTCAACCAGCAGATCGCGACGCTCACGACCCGCTTCGACAAGCACCTGCAGGCCGACACCAACGACCTCGCCGTGGTCATCGACGACCCGGCCGAGCTCGACGGGCTGAGCGACGGCGAGCGCTCGGCCGCCGCGGCCGCCGCGGCCGACCGCGGTCTCGAGGGCAAGGCCCTCATCACCCTGCCGCTGTTCTCGGGCCACCCGTGGCTCGCGTCGCTCACGAACCGCGACGTCCGTCGGCGCGTCATGGAGGCATCCCTCGCCCGCGGCACGCGCGGCAACGAGCACGACAACCGCGAGACGGTGCTCGAGCTCACGGCGCTGCGGGCCGAGCGCGCGCAGCTGCTCGGCTTCGCCACGCATGCGCACGCCGTCACCGCCGACGAGACGGCGCGCACCCCCGAGGCGGTGCTCGCGATGCTCACTCGGCTCGCCGCCCCGGCCGCGGCGAACGCGCGCGCCGAGGCCGCCGCCCTGCAGGCGCAGATCGACGCGGCCGGCGAGTCCTACGAGCTCGCCGCCTGGGACTGGGACTACTGGACCGAGAAGGAGCGCACCGCGCGCTTCGACGTCGACACCGCGGCCCTGCGCCCCTACTTCGAGGCCGAGCGCGTGCTGCAGGACGGCGTCTTCCACGCCGCGACGCAGGTCTACGGCGTCACGATCGAGGAGCGCCACGACCTCGTCGGCTACCACCCCGACGTGCGCGTGTTCGAGGTGCGCAACGACGACGGCAGCGAGGTCGGGCTGTACCTGCTCGACCTGTACACGCGCGACGCGAAGCGCGGCGGCGCGTGGATGAACTCGCTCATCCAGCAGAACGCGCTGCTCGGGCACCCGACCGTCGTGATGAACAACCTCAACGTGCCGAAGCCGCCCGCGGGCACGCCGACGCTCCTCACCTTCGACGAGACGACGACGCTCTTCCACGAGTTCGGCCACGCCCTGCACGGCCTGTTCGCGCAGGTCACCTACCCGTCGCTCGGCGGCACGAACGTCTTCCGCGACTTCGTCGAGTTCCCCAGCCAGGTGAACGAGATGTGGATGCTGTGGCCCGGCATCGTCGAGCACTACGCGCGGCACATCGAGACCGGCGAGCCGCTGCCCGCCGACGTCATCGCGCGGCTGCAGGCGTCGGAGACCTTCAACCAGGGGCACGACACGAGCGAGTACCTCGCCGCGGCGCTGCTCGACCAGGCGTGGCACGCGCGCGTCGCCGGCGACACCGTCGTCGACGTGGCCGACTTCGAGCGCGACGCGCTCGACAGCGTCGGGCTGCTGAGCGACACCGTGCCGACCCGCTACTCGACGGGCTACTTCCAGCACGTGTTCTCGGGCGGCTACTCGGCCGGCTACTACTCCTACATCTGGTCGGAGGTGATGGACGCCGACACCGTCGAGTGGTTCAAGCAGCAGCCGTCGATCCGCGAGGCGGGCCAGCGCTTCCGCGACCGGCTGCTCGGCGTCGGCGGCTCGAAGGACCCGCTCGAGGCGTTCCGCGACTTCCGCGGCCGCGACGCGGAGCTGCAGCCGCTGCTCGAGCGCCGCGGGCTGACCGCGGCCTGACCTGCGCCGGGCCGGGCCCCTATCGGGCCCGGCCCGCCTGCAGCACGAGCCAGATGAAGTACGGGATGCCCACGAGCGCGGTCATCACGCCGGCGGGCAGCTGCGCGGGGGCGATGAGCGTGCGCCCGAGGGTGTCGGCGAGCAGCGTCAGCGTGCCGCCGAGGAGCGCGGCGAGCGGCAGCAGCACCCGGTGGCGGGCGCCGACGATCGCCCGGGCCGCGTGGGGCGCGACGAGCCCGACGAACGCCACGACGCCGATCGCCGCGACCGCCGTCGAGGCGAGCGCCACCGAGAGCGCGAGCGCCACGACCTGCACCGCCGACAGCCGCACGCCGAGCAGGCGCGGCGTCGCCTCGTCGAGCTGGGCGAGGTCGAGGTCGCGGTGCATCCACACGAGCGCCACCACGGCCACGACGATCGCCGTCGCGACCGGCAGCACGTCCTCGAAGCCCCGGCCGTAGGTGCTCCCGGCGAGCCACACGATCGCCTTGCCCCGGTTCCAGGGGTCGGTGACGACGATGAGCAGGCTCGTGAGCGCCGCCGTCGCCGCCGAGAGCGCGATGCCGGTCAGCACGAGCCGGAGGCTCCCCAGGCGTCGCCAGCCGACGAGCGCGAGCACGAGGGCTCCCGCGAGCGCGCCGCCGGCCAGCGCGCCCGCGGCCACGAGCCATCCGACCGCCACGGGCACGAGCGTGATGACGCCGACGGCGCCGAGCCCCGCCCCGCCGGCGACGCCGAGCAGGTACGGATCGGCGAGCGCGTTGCGTGCGACGGCCTGCACGAGCGCGCCCGAGAGCGCGAGCGCGACGCCGGCGAGCACGGCTGCCGCCACGCGCGGCGTGCGCGTGTCGAGCGTGACCCGCACCGCGTCGCCCGCGCGGCCGGCGAGCCAGTTGGCGACGTCGCCGAGCAGGAGCATGCGGTCGCCGAGCAGCACCGCGCCCACCGTGAGCGCGACGAGCACGAGCGCGGCGACCGCGATCGGCGGCCACCCGCGGCGCGACAGCGTGCGCGCCCCGAGCACCGACATCGACTCGGTCTCGGCCGCGCCCGCGACGGTGCGCGCGAGCACGACGATGCAGACGGCGCCGACGAGGCTCGTGACGACGCCCGTCGGCACGTCGAGCGAGCCGGTGCCGCCGAGCACCGCGCGCAGCAGCACGTCGGCGCCGACGACGAGCACCGCGCCCGCGAGCGCGGCGAGCGGGATCGCGGTGCTGTGGCGCGCGGCGCCGGGGATCCGGGCGACGAGCAGCCGCACCACGATCGGCGCCGCGAGCCCGACGAAGCCGATGGGGCCGGCGATCGCGACCGCCGCGGCGGCGAGCGCGACCGAGGCGACGAGCGTGCCGAGCCGCAGGCGGCCGACGCCGACGCCGAGCGTCGTGGCCGCCTCCTCGCCGAGCGCGAGCACGTCGAGCCTGCGGGCGAGCAGCAGCAGCACCGCGATGCCGACGAGCACGACCGGCAGCAGCTGCGCGACCGTGCCGATGCCGTTCTGCGACAGCCGGCCGACGCCCCAGGCGAAGAGCCCCGCGTTCTCCTCCTCGGCGAGGATGATCGCCACCGTCGTCACCGACTGCAGCGCGAGCGCGAGGGCGGTGCCGACGAGCACCATCTGGGTGGTCGAGCCGCGGCCCCGGCCGATCGCGACGACGGCGAGCGCCGCGGCGAGGCCGCCGGCGAAGGCGAGGCCCGCGCCGCCCAGCCCGGGGAGGCTCACCCCCAGCATCGCGGCGATGCCGATCGCCGCGCCCGCGCCGCCGTTCACGGCGAGCGTGTCGGGCGAGGCGAGCGGGTTGCCGGTGAGCGTCTGCATCGCGTAGCCCGCGGCGCCGAGCGCGAGCCCGACGACGATCGCGGCGGCGATGCGGGGCAGCCGGCTCTCGACGATCACCGAGGCGTTGCCCTGGTCGCCGCCGAGCCACGCGAGCAGCTCTGCGGCGCCGAGCTGCGTGGTGCCCTGCGTGGCGTGCCAGGCCGAGAGCGCGACGAGTGCGACGAGGAGGGCCGCGCCGAGCGCGAGCCCTCCCGGTCGGACGCGGGTCACGGCGTGGGCGCGAGCGACGCGACGATCGCGTCGAGGTAGGCGGCCATCGAGTCGACGCCGCCGAAGAGCCAGATGCCGTCGGGCAGGCGGTGCACGTTGCCCGCCTGCACGGTGGGCAGGCCCGTCCAGATCTCGTTCGAGGCGAGCTGGTCGCGGAACACGTCGCGCTCGCCCACGGTCATGTAGATGATGTGCGTGTCGTCGCCGAGCGCCGTCAGGCCCTCGACGTCGGTGGCGCCGAGCCCGTACTGCGGGTCGCCCTCGCCGGGCCAGCCGTTGACGAAGCCCGCCTCCTCGAACACGGCCGGCAGCAGCGCACCGTCGGCGTAGGGGCGGATCTCGACCTGGCCGCCCGTCTCGTAGCCGTCCATGTGCGCGAGCGACGTGCCCGCGAGGCCCGCCTCCTCGACCTCGGCGGCCACATCGGCGACGTGCGCCTCGAAGTCGGCGATCGCCGACTCGGCAGCATCGAGCCCGCCGGTGGCCTCGCCGACGAGGCGCAGGTCGTCGAGCATCGTCTCGAGCGGCGCGGATGCGTCGGCGCCCTGGAGGACGAGCACGGGCGCGATGGCCTCGAGGTCGGCGTAGGCCGCGTCGTCACGGCCCGCGACGGCGACGATCAGGTCGGGCGCGAGGCCCGCGATCGCGTCGATCGACGGCTCCGTGCGCGTGCCGACGTCGGTGGGCTCGCCCTCGAGCGGCGCGCCGACCCCGGCCCAGTCCTCGTAGCCGGCGACGTCGGCGACGCCGACCGGCTCGATGCCGACCGTCTGCAGGTGCTCGACGGCGACCCACTCGAGCGCGACGACGTCCTCGACGCCGGCGGGGATCTCGACGGCCTCGCCGCGCGCATCCGTCACCGTCACCGCGGAGGCCTCGGGCTCGGCCGGGGTCGTCTCGGCGGCGGGCTCGGTGGTGCCGCACGCGGCGAGCGTGAGCGCCGTGAGCGCTGCCGCGCCGGCGAGCAGCGACCGGGACAGCGGGGTTCGCTGGGACATGGGGATCCTTCCTCGGGCGCACGGCCCGACGGGGTGGGGGGTCACGCGGCGCGCGACACGACCGGCCGACGGCGGAGCCGCTGCGGCCGGATGCGGAGGCCGTCGGACGACGGCTCGACATCGATGGGCACCTCGTAGGCTGCGCTCAGCCGCTCGGCGGTGAGCACCTCCTCGGGCGTGCCGGCCGCGACGATGCGGCCGTGCACGAGGAGGACGACCTCGTCGGCGACCTCGGCCGCCTGCTCGAGGTCGTGCAGCACGATGCCGACGGCGACGCCGTCGTCGGCGAGGTCGCGGACGATCTCGAGGATCTCGCGCTGGTAGCGCACGTCGAGGAAGGTCGTGGGCTCGTCGAGCAGCACGATGCCGGTCTCCTGCGCGAGGCACGTCGCGAGCCAGACGCGCTGGCGCTGGCCGCCGGAGAGCTGCGAGACCGGCTGCTCGGCGAGTTCGGCGATGCCGGTCGCGGCCATCGCGCGGGCGATCACGTCGTCGCCGCGCGGGTCGCCGCCGCGGAAGCGGGCGCGGTGCGCGAACCGGCCGTAGGCGACGACCTCGCGCACGCGCACGCCCGACGGGTCGGGGTGCGACTGGGCGAGCAGCGCGATGCGGCGGGCGAGCTCCCGCTCCCCCAGCGACGCGGCGTCGGCCCCGTCGACGAAGACGACGGCCCCCTCGCTCGGGCGGTGCAGCGCCGTGAGGCCGCGCAGCAGCGTCGACTTGCCGCTGCCGTTCGGGCCGACGAGGGCCGTGACGCATCCGGGCGCGAGCGCGATGGAGGCGCGGTGGACGATCTCGTCGCGCCCGTAGGCGAGGCTCACGTCGGTGGCGCGCAGGGCGTCCGGCTCCGAGAAGGTCACGAGGTAAGGATAGCCTTACCTCACCCCTGGAGGCAATTCCGCCGACGCTAGGCGGAGAGCTCCTGGATGTCGTCGGCAGTGAGGATGATCGGCTGCTCGGTGCCGGCCACCGACTCCTTCGTCACGATCACGCGCTCGACGCCCTCCTTCGAGGGCACCTCGAACATGACCGGCGCGAGCACCGTCTCGAGGATGGAGCGCAGGCCGCGCGCACCCGTCTTGCGGTCGACCGCGAGGTCGGCGATCGCCTGCAGCGCCTCGGGCTCGAAGTCGAGCTTGACGCCGTCGATCTCGAAGATGCGCTGGTACTGCTTGACGAGCGCGTTGCGCGGCTCGCTCAGGATCTCGACGAGCGCAGCCTGGTCGAGCGGCGACACCGTCGCGATCACCGGCAGGCGCCCGATGAACTCGGGGATGAGCCCGAACTTGTGGAGGTCCTCGGGCAGCACGTCCTGGAAGACGTTGAGGTCGGGCTTCAGCGACGACACCGGGGCGCCGAAGCCGATCCCGCGCTTGCCGGAGCGGTTGGCGATGATGTCCTCGAGGCCCGCGAACGCGCCGGCGACGATGAACAGCACGTTCGACGTGTCGATCTGGATGAACTCCGAGTTCGGGTGCTTGCGGCCGCCCTGGGGCGGCACCGAGGCGACCGTGCCCTCGATGATCTTCAGCAGCGCCTGCTGCACGCCCTCGCCCGAGACGTCGCGCGTGATCGACGGGTTCTCGGCCTTGCGGGCCACCTTGTCGATCTCGTCGATGAAGACGATGCCCGTCTCGGCCCGCTTGACGTCGTAGTCGGCGGCCTGGATGAGCTTCAGCAGGATGTTCTCGACGTCCTCGCCGACGTAGCCCGCCTCGGTGAGGGCTGTCGCGTCGGCGACGGCGAACGGCACGTTGAGCTGCTTCGCGAGCGTCGCCGCGAGGTAGGACTTGCCGCAGCCCGTCGGGCCGACCATCAGGATGTTCGACTTCTGGATCTCGACGGCGTCGCCCGCGGCGTCGGCCGAGGCCAGCTGCTGCGCGGCGGCGATGCGCTTGTAGTGGTTGTAGACGGCGACCGAGAGCGACTGCTTCGCGCTCTCCTGGCCGACGACGTACTCCTCGAGGAACGCGAAGATCTCGCGCGGCTTCGGCAGCGTGAACCCCTCGTGCTCGCTCGCCTCGCCCGCCTCGGCGGCGCGCTCCTCGATGATCTCGTTGCACAGCTCGACGCACTCGTCGCAGATGTACACCGCAGGGCCGGCGATCAGCTGCTGCACCTGCTTCTGGCTCTTGCCGCAGAAGGAGCACTTCAGCAGGTCGCCGCTCTCTCCGAGTCGGGCCATCTCGCTCTCACCATCCTCTGGGGCGCAGGCCGCGCCCGTGCATGAAGCCTAGACGAGGGCGGTGACAGCGCGACCGACCACGCCGCCCGCGCGCAGATCCGGACCGTAGGCTGGAGGCATGCATGCCGCCATCGCCGCGCTCGCGGCCGTCCTCCTCCTGCCCGCCCACGCATCCGTCATCGGCTCGACGCCCGCCGACGGCGACACCCTGACCGCCCAGCCGGGCACGTTCAGCGTCGTCATGAACGAGGAGATCCTCGCGCTCGAGGGCGCCGACGGCGGCAACGCGATGCAGCTGACCGACGCCGAGGGCCGCTTCTACGGCGACGGCTGCCTCGCCGTCGACGGCGACACGGTCTCGCTCGACGCCGAGCTCGGCGCGGCGGGCGACTACACGCTCACCTACCAGATCGTCTCGGCCGACGGGCACCCGGTCGACGGCACCGTCGCGTTCGCGTTCGAGCCCGAGGCCGGCGCCGAGGGCACCCCCGGGGCCGAGACCGCGCCGGTGTGCGGGGAGGCCGCCGAGGAGACCCCCGCGGCGACGGAGCCCGCCGAGCCCGAGGCGACCTCCGACGCCCCGGCCGCGACGGCATCCGCCGACCAGGGCACGGGCGCCGAGGAGCCGGCCGAGGCGGAGGGCCAGTTCCCGTTCATCGCGATCGGCATCCTCGCGGTGCTCGGCGTGCTCGCGGTGATCGCCTACACGATCAACCGCGGCTCGCGCACCCGCCGCGACCGCGCCTGACGCACGGCGAAGGCCCGGCACCTCGAGGGGTGCCGGGCCTTCGTCTCGCTCGCTGCTGCTCAGCCGAGCAGCTGCGGCGCCGTCTTGCGGCTCGTGAGCACCTGGTCGATGAGGCCGTACTCGAGCGCCTCCTCGGCCGAGAGGAAGGTGTCGCGCTCGATGTCCTTCGACACCTGCTCGACCTCCTTCTTGGAGTGCTTCGACAGCGTCTCCTCGAGCCAGCCGCGCATGCGCAGCACCTCGCGCGCCTGGATCTCGATGTCGGATGCCTGGCCGCGGCCGGCGTCGGACGTCGCCGGCTGGTGGATGAGGATGCGGGCGTTCGGCAGCGCGAGGCGCTTGCCGGGCTCGCCCGCGGCGAGCAGCACGGCCGCGGCCGATGCCGCCTGGCCGAGGCACACGGTCTGCACCGCGGGCCGGATGTACTGCATCGTGTCGTAGATCGCCGTCATGGCCGTGAAGGAGCCGCCGGGCGAGTTGATGTACATGACGATGTCGCGATCCGGGTCCTGGGACTCGAGCACGAGCAGCTGCGCCATGATGTCGTCGGCCGACGCGTCGTCGACCTGCACGCCGAGGAAGATGATGCGGTCCTCGAAGAGCTTCGCGTACGGGTCCTGGCGCTTGAAGCCGTAGGCCGTGCGCTCCTCGAAGCTCGGCAGGATGTACCGCGAGCCGGGCATCTGCAGGGCGCTGCCGCCCGCCTGGAACGTGGGAGTCTCCATCAGTTGCCACCCTCCTGGCCGGTGCTGTCGTCGAGGGCGGAGTGGCCGTCCTCCTGGTCGGTGCCGCCGCCGCCGGTGACGTCGGCCGCCGACTCGCGCACGTGGTCGACGAAGCCGTACTCGAGCGCCTGCTGCGCCGTGAACCAGCGGTCGCGGTCGCCGTCGGCGTTGATCTGCTCGACGCTCTTGCCGGTGCGATCGGCCGTGATCTCGGCGAGCCGCTTCTTCATGTCGAGGATGAGCTGCGCCTGCGTCTGGATGTCGCTCGAGGTGCCGCCGAAGCCGCCGTGGGGCTGGTGCAGCAGCACGCGCGCGTTGGGCGTGATGTAGCGCTTGCCGGCGGTGCCGGCGGTCAGCAGCAGCTGGCCCATCGACGCCGCCATGCCGATGCCGACGGTGACGATGTCGTTCGGCACGAACTGCATCGTGTCGTAGATCGCCATGCCGGCCGTGATCGAGCCGCCGGGCGAGTTGATGTAGAGGTAGATGTCCTTGTTCTGGTCCTCCGCGGCGAGCAGCAGGATCTTGGCGCAGATCTCGTTCGCGTTCTCGTCGCGCACCTCCTCGCCGAGCCAGATGATGCGATCGCGCAGCAGTCGGTCGAAGACCGAAGGCGCGAAGACGGGTTCAGCCACAGGTGACTCCTTCTCTCGGTTCGCTCCAACCCTAGGCGAGCGGCGCGGCGCGCTCGGCCGTGTTCGCCGCAGGCGGAGGCATGCGGAAGGGGCCGGGCTCGCGCCCGGCCCCTTCGCTGTGGATCAGTCCTCGGCGTGCTGCTTCGCGAGGTTCGCCTCCGCCTCGCGGATGGCGCCCTCGATGTCGTCCTCGTCGGCCTCCGCCTTCGGCAGGAAGTCCGACAGGTCGACCGTCTCGCCCTTGTCGTCGACGACGGTGACGCGGCCGAGCAGGGTCGAGAGGGTCTTGCCGCGGAGGATGTCGCCGAGCAGCACCGGCAGCTGGCCGTTGGCCTCGAGCGCCTGCACGAGCTCCTGCGGAGCCATGCCGTACTGCGCCGCCTGCTGCACGATGATCTGCGTGAGCTCCTGCTGCGTGACCTGCAGGTCCTCCTCCTCGGCGAAGCGGTCGAAGAGCATCTGCTGCTTGAGCAGCTTCTGCGTCTCCTGGCGCACCTCCTCGCCGTGCTCGGCGTCCTCGGAGCGGTTCTCGGCCTCGAGGTGGCGGGCCACCTCGTCCTCGACGACCTGCGACGGGACCTCGATCTCGACGGCCTCGATGAGCTCGTCCTGCAGGCGCTGGCGCGCCTGCTCGGCCTGGCCGAGGCGGCTCGAGCGGCCCGCCTGCTCGCGCAGGTCGGCCTTCAGCTCGTCGATCGTGTCGAACTGGCTCGCCATCTGGGCGAAGTCGTCGTCGGCCTCGGGCAGCTCGCGCTCCTTGACGGCCTGCACGGTGACGCTCACCTCGGCGTCCTTGCCGGCGTGGTCGCCGCCGACCAGGGTCGACGTGAAGGTCGTCTCCTCGCCCGCGGTGAGCGACTCGACGGCCTCGTCGATGCCGTCGATGAGCTCGCCCGAGCCGACCTCGTAGGAGATGCCGCTCGCCGTGTCGACGGGCTCGCCGTCGATCGAGGCGGTGAGGTCGAGCGTGACGAAGTCGCCCTTCGCGGCCGGGCGGTCGACGGTCACGAGCGTGCCGAAGCGGGCGCGCAGCTCGTCGAGCTCCTGCTGGACGGCGTCGTCGCCGACCTCGATGGCGTCGACGGTGATCGTGCGGCCCTCGACCTCGGGGAGGTCGAAGTCGGGACGGACGTCGACCTCGATCTCGAGCACGAGGTCGCCCGAGAAGTCCTTCACCTCGGGCCACGCGGTCACGTCGGCCTGCGGGCGGCCGAGCGGGCGGATGCCGGCCTCGGCGACGCCCTGGCGGTAGAACTCGTCGATCGACTGCGACACGGCCTGGTTGAGGATCTCCTCGCGGCCGACGCGCTGGTCGATGATCGCCGCAGGCACCTTGCCCTTGCGGAAGCCGGGCACGCTGATCTGCTCGGCGACGGTCTTGTACGCCTGGTCGATCGCGGGACGCAGCTCCTGGGGCTCGACGGCGATGGTGAGCTTCGTGCGCGTGTTCTCGATCTTCTCGACCGTGGTCTTCACGAGGGGGTCTCCTGAGGTTGATGGTGGTCGGGCCTGTGCGGCGCGGGCCCTGGGCCGCGCTGGCGCGCCAGATCCGCCGCGAGAGGGCGGACCACCGCCCGAGTCTACCGGCCCGTGCGCCCGCATCCCCAATCCGTCCGGGCCGCGGCTGCGAACCACCGGCATGACCTCCCTCGCCCTCGCGCCTCGGCCTGCAATACTCAGGCCGGTGGCGCGCGCGCACGTGCGCCGCGTGCACGTGGAGAGGGGACCTGTGGAGATCGACGTCGAGGAGTGCCTCGTGCGCGCCGCCGACGGCGACCAGCGCGCGTTCGCCGCGCTCTACGACGCGACCGCTCCGCGCGTGTTCGGCCTCGTGCTGCGCATCCTGGTCGACCGCGCGCAGGCCGAGGAGGTCGCGCAGGAGGTCTTCCTCGAGGCGTGGCGGCAGGCGAAGCGCTTCGACCCGAGCCGCGGCGCCGCCATCAGCTGGCTGCTGCAGATCGCGCACGCGCGCGCAGTCGACCGCGTGCGCTCCTCGCAGGCGCAGCGCGACCGCGACGCGCGCATCGGCATCCGCGACACCGCGGTGCCGGTCGACGTCGTCGCCGAGCAGGCGGAGGTCTCGCTCGACGCCGCCAGGGCGCGCAGCGCGCTCGGGCAGCTGAGCGACGCCCAGCGCGAGGCGATCGAGCTCGCCTACTTCGACGGGCTCACGCAGACCGAGATCGCCGAGCGCCTGGGGGCGCCGCTCGGCACGGTGAAGACGCGGATGCGCGACGGGCTCACACGCCTGCGCGGCATCCTGGGGGTGACGACATGAGCGACGACCGCCGGTCCGTCGACGACCTGGCCGCGGCGTACGCGCTCGACGCGCTGACGCCCGAGGAGCGCGCGCGCTTCGAGGCGGAGGCCTCGCCCGAGGCGCGTGCCGAGGCCGCGGCGCTCGCCGACACCGCCACGCTGCTCGGCGGCGACCAGGCCGCTCCCCCGCCGAGCCTCCGCGCGAGCGTGCTCGACGCCATCGCGCGCGAGCCGCAGCTGCCCGCGACGGACGGCGCGCCTCGCGCCGCAGCTCCCGCAGCCCCGCTCGACGCGCGCTCCGACGCGACCGGCACCGACGCATCCGGATCCGGCCTCGGCGCCTCCGCCCCGGCAGCAGCCCCGGCAGGCGACGCCGGCCGCCGGCTCGGACCTGCCGAGCGGCGCGCCCGCGCGCGCTGGCAGCCGATGCGCGTGCTCGGCGCGGTCGCCGCGAGCGCCGCGCTGCTCGTCGGCGGCATCGCCATCGGCACGCAGCTCGGCGACGACCCGCGGCAGGAGGCGCTCGGTGCCGTCGTGAGCGCGTCCGACGCGCAGCGCAGCGAGGTCGAGCTGGCCGACGGCACCGTCGCGACGGTGATCTGGTCGGCCGAGCAGGGCCAGTCGGCGATCCTCTTCGAGGGCCTGGGCTCCGCGCCCGAGGGCCGCACCTATCAGGCGTGGTACATCGACGCCGCGGGCCCGCACGACGCGGGCGTCTTCGACGCCGAGGGCGACTCCACCGCGATCGTGCTCGAGGGCGAGCTCTCGGCCGGCGCCGTCGTCGGCGTCACGGTCGAGCCGGCCGGCGGCTCCGAGGCGCCCACCACCGATCCGATCCTCGTCGTCGAGACCTGACGCATCCGCCGCCCGTGTCGGCGGCGGATGCGCGCGGCCGGGCTGGGATGATCGAGCGGTGTCAGACCTCTCGAGCGCGTCCTCGCGCGGCCGCCTGGGCCGGACGGCCATCGTCGTCGCGTCGATCGCCCTCGTCATCACCTGGAGCTCGGGCTTCGTGGGCGCCGAGCTCGCCGCTCGCGCCGACGGCGAGCCCATCACGGTGCTCGCGTGGCGCTTCGTCGTGCTCGCGGGGATCCTCGTGGCGACGATGCTCGTGCTGCGCCGCAGCTGGCCGGGCGCCCGCAGCTGGCTGCGGCAGGGCGCGATCGCGCTGCTGAGCCAGGCCGGCTACCTGCTGATGATCTTCGAGGGCGTGCGCTTCGGCGTCGACGGCGGCACCGCCGCGCTCATCGCCGCGCTGCAGCCGATGCTCGTCGCCACCGTCGCGGGCCGCTTCCTCGGCGAGCGCGCGAACGGGTGGATGTGGTTCGGCATGGTCGTGGGGCTCGCGGGCGTCGCGCTCGTCGTCTCGGGGCAGATCGGCGGCTCCGGCGCGCCGCTGTGGGCGCACGCGCTGCCGCTCGTCGGCGTGCTGTGCCTCGCCACGGGCACCGTGCTGCAGCGCCGCTGGCACATGCACGACGACCTGCTGCAGACCATCACGATGCAGTCGGTGGTCGCGGGCGCCGCGTTCATGCTCGTCGCGCTCGTGCGCGGCCACGCCGCCCCGCCGACGAGCCTCGACGTCTGGGCCGCGGTCCTCTGGCTCGTGGTGCTCGCGAGCCTCGGCGGCTATGTGCTGTACGTCACCGTCACGCGCTCGCACGGCGCCACGTTCGTCAGCACCATGCTCTACCTCACGCCGCCGACGACGATGCTGTGGGTGTGGCTCTTCTTCGGCGTGCCGATCGCGCCGCTCGGCATCGCCGGGCTCGTGGTCGCCGCGGTGGGCGTGGCGATCGTGCTGACGGCGCAGCGGCGGGCCTCCGCCTCCTGACGGCGCTCAGCCCTCGTCGGCGAGCAGCGCCTCGACGTCGGGCAGGTCGCGGAAGCCCCCGAAGGTGCCCTGCTCGGCGATCTCCCGGGCGGCTCCGAGCCATCCGCCCCACGCCGCCCGCGCGAGCGTGCCGCCGACGCTGATGCGGCGCACGCCGAGCGCGGCCGCCTCTGCGACCGTGATCCAGGGCGCGTTGACCAGCAGGTTGACGGGCTTCGGCGCCACCGCCTCCACGATCGCCGAGATCTCGGCGCGCGTCGAGATCCGCGGCGCGTAGAGGCAGTCCGCGCCCGCCTGGGCGTACGCGACGAGCCGGTCGAGCGTGTCGTCGAGGTCCGGATGCCCGACGACGTAGCCCTCGGAGCGCGCGGTCAGGAGCACGCGGGTGCCGCTTCGGTCGATCGCCTCCCGCGCGGCGCGGATGCGCTCGACGGCGAGCGTGCGCTCGTGCAGGGGCGAGCCGGCGTCGCCGGTCGCGTCCTCGATGGAGAGCCCCGCGACGCCGGTCTCGACCGCGGCCGCCACGGTGCCGGCCACGGCGTCGGGCTCGACGGCGTAGCCGCCCTGGAAGTCGGCGCTCACGGGCACCGCGACCGCGGCCGCGACGGCGCTCAGATGCGCGAGGGACTCGTGGAGCGCGAGGCGGGCGTCCTGCATGCCGAGCGCCCACGCCGCGCCGGCGCTCGTGGTCGCGAGCGCGGGGAAGCCGAGCCGCTCGAGGATGCGGGCGCTGCCGAGGTCCCACGGGTTCGGCATGACGAAGCAGCCGGCGGCGTGCAGGCGGTGGAGCTCGACGACTCGCGGATCGGCCACGGAGCCTCCTCGACGATCGCCTCGGCCTGCAGCGCGACGCTATGCCCGTGCGCCCGCTCCCGCAAGGGGCTCCGTGCCGGCTGCGCCCGCGCGAGCACCGCGTCGATCGCCGCAAGCTCGGGCTGCTCCGTCGCGCTCAGGTCCAGCGCGCGAGCGCGAGCGCGACGAGCGCGAGGCCGGCGGCCAGCAGCCCCATCGCGGCGTAGGAGCCGGTCGCGACGGCCAGCAGCGGGCCGAGCGCCGGGCCGAGCGCGGTGACGACGGTGATCGGCGCGGCGAACGCGCCGTTCAGGGCGCCGTAGCCGCGCGGCCCCCAGCGCTCCACGACCGCGGAGCCCTGCACGAGCGTCTGCGCGCCGCGCACTGCGCCCGCTGCGACGCCGATCGCGATGAGCAGCCACGGCGGGCCGGGCACGAGCGACAGCAGCGCCAGCACGATCGCCGCGAGCCCCGCCGTCGTCGCGAGCGGCACCCACGGCGACGTAGCGCGCGGCAGGGCCACGTAGAGCAGCCGCCCGGCCACCTGGCCGGCGCCCAGCAGGCCGAGGCCCCACGCGGCGAGCTCGTACGTGAGCCCCTTCTCGGTGAGCAGCGGGATGGCGGCGAGCGTCACCATGTACAGGGCCGCGGCCACCGCGATCATGGCGACCTCGAGCATCCAGAACCGCCGGGTGCGCAGCACCGCGGCGACCGACGGCGGCGGCGCGTGCTCGCCGCTCGGCTCGCGGGCCGGCCAGGAGCGCTCGAGCGACCACCAGTGCAGCGGGGTCGTGAGCGCGACGAGCACGACCGCGAGCACGAGCAGCGTCGCGCGCCAGTCGAGCACGCCGAGCAGCGCGGCGGTGAGCGGGGCGAACGCGGTCGAGGCGAGACCGCCGGCGAGCGTGACGACCGTCATCGCCCGGCGGCGCGCGCCGCCGCCCTGCGCATCGCCGTGGCGCCGCGTGAGCACCGTGAACGCCGCCTGGTAGAGCACCGCCGACTGGCCGAGGCCCACGACCACCCAGGCCGCGGCGAACCCGGGCACGGTGGTCGCGGCCGAGGCCATCGCGAGCCCGCCGGCGCCGACGAGGCTGCCGAGCGTCATGACGAGCCGCGGGCCGCGGTCGTCGAGCCAGCGGCCGACGACGATGCCGGCGGCGGCGGATGCGACGAGGCCGGCCGAGAAGCACAGCATCACGACGGGCAGTCCCCAGCCGGTGTCCGCCGCGACGGCGGGCGCCGCGACGATGAGCCCGTAGTACAGGATGCCCCAGCTGATGACCTGGCCGACCGACAGCGCCGCCAGCCGGGCGACGGGCCCGGGCGAGCGGCGCTCGGCGCGCGCGGCGACGGCGCGGCCGCTCACCCGAGGCCCCGCGTCAGAGGCCGCGCAGCACGGCGGCGGTCTGCTCGAGCGTGCCGCGCACGACCGAGTAGTACGCCCACTTGCCGCGCTGCTCGCGCTCGACGAGCCCGGCCTCCGCGAGCACGCGCATGTGGTGCGACACGGTGCCCTGCGAGAGCCCCACGGGCGCCGTGAGGTCGCAGACGCACGCCTCGCCGCGCGCGCCTGCCGCGATGAGCGACAGCAGCCGCACGCGCGTCGGGTCGCCGAGCGCCTTCCCGACCTTCGCGAGGCGCTCGGCCTCGTCGCGCGGCATGCCCGCGTCGGCCTCGGGCGCGCAGCAGCCGTCGGCCGTGGGAGCGTCGATCGGGGCGTCGGTGATCGTCATGCGGGCAGTCTGCCACACAGATTGACAAGCGTCGATGCGTCGTGCACGATCAACGCATCGATCACCTTCGATGCGACCCGTCCCGATGAGGAGACAGCCATGCACGACCTTCCCGTCATCGTCGTCGGCGCCGGCCCGCAGGGCCTCGCCGCCGCCGCGCACCTGCTCGAGCGCGGCTTCGAGCCGCTCGTGCTCGAGCGCGGCGACGCGGCAGGCGCCGCCGTCTCGGAGTGGAGCCACGTGCGGCTCTTCTCGGCGTGGGACGAGCTGGTCGACACCGCGAGCCGCCGCCTGCTCGAGGCCGCGGGCACGCCCATCCCGACGCGCGGCTACCCCAAGGGCGCCGCCTGGGTGCGCGACTACCTGCAGCCGCTCGCCGCGGCGCTCGGCGACCGCGTGCGCTACGGCGAGGAGGTCGTCTCGATCAGCCGCCGAGGGCGAGACAAGGTGGTCGACGCCGGGCGCGCGGAGCAGCCGTTCGTCGTGCGCACCGTCGACCGCGACGGCGTCGAGCGGCGCCTGCTCGCCCAGGCCGTGCTCGACGCATCCGGCACGTGGCGCTCGCCCGCGCCCGCCGGCGCCGACGGCACACCCGCGCTCGGCGAGCGCGCCGCAGCCGACCGCATCGACTACCGCATCCCCGCCGACGTCGCCGAGCTGGCAGGCGCGCACGTCGCCGTCGTCGGCGCCGGCCACTCCGCGACGCACGCCGTGCTGCGGCTCGCCGAGCTCGCCGAGCGCAGCCCCGGCACGCGGGTGACGTGGCTGCTGCGGCGTGCATCGGCCGAGGGTGCGCTCGGCGGCGGCGAGGCGGATGCGCTCCCCCAGCGGGCCGCGCTCGGCTCGCGAGCGAGGAAGGCGATCGAGCAGGGCCTCGTCGAGGTCGTGACCGGGTTCCGCCTCGACGAGGTGCGCCGAGCGCCGGACGGGATCGTGCTCGTCGGCGACGACGGCCGCGAGGTGGGCCCGGTCGCGCGGCTCTTCGCGCTCACGGGCTTCCGCCCCGACCTGTCGATCCTGTCGGAGGTGCGTGTCGCGATCGACCCGTCGCTCGACGCGGTCGCGGGCCTCGCCGCCGAGATCGACCCCAACGTCCACTCCTGCGGCACGGTCGCCGCGACCGGCGTCGCCGAGCTCGCCCAGCCCGAGCCGGGCCTGTTCGTCACCGGCGCGAAGAGCTACGGCCGCGCGCCGACGTTCCTCGCGCTCACGGGGTACGAGCAGGTGCGCAGCGTCGTCGCGCACCTGGCCGGCGACCACGAGGCGGCCGCCCGCAACGAGCTCGTGCTGCCCGAGACCGGCGTGTGCGGCGGGGCGGGCGACTTCGGCAGCGGCTGCTGCGCGGCGCCGGCGCGGACCGATCGGGCCGAGGCCGTCGCGGTCTGAGGGGTACCGGCGGTGCCTCCTCCCCGGCGGGGAGGGCGCACCTCACTCGACGGGCTCGACCCCGGAGAGCCGCAGCTCCTCGACGTCGAGCCGCGCCTGCACGCGCCGCGCGACCGCGTCGTCGACAGCGCCCTCGCGTCGCAGGCGCAGGAGCGCCTCGCGCTTGCGCTCGAGCAGCGCGAGCGCGAGCAGCGTCTCCTGCTCGTGCCCGGGCTCCCGCGAGAGCCGAGTCCGGGTCGCCGCGTCGATGCCGTGCTGGTCGGCGAGCTCCTCGATCGCGGCGCTCGCGGCCTCGGCGATCGCCTGCTCGGCGAGACGCAACTCCTCCGCCTCGGACGCGTCCGCCGGGAGGCGCGCCCAGCGCACCACCGCCGGCAGCACCGGGCCCTGCACGAGCAGCGTCAGCACGATGACCCCCGCCGCGACGAACACGATGTCGTCGCGGCCGACAACGGGTGCCCCGTCCGCCGCGGCCGCCGGCACCGACAGCGCGATCGCCAGCGACACGGCGCCGCGGAAGCCGGCCACGGCGCTCACGACCCGCGCGCGATAGGTCATGCGCCGCGCGCGCTGCGCGGGGCGCCGGTCGAGCAGGCGGATGGCGTGCGCGGTGAGGGTGAGGAACGCGAAGCGCACGACGAGCAGCCCCACCCAGACCGCAGCGGTGAGTGCCGCGAGCCGGCCGAGCGCCGCCGCATCCGTCTCGTGCACGATGAGCTGCACCTCGAGGCCGATGAGCACGAACAGCGCGCCGTTCAGCACCGCGGCGCCGAGCGGCCACGCCGACTCGGTCTGCCGCCGCGAGGCGGCGGTGCTGATGCGCGGGCCGGCGTAGGAGGCCGCGAGCCCGGCGACGACCACGGCGAGCACGCCCGAGCCGTGCACGAGCTCGGCCCCGAGGAACGCCGCGAACGGCGTGACGAGCAGCGCGACGTTGATGGTGAGCGCGTCGCGCACGCGCCGCAGCAGGAGCAGCGCGAGCCCCGCGACGGCGAAGCCGGCGGCGGCACCGCCGAGGTACGACTGCACCACCATGCCCGTGATCTCGAGCGGCGTCAGCCTGCCGCCCACCGCGACGGCAGCCGCGATGGCGTAGACGACGAGCGCCGTGCCGTCGTTCGTGAGGCTCTCGGCCTTCAGCAGCATGAAGTTGCGGCGCGGCAGGGCGCGACCGAGCGCCGAGACAGCCGTCGCGTCGGGCGGCGCGAGCGCCGCGCCGAGCAGCAGCGCCACGTCCCACGGCACGCCGAACAGGTGCGCGATGCCGGCGACCGCGAACGCCGTGACGACGACCAGCAGGGTGCTGGCGAGCACGATGCCGCGCAGGTCGCGCCAGATCGAGCGCAGCGACGTGGTCAGGCTCTCCCAGAAGAGCATCACCGGCAGGAACACCAGCAGCATCGTCTCGGGCGGCAGCTGGATCTCGCGCAGCTCGGGCAGGAGCCCGAGCAGCAGCCCGACGACGACGAGCAGGAGCGGCGCGGCG
Source organism: Agrococcus sp. GW821-FHT14H11 (assembly GCF_058803545.1). Taxonomy (NCBI): domain Bacteria; kingdom Bacillati; phylum Actinomycetota; class Actinomycetes; order Micrococcales; family Microbacteriaceae; genus Agrococcus; species Agrococcus sp. GW821-FHT14H11. The sequence continues at coordinate 171,272 of NZ_JBXAPA010000008.1, forward strand.
ATCCGCAGCCGGGGCGCCACGAGCATGCCCGCGAGCACGGCGACGCCCAGCAGCACCGTCACCTCGAGCCCGTCCATGCCGCACCTCCCCGCGACCAGGTTCCCGCGCCGTCGTTTCGGCCGCGTGTCGGGCGGGCATCGCGTTGGTGACGGGTGGAGGCCCGAGCCCGGTACCCCCAGGCCTCCCTGCCCGCGCCTCGTCGCCGTACCGTCGAGGGCATGACCGTCGAGACCATCACCCTCCGCAGCGGCGTCGACCTCGTCTCGAGCCCGAGCTTGCCGCTCGCCTTCTCGAAGGCGTGGAGCGTCTCGTCGAAGCCGTAGTCGCTGATCCACACCTTCGTCTCGACCTGCTGATCCTCCACCAGCCCCTCACGGGCGAGTTCGACCGCACCCTGCAGGCCTATCGGGCGCTCGAGCGGCTGCTCGCCGACGGCCGGGTGCGCGCGATCGGCGTAAGCAACTTCATGGTCGACGACCTGCAGCGCCTCCTCGCCGAGACCGATGTGGTGCCTGCCGTCAACCAGATCGAGGTGCACCCGTACTTCCAGCAGCGCGAGGTGTCGGCGCTCGGCGAGGCACGCGCGAGGCCTACGGCATCGCGATCCCGGAGGCCTGACTCCCGCCCGCGCGGGCGTCGAGCATCGCGCCGTAGCCCTCCTCGAAGGAGGGGAACCGCAGGTCGCCGAGGAGCGCCAGCAGCCGGTCGCCCGCGAGCACCGTGCCGCCGGCGACCTCCGGCAGGATGCGCGGCGGCGGCTCGACGCCCAGCCGCGCGGCGATCCAGCCGACCACCTCGCCGAGCGGCGCCGGTCGCCGGTCGACCGCGTGCAGCAGATGCGGCGGGTCGTCGGCCGACAGCATCGCCTCGAGGGCGCGCACGAGGTCGGTCTCGTGGATGCGATTGGTGCGCTGCGCGTGCTGCACGGGGGTGCGCTCGACCACCGTGCGCACGAGCCGCTCGCGGCCTGGGCCGTAGATGCCCGCGGGACGCACGACGAGCGCGCCGAGCCGCTCGCGGGCGACGCGCTCGCCGTCGAGCAGCGCCCTGGCGCGCGCCGAGACCGGTACGGGCGCATCCGCCTCCGTGCGCACCTCCGCGCCGGCGAGGCCCTCGAGCACGCGCGTCGAGGAGACGAGCACCACGCGTCGTGGCGGCTCCGGCAGCGCGTCGGCGAGGTGCTGCAGCGCGCGCACGTAGGCGTCGTCGTCGGGGCCGGGAGGCAGCGTCACGACCATCGCGTCGACCTCCGGCAGCAGCCCGCGAGGCACCGGCTCGCCGAGGTCGACGGCGAGCGGCGACAGCGCTGCGGGCAGCGCCTCGGTGCGGCGGCGGAGCGCGACGGCCTCGCCGCCGCCCGCGACGAGGCGCAGGCCGAGGCGGGTGCCGACCTGGCCGCAGCCGACGAGCAGCGTGCGCCGCCCCTCCATCGCCGAACCCACGTCGGGGCGACAGGATTCGAACCTGCGACCTCCCGCCCCCAAAGCGGGCGCTCTAGCCAAGCTGAGCTACGCCCCGTCGGGATCGCTCCCGTTCGACGGGGAAGTCTATCGAGTTGAGCGCGACATGACGCGCGGGCCGGCCAGCCGACCGCCCAGTGCGGACGGGTCGCGTTCTCGAGCGGTCGCCGCTACAGCGTCCGCTCGCGGATCATCCGCGCGAGCTCGAGCCCGGAGTCCTTCACCGTGCGCTCCTGCGTGTCGTAGTCGACCCGCACGATGCCGAAGCGCTTGTGGTAGCCCCACGCCCACTCGTAGTTGTCGAGCAGCGACCAGTACATGTAGCCCTTGACGGGCACGCCGGCGTCGATGGCGTCGAGGATCGCGCCCACGTGCGCGCGCAGGAACTCGACCCGCTCGGCGTCGTGGATCCGCGCCTCGCCGGTCGCCGCATCCGTCACCACCTCGTCGTCGTAGGCGGCGCCGTTCTCGGTCACCCAGATCTCGACGCCCTTGGGCCCCGCGTACTCCTCGTGCACGCGGCGCAGCAGCCGCGTGAGCCCCTCGGGCTGCACCTCCCAGCCCATGGTCGTCGTGGGCAGGCCGCGCGGGTGCATGTGCACGCCGTCGGCGGCGGGGTACGGGCTGCCGACGGCGCGGTCGGTCGGCGCGTCCTGCAGCAGCGACTCGACGGGCGGCTCGAACGAGCACGCGTCGCCGTGGTAGTAGTTCACGCCCAGCACGTCGATCGGCGAGCCGATGATCGCGAGGTCGCCCTCCTGCACCACGGCGTCGAGGCCGAGGTGGCCGACATCGGCGAGCAGCGTCTCGGGGTAGCTGCCGCGCAGGATCGGGTCGATGAAGAAGCGGTTGAACTGCTCGTCGATGCGGCGGGCGGCGTCGCGATCGGATGCGCTGTCGGGGTCGACGGGGTCGGCGACGGTGAGGTTCAGGGTGATGCCGAGCCGCTCGGCGCCGGCCTCGCGGAGCGCCTGCACCGCCATGCCGTGCGCGAGCAGCAGGTGGTGGCCGGCGGCGAGGCCGTCGGCGACGCTCTGCCGGCCGGGGGCGTGCGCGCCGGCCGTGTAGGAGAGGAACGACGAGCACCAGGGCTCGTTGAGCGTCGTCCAGTTCTGCACGCGGTCGCCGAGCCGCTCGTGCACGGCGAGCGCGTAGTCGACGAAGCGGCTCGCGGTGTCGCGCGCGGGCCAGCCGCCGGCCTCCTCGAGCGCCTGCGGGAGATCCCAGTGGTAGAGCGTCAGCCACGGGAGGATGTCGGCGCCCAGCAGCTCGTCGACGAGCCGCGAGTAGAAGTCGAGGCCCTTCGCGTTCGGCGTGCCGCCGTCGGGGCACACGCGCGCCCAGCTGGTCGAGAAGCGGTAGGTCTGCAGGCCCAGCTCGCGCATGAGCGCGACGTCGTCGGGCATGCGGTGGTAGTGGTCGCACGCGACGTCGCCGGTGTGGCCGTCGATCACGGCGCCGGGCACGCGGGCGAAGGCGTCCCAGATGCCCGGGCGGCGGCCGTCCTCGGCCGCGGCGCCCTCGATCTGGTAGGCGGCGGTCGCGCCGCCGAGGATGAGGTCTGCTGGGATGCTGCGCTGCACCCGAGAAGCGTATCGGGGCGGATGCGCGGGCGCCGATGCGGTAGATTCGTGCAGTCCCGAGGCACGCGGCTCGGGGCGCGCGGGCGTAGCTCAATGGTAGAGCCTCAGTCTTCCAAACTGATTACGCGGGTTCGATTCCCGTCGCCCGCTCCCTTCCCGCCAGCTTCCCCGCTGGTCGAGCCGGCCGCGCAGCGGCCGAGTCGAGACCACCACGGCCGCCGTGCCCCCGCCGGTCGAGCCGGCCGCGCAGCGGCCGAGTCGACGCTTCTATGGTCGTCTGTCAAGCCATGGTGGCGTTGAGCTGGCGGAAGATGGATCGGGCGATGTAGC